>CAZAUL010000001.1:0-53990 GCA_964488545.1 uncultured Gammaproteobacteria bacterium
TGTGCTGGAGCACATCCGGCTGCACTATTGGTTGTTCCACCTGTTGCTGTTGACTCATCTGTTAGAGAGTAAGCAACGGCCATTTCTTTAGTAGAAATCTCGGTTGAACAAGAGGCGTCTTTAGTTGTGCTTCCACAGCAGGTAAGCTGTTTAATTGCGTTTGGAGTTCGTCCTCCAAAGTCAAACTCGGACACAATCTGCTTCTCGTTAAGAAGGAGTGTTGGTGATCCGCCTACTTTAAATTTGTTTGCGAGATCAAAGTCTTTCTGTGCATATGCATTTCCACGAGTTGGGTCTTCTGTGCATGCTGTAAGCATTGTTTGATCAACACCAACATTTGCAAGACACTGATCCGTTTTACCTTCTTGCATGTAGCATGAAACATATGGCCAGTAAAGTTCTTTTTGCTCTTCACGAATACAAATTTGTTTTAAATTCTCCTGTGCTTCTGCATCGCCATGCATTGCGGTTATCTTTCCATTCTCGATTGCGCCAATATACTTGATATCTAATTTATTGGCGAGTGAAGGATCCTCGTTAATGGCATTTTTAAATACGCGTTGCATCTGCAAACCAAACGGACATTGAGACACCACAAACGCTGTAAGTTTTGCGTTATCTGCTTTCTCTAGGTCTTCACATGTCAGTTTTTTTTGCGGTTCAGAAGATGCAGTTGATCCTGTGTCGCTAGAATCAAGCTTTATACCTGAAGTAAACAGAATCTTTGCATCCTTAGTTATATAGGAAACATATGCCTGACCATTAACTTTTAGGTCAAATTCATATACTCCACTTGAGTCTTTTACATTCGCAACCTCAATTTTCGCTGATGGGTCGTTTACAATTTTTTTGACCGCTTCAGGAATTGTTTTGTTTTTGAATTCGTCGGTTTTACCCTTAAAACTTCTAACAAGAAGAAGGATGCCTGCAAGGGCGGCTACAACAGCTACCATTGTCCAGTTGATAGCTGGTTGTTTTGGCATTCCCTCATGTGTTGGTTGAGAGTCTGAATTTTTTTTATTTGTCATAATGCACCCATTAAATACTATTTTATTTACGTTGTCAATTCCATCTCATCTCAATAAAGTACGAGTTTATTTTTTCAGGAAAAATTCAGCAAAGAATGGTACCGCAGGGCACTTGTGGATCAAGATAGATAAGACTTGGTATGTGATCAGCTAAATCAGCCATAAGTATAAAACCATTAGACAGTTTACCGGCCATTGGCTTTGGTTCAAGATTTGCAACAACCGGCACTTTTTTTCCTATAAGTACGGCGGGCTCTACATGCTTTGCAATTCCCGAGAGGATTGTAACCACACCATAATCAGCACCAAGATCGACTGTTAGCTCAAGAAGTTTATTTGAATTTTCAACCGGTACCGCATTTTTTATTTCACCTGCCCGCATGTCAAGTTTTAAAAAGTCAGCAAAAGTCGCATTTGTTTTTTTCATATATACTCTTGTTTGACCTACATCCCTTCGTAATATTTGCGTATGTCGCTATCTGAAGCGCTTACTACTCGACTTACTCATGGTTGTAAGTCAAACTAACTAAAAATTATAAATTTTAAATTTCAAATTGTTTATCGTGCATATATTCTATACATGTTATTTCCAATCTTTTCAAATTTTTGGAGCGAAATTTTTCCTATTACTTTTGTATTTGTCACGTGAGGTCCCCCGCAAAATTCCATAGAGTATGTTCCTACAAAGTATACTTTTACAGTATCAGGATATTTTTCTCTAAAAAAAGATTTTGCACCCAATTTTTCAGCTTCTGATTTAGGTAGCATTTTAAAGGAAACAGGTAATGCCTCCTCAATTTTATTATTTACAATTTGTATTACTTCATCGATGGACTCCTGTGTTGGTTGAGAAAGTGAAAAAAAGTCAAATCGAAGCCGTTCACTGGTAATATTAGATCCTTCCTGACGCACGTCTTTGCCCAATACATCAAAAAGTGCCTGATGAAGTAGATGTGTGGCTGTATGATATTTCAGAGTCTGTTCGCTCTGATCGGCAAGACCACCCTTAAACTTTCCAGCAGAGGCAGTGCGGGATAATTCCTTGTGTTTATTGAATTCAGCTGTAAACTGCACTTTATCAATTGACTGACCTTTTTCTTTGTATAGTTCCTCCGTAACTTCAAGTGGAAATCCAAACGACTGATAGAGGTCAAAGGCAATTTTGCCATCAATAGTGGGGATTTTTTCGATTTGCTTCATTCCTTTTTCAAGGCTCGCATTAAACTTTTTTATTTCATCACCAATTATGGATTTCATTACTGGCAGGTCAGTCTTCGTTTCAAAATACACTCCCTCATACATCTTGAGAACTTCCTCTGATACTGCGGCAACCTCATCAGGAGAAGGAAGTTTACCTAACAGTTTGCGCAGTTTTACCGTGAGTCGGCGGAGAAGTCGTCTTAATACGTATCCCTGCTCCTTATTTGATGGAAGCACACCATCTTTAATGAGGAACACAGATGCTTTGAGATGGTCGGCGACAACGCGCATAAGTGGAGTATATTCTTTTATTGAATATTGCTTTGAAGTGATTTTTTCGATTTGTTTGATAATAGGAAGATACATATGGGTAGTAAAGATATCAGGATTGTCCTCAAGAGCCGCCAAAATTCGCTCAAGTCCACCGCCGAAGTCTACGTTCATTTTTGGCAATTCTTCAAACCCATCTTTAGTTTTTTTGTACTGCATGAACACTGAGTTACCTATCTCCATAAATCTTCCGCAGTCGCAGTTTGGATGGCAAGTTTGTCCAAAATCTGGGTTATGCGGTACGTTGGTAAACTCATAAAAAACTTCGCTGTCTGGCCCACCCGGTTCACCGACGGGCATGTTTTCCGGTACACCAGCACGCGACCACCAGTTTTTTGTTGCGTCGTAGAGATATATACGTTTTCCAATATTTGGTTCAATGCCGTAGCTTGTAAGCACCTTCTTCCAGGTTTCTATTGACTCTTCGTCTTTGGGTAGAGTAGCGGAACCCGCAAATACGGTAACATACAGCCGTTGTGGATCAAAACCAAGTGAATCGACCAAAAAAGAATAAAACCACTGCAGTTGTTCTTTTTTAAAGTAGTCGCCAAGCGACCAATTACCTATCATTTCAAACATGGTGGTGTGGCGATTATCTCCTATCTCATCAATATCCTGCGATCGGAGTGAGCGCTGTATATCAAATAAACGAGTACCAAGCGGATGTTGCTCTCCCAATAGGTAAGGCACTAGTTGTTGCATCCCTGAACCCGTAAATAATGTGGTTGGATCATCTTTGGGCACCAGTGGAATGGGAGGAACCTCAACATGGCCGTTTTTTATTAGGTAATCAGCAAAAAGCTTCCGAAATGCAAAATGGTCAATTTTCATATGAAGAATTATACTAAAATGAATAGATAAACGATGATTATATATTCGTCTCATCCACCATCCAGTTTGCCTCATGAATTAAGGGCTGGAGTGCCCAAGCCCATTTCGCATAAAGGACAAAATGGCAAGGTACTCGTTATTGGGGGGTCGAGTCTATTTCATGGAGCGGTAATTTGGGCCGCTCAGGCAGCATCACATATAGCCGACATGGTCCACGTAGCATCAACTATTGAAAATAACGAAATCATACGTTCAATCAAAACCAAATGGCAGACAGGTATGGTTATTTCGCTGTCTTCAATACCTGACTACGCGCAGGAGGACGACGTAATACTCATTGGTAACGGAATGATGAGGGATGATAATTTCAAATTACAAATGTCAAATGTCAAATTATGGAACGAAATAGTCAAAATCAAGGAAGAAGGTAGGTTTACTCGCGAGGTTGTTAATTACCTCATAACCCATTTCCCTGACAAGCAATATATCTTTGATGCGGGTGCGCTTCAGATGATGGATAAAGAGTGGCTTACTCTACTTCACAAAAAGGCTATTGTTACTCCACATCAGAAGGAGTTTCAGAGACTATTTTGTATAGACCTGTCTGATAAAACAATAGAACAAAAAGAACAGCTCGTCACCCAGACTGCACGCGAATACAACTGTATTATCCTTATGAAGGCGGTGGATGATATAGTGTCTGATGGAGTCCGCACAATACGGATTACTGGAGGCAACGCCGGTCTAACTAAAGGAGGGACAGGGGATTTACTTGCAGGGATTGTCGCTGGGTTTGCAACTTATGGACACTCGCTTAGAAGCGCCGTGATTGGGTCATATGTATTGAAACGCACAGCTGATACTCTATTTGCCATGAAGGGCTATTGGTATTCGGTACACGATATTCTTTCAGAGTTTCCCGCCACCCTTAAAGAGGTGCTTATTACCCACGGCTAGTTTGACATGTTAGAGGTAATAAGGTACTATTGCATTAGGTTTTCCCAATATGAAAAAAGAAACTGGAATTGCTGTGGGCTTAGGAGTGTTCTTTGGACTCCTTTTTTCGTTTGTGGTAATTTTAAACACCCAAACGAACAAGGCGGTAAGTCAAAAAAAACAGTCCAATCAAACCCGTCCCGCTTCCTCAACACAAAATAGCGTGGTTGTAAAACCAATTGAGGTTACCTCCCCAAACGATCGCGCCTTGTTTGATACAAACAAAGCTGAAGTCAAGATGAAGATTGAAAAAGGAAGTTTTATCGTTATCCAAACACCTTCTCAAGATATTACACAAGAAGCTGAATCAGAAAACGTGAGCACAACGGTCCCCCTGACTCTTGGTGAAAACATTATCCATATCAGTGTTTATGCAAAAGGTGGCGGTACAAAAGTGCAAGAAAAAGAGTTGAAAGTTTATTACATCCCCACACAATGAATAAGTATCACACATCACTTATTGCGAGTGCATGCTTAGTTGCTACAATGACAACTGCAGTGTTTGCGCTTGAAGCTACTCCCTCAGGAACTATTGACGATCAAAATGTTAAACTACTCAGGGAAAAAATCGCAACGAAAGTAGAGGAGATGCGCAAAAAAGATCAACGCGCATATGCCGGAAAAATTCAAAAAATTGAAGACACAAGCATAACTATTGCATCTACACAAGGAAATGATGAAAAGACGCTGTTGATAAAAATTGATGAGACACTCACCAATATATATCGAATTGCAGGTACAACCAGCAAAGAAATAAAAAAAAGTGACCTCAAGAAAGACGACTATGTTATAGTTACTGGACAACAACTCAATGAAGGTATTGAGGCAGATAGCATACACATTGATGAAGAATTTATTGTACGCACAGGTTCGATTATTGAAGTTTCAAAAGAAAGTTTCTTTTTAAAAGTTGTTACTAACGACAAAGAAGAGTATACGCTTGATATTCAGAATAGCACGCGTCAGTTCATGTATAACATGAAGACCAAGGAAAATGAACGAACCGGCTTTTCAAAATTGAAAGAAGGCGATGCGATTCACTTTGTTGTAAGTAAAACCAACCCGGGTGATTCCACAGAAAAAAATAGATATGATGCAGTACGAATTCTTGTCATACCACAAGAATTCCTAGTTCGATAGGCACATACTAACATCTGAAGAATCCCTGCCATATATACATACTATGTTTCAGTTCTTCAAAAAGCTTTTGGATTTCAATCTAAGGCAAATTTCTGAGTATCAAAAAACAGTGCATCGTATTAATGCACTTGAAGACACGGTTCGAACATATTCAGATGATATGTTTGCTCATAAAACGCGGGAATTCAAGTCGATGCTTTCGGAGGGTAAAACTGTAAACGATATACTTCCAGAAGCATTTGCTCTAGTACGAGAAGCGGCACGAAGAAGGCTTGGAGAAAGGCATTATGATGTACAGCTTATAGCAGGATTAGCCCTTCATGATGGAAAAATCAGCGAACAACGCACAGGCGAAGGGAAAACATTATCGGCTACAACAGCTCTTTACCTTAACGCTCTTGAGGGAAAAGGGGCGCATCTTGTCACTGTAAATGACTACCTTGCTCGGCGTGATGCAGGATGGATGGGTGATGTGTATGACTTTTTGGGTCTTACTACATCGGCGATTATTGGTGACAAGTCGTATATATTTGATCGACAATATGAGGATCCCGACGCACAGGATTGGCGGTTGAAACACCTCAAACAGTGTACTCGTAAAGACGCATATGCAGCAGACATTACCTATGGAATAAACAGCGAATTTGGATTTGATTATCTTCGCGACAACATGGTAACAGATCCAAATGATCTTACTCAACGGGGCTTCCATTTTGCCATTATTGATGAAGCTGACTCTGTACTTATTGATGAAGCACGCACACCTCACATCATTTCTGCCCCCTTTGAAGAGGACACATCAAAGTACTACTCCTATGCAAAAATTGTACGTCAATTGACTGAAAACGACTTTAAAATTGATGAAAAAGCTCGGACAGTCCACTTAACCGACTCTGGAATTGCGCGTGTAGAACAAATATTGGGAGTACAGAATATTTACGAAAAAGATTTTGACACTTTGTTTCATATAGAAGCAGCCCTTAAGGCTGAATTACTGTTTAAAAACAATAAGGAATATATCGTTAAAGATGGCGAAATTATTATAGTAGACGAATTTACAGGACGTCTTCTTCAGGGTCGACGATTTTCTGAAGGGATTCATCAAGCCATCGAAGCAAAGGAGAATGTCAAAATTCAACGTGAGTCAAAAACACTCGCTACAGTTTCACTGCAAAACTACTTTAGGGGTTACAAAAAAATAGCGGGAATGACAGGTACTGCTGCAACCGAAGCAGAAGAGTTTCATAAGATATATAAAGCAGATGTAGTTGTTATACCAACACATCGACCACTAAAACGCTTAGATCACCCTGACATGATATATAAAACCGAACACGCAAAATTCAACGCTATAGCAGATGAAATCGCTTCACAGTATCACACAGGAAGGCCGGTACTCGTTGGTACAACTTCTATTGAAAAAAATGAACATCTTTCTCGAATTCTCCATAAAAAAGGAATTCCACACGAACTGTTGAATGCAAAAAATCATATACAGGAGGCATCAATTATTGCCCGTGCAGGAAAAAAACATGCGGTAACTGTTGCAACCAATATGGCAGGACGAGGCGTAGATATCATTTTAGGTGGAGTTAAACCTTCACCAAGTAATGATGAAAAGATTGACGCAGCCGCGCGTGAAATGTGGCAAAAGGAACATGATGAAGTTATGAGTTTGGGCGGACTCTATGTTATTGGTACTGAAAGACATGAGTCGCGTCGAATTGATAATCAGCTACGAGGTCGTGCAGGCAGACAAGGAGATCCAGGTGAGACGCGTTTTTTTGTATCGCTTCAGGACGACCTCATGAGAATTTTTGGCGGTGAGCAGATTTCAAACCTCATGACGTTTTTCAATCTTCCCGAAGATCAGCCCTTAAGTCACTCCATGGTTTCCCGCGCTATCGAGCAAGCACAGGTGAAGGTGGAGGGATTCAATTTTGATATACGAAAACATCTTGTTGATTTTGATGATGTGCTTAACAAACAGCGAGAAATAGTATATGCATTGCGAAGAAAAATGTTGTTTGCCATCGATGATCCGGACACATTTAAAAAGGCAATACTTGACATGTTCGACGATGAGGTTGATATTGTTCTAAATACACATGGAGTTGCAGAAGAGGAAATGGATGATAGTGTAATGACTCATATAGTGGATGAGCTACGTACGCTTATCCCCATTCACTCAAATGATACAGAGCGCCTCATTACAGAAAAGAATCTAATTAATACAAAAAACTTTGCTTTAGCTGTTTTTGAAAAAGAGTTTAGCGCTCGAGAAACAAGCTTTGGGTCCGATATGTGGAGGGAAATTGTTAAATCAATATTTCTGTCAACAATCGATAAATATTGGACAGACCATCTTACTGCAATTGAAGATCTGCGTGAAGGTATAAACTTACGGGGATATGCTCAGCTTGACCCCTTAGTCGAATATAAAAATGAGGCGTATTCATTGTTTGAAAAAACAATGACTGATATACCATATGAGGCAACACGAAAAATACTACGTGTAGAAACTGTCCAACAACAAGATATGGCAAAACGAATGATTTTTTCATCAGCAAGCGCGGTAAATGCATTTGAAGCAGGGAAAAAACAAGACGAGCAGAAAAAAGTAACTCATACACACACGCAGGTTTCTACTGAAAAAAAACCAGGGAGAAATGAACCCTGCTGGTGTGGTAGTGGAAAAAAATATAAGAAGTGCCACTGGCCGGATTAAAGATTTTTCAGCATGTATGTATCGCGAAGTGAGTATCCCAATTTACGATAGTAATTGCGTACGCCTACTCCAGATATAATTGCTAGTTTTCGGATACCAGCCTCTTTTGCTTTGTGTTCTGCATACTCTAGCAACAGCTCTCCAAGACCCTTATGTTGCCTTGATCTACTATCACTTTTGCCAATACCTGTTGCTTTACCGTACACGTGAAGCTCTCTAACTAAGGCACATTCCTGTAATGTCCTTAACAATGGTCTTGTCTTATTTTGAAATAAAAATGATGGAAAACGGAGACGTATAAACCCAAGGCACTTTTTTTGTGCGTCAATCTGTTCAATAAAAAATTCTTTGCCTCCGCCTGCATCGTATGCTATCTCGCGGATAGTAACTGGTTCTTTCGGAACCTCGAGTTGTATTTCTCGACAACGGATACAGTTACACACAATATTTTGTTCGCGCATTTTTAGTTGTATTACCTCTCTCAAATTAGGTGGAAATTTACTCCCGGTCATCATGTTGGTGGTTATATCTCGTGTTAGTCGTCCAATACGAACCCAAGGCGGAATGTGTTCTTTTTTTATTCTCACTATAGTATTAATCAGTTCTTCCAAGGGATATGGTGTGTAAGTTCCATCCTGAAACCATTTTTCGAGTGTGGTGAATTTTGTGATAGTTGTTGGGTAGAGTTTAAGATGGTCTGGTAAAAAATGCTCAGCGGTAAAGATCTCCTTCATCATTGTGTAGTCTCGCGAAGGAGTACTTCCCGGCAAATTTGGCATGATATGATATCCTATTTTAAAACCCGCATCACGCAGTTGTTGAGTAGCATCATACACTGCAGTTACTGAATGACCACGTTTAATTTTTGTCAAAATATCGTCATATATTGTTTGCACACCAAGCTCAACATGTGTAACACCAAGAGACCTGAGATAGAGGAGTTCTTTTGGGTTAATATAGTCTGGACGTGTTTCTATATTTACACCTATTATGCGAGACTGAGCGCTTTCATTTCTTTTTTGTGCCTTTTGAAGTGGAAGTGAAGATTGGATAACCTTTCCTGAAGAGAGCAACTGAGAAGTGTTTGTATTTGCAGCATTAAATATAGATCTTATAAAAAATGTTCTATATTGCCGAGGTAAAAAAGAAAAAGTTCCACCTTTAATAATTATTTCTACCTTATCAATTGAATGTCCCGAAAGGGCAAACATAATCAATCTACTTTGGGTTTGGGCAAAGGGACTATAGTTGCTTCGAATCGCGCGCATAACCGCAGGTTCGTCGGACAAGTAGCTTTTTGGAACACCGGGCTCGGTAGGGCAGTATACGCAATGGAACGGACATCCTGTTCCAGCGGTAAAAAGAGTAAGCGGCACCACTCCTGAAATTGAACGTACTTTGGTTTTTATAATTATCTGTTGAAGTATGTGTACAAACTCTTGGTTAAAACGTGAAGAATGGCGTAAAAGAATAAATTGAATCCACCAAAACGGAGGTGTTTGAGCCTTAAAAATTGATGCGTCTAATTTTCGAAGGTCTTCCCGAATGTATTTTCGTACAGACTGAGGAGTCACGGCAACACCCTCGATACATCGTGCCTGCAACGCTAAGACAATATCTATAAGCCTTGTCTCAAGTCGTACTGGAAAGTTGGATGGATAGTATAATTGCATATGGACAACTATATACAAATAGCAGATTCTATTGTATCAAAATACTTCAAACTATATAAAGAACAGCATGAAAACACCGGCGTACTGCTATCAGGTGGTATTGATTCATCGGTTATTTCATCCTATACCATTGAACATTTTCCCAACGCGATCCTTTATTCAATGGGGACTGATAAAACGAAAGACAAGCCATTTGTAGACCTTGTCTCAGCTATGCTGCATAAGCCTTATACGTGGGTTGAGCTCACCGAAAGTAGTGTACAAAAAGCACTACCCACAGTCAAGAAATTGCTTATTGAGAAGGGTATTGAAGTTAGTGTGATGCAACTAGCACTTGCAGTAGGGTACTTTCTTATTTTTAAACGAGCATCTGAAAATGGTGTAAAAGCTATTGTTACGGGTCAGGGGCCAGACATTCTCTTTGCAGGGTACCACAAGTATAGAAATACTACCTTATCAGAAATCAACTCAACAATCCAAAAAGATTTAATTCTCTTGGAGACTGACAAGAAGCGTGACGCGGCAATGGCTCAGTTTTTTGATATCACTCTCCTTAATCCATACTTAGAAGAGAAGTTTGTTGAGTTTGCAATGCAGGTTCCAGGCGAATACAAGATGGCAAAGGGCATAGAAAAATTTTTTATGAGAGAGTGGGGAAAGGAAAGGGGATTGCCTCAAGCTGTTGTTGCGCGTCCAAAAAAAGCATTTCAATACTCTACTGGTCTGCAAAATATGGTGATGAAAATTGTATAATCATCATATGAAACTTATTGGTTATCTCATAACAAACGCTGCGGCTGTTATCGTTTCAGCGTATATATTAGCAGGGGTACATGTAGAATCGTTCTTACATGCTGTTGTAGTGGGAGTAATTTTAGGTTTGGCAAATATGGTTCTCAAACCCCTCCTTATCCTATTCACATTGCCGATTACTATTCTTACACTTGGCCTCTTTACACTGGTTATCAACGGACTCATTGTTTTGTTGGTTGCCAATATTGTTCCAGGTTTTTACGTAGACAACCTTATGTGGGGGATTGTTTTTAGCCTGGTTATGTCTATTGTTAGCTCATTTTTTAACTGGATTAGCCGAGACTAATATTTTTCTTAAATCTTCGCAAAATCTTATTCCATGCATACATGAATGACCATTTATTAGTTTGGTACATTATGTGCGGCAGATGAAGTATCGCCTCTTCCTCCCCAATCCGAATACCTTTTACTTTTTCTTCCTGATTTACAAGTGCATTCCACCCCACATTTTCAATCCGTGGCTGTAAAACAATTTGTGCATTTTTTACTTCCTCAAAGGCAATTTTTCGCTCGAATATATGAAAGGAGAGTTGACCCACCTGAAGAAGATTTAATTTTTGAATATCAAATTTTGGATGATATTGTTTATTGAGTTGAACTGCAATAACAACATCTGCTCCCATATCAAAAGCAGATTCCACTGGAACAGAGCTCAACACCGCACCATCCACCAGTAATTGATTGTTGATCTCAACAGGTTTAAAAACCATTGGTATGGCGCTACTCGCGTGAATTGCCTTTACTACCGATCCAGCCTTGAGTTCTACTTTTTTTCCTGTTTTTAAATCCACCGCAACCGCCACAAATGGAATGTGCAAATCTGCAAACGTTGTGTTACCAATAAACTCGGTAATAAATTGTTCGATTTTATTACCACCAAAAAAACCACTTTTGAGCGAAGGATCAAACATATAGGAGAGCATTTCGAATTTATTTTTTTCAAGTATGAAGTTTTCTACTTTTCTAATGTCTTTGGAATAGGCAAACATTCCACCGATAAGCGCCCCTGCGCTTGTACCTGCAATATAATCAATGGGAATTCCATGATCCACTAGAACTTTAATAATGCCTATATGAGCTAGTCCGCGAGGACCGCCACCGCCTAGAGCAAGACCTATTTTGGGACGAAACATACTATGACCATTATAGCTGAGATCATGGATTTGCGATAGATAAGCTACAAGTGCTGTATTTTTTCTGGTATAGTAATTCCTTATGGATACACATCAAGAACCTACTCAACAATCATCCCAGCCAGAGACAGAAGCACCCCGCGGATCGCTTACCATCGTTGAACTCACGTCCATTATCAATAGGTATGAAGTTGATATTGCGAAAGTTAAAGACAGTTTGAAAATGCAAAGCGGAATGTTTAAAGATGCATTTAACGGTGACGCCGAGTTTCATGATATGGATATGAAGGTAAAAGAAATGAACAAGCAGAAAAATGCAATAAAGCAACGTATTCTAAAAACGCCAGCTATGGAAGCGGTTGTTGCAAAAATTGATGAGTTAAAAACTGAACTTAAAGACGCACAAGAAACGTTATCTGGCTATCTTGAGGAGTACCAGCGAGTTTCAGGAACCAACATCATCGAGGGAGAAAATGGAGAAATTAAAGAAATAGTCCCGGTATATAAACTTGTAAAACGAGGAAAAGTATAAATTGTTAATTACACGAATTCCACAAACCCCGTTTATTGATGCGAGCGTCTTCCGCAGCTTCTTTAAATAGATCTGCAAATCGAACATCTGGGGGGAATGTGGATTGGAGTGCATACCCTTCCCGTACTAATAATTCATTTACAAACTGGTCATTTACCCAAACATATCGAAGTAGTCGTTTATATTTATCGGTTTCAGAAACATCCCTTTGCATAGTAATAGTATTACCTTCAACTAGATCCTTATTTTTTTGGGTTGACTCTTTTCCGAAACATTCCACTCCTTTGTTTGGATGCTTCGTCTCTGGAGTGTCTATGCCAATATAACGAACCCGTCTTTTGTCTGTTAGTTCAATAGTATCCCCATCAATTACAGCGGAAACTGTAGCAACTTCAATTGGCGATAAAGTTTGAACCAAAGTCGGTGTGGGTGATGGGAGTGAGGTCGGTATTTTTTCACCGACACCTCTAAATAGTAAATACAAAATAAGCCCAATGCAAAGTTGAATAATTCGGAGTTGTTTTTTTGTCATGGTAAAAGCATTCTTTCAACAGGTGCAAAATTGTCCGTAAGTAATATTGCCTCTATGTTTTTTGAAGGTTCAATTTGAGTTGTTATATATTCGTGACGATTAGTTAATCGTAAGTCTGACTCTGAGGCGATCAGTACTATTGTCTGAATTTCTGAGTCGGGTGTGCTGTACACTTTGAATGCATACACGTTTTTAAAAACTGAAGTATAGGTTTTGTAAACAGATGCGAATAGCTTACTTTTTGACCCGGTAATTCCAGATGCAATATTAGTCATGACAATACCTTTATCAGATAGACTGTTTTTTATTTTATATATCGCTTCTTGTGTAACTAACGCAAAGGGAACTGAATAGTCATGGGTTGCATTCATAGCGATTACATCATATTTTTTATCGTTTGTATTGAGATAAATTCGCCCATCTTCGAAATATGTTTTCAACCGGGGAGACTCTGGAACAAAAAAATACTGCTTAGCGATTGCGGTCATTACAGGGTCGATTTCAACAACATCTACAATTGCGTCTGGTACGTTTGCCACTATATGTTTCGGATACGAATATCCTCCTCCGCCTACGATAAGATATGAAGATGCACTTGGAACAAGTGACGCCCCCCAAGCAAAGTAATCTAAATATTTAAAATAAAGGTCGTTTGGTTTTTTCAGATCCATTCCAGACTGACAACATCTATTATTGACCATTATAAAACGCCCAAATTTTTCTTCGCCGTTTTCTTTAATAAAACCTTGGATAACCTGAATATTACCATATTGACTTTCGACTGTAATGAGTGTGTCTGCTCTTTTTCTCGTTACTAGGTATATATATCCAAATAAAAGAAACATCAAAACACCAAAACAAATCAATTTAATAGTCATCTTGGCTCTGACTGCTAAAACAACTGACCACAAAAACAAAAAAGCACTCGTATAAAAAATTATCCAATTAAGCGGGAGAGTTGGAATGAGTGCATATCCAGATAATAGTGTTCCAGAAATACTACCGAAAGTGCCAATGGCATAAGCTATTCCGGCAGTTGTACCACTTGATTTTATGGTGTGTAGTAATAGTTTCACTGCATAAGGTGAAATAGCTGCTAAAAGAAGTGAAAATGGTCCCAATATACCAAGAGAAGCGATCACAACAAATAGCGAATGAAATTGCTTATTTGCTGATAGCATTATCAGCATTTTTTCTGACCAAGTAAAAGTTATCAGTAACAGTAAAGAGGCACAAAAAAGGAGTAGGGTGAGTATAGAAAGACGAGGATTCTTATCTGCGATTTTTCCTCCTATAAAATAGCCAAATCCCATAGCAGTAAGTACTGCCGATATAATTCCTGTTACAACATTCATTGTTGATCCAAAATAAGGAGTAAAAAGGCGAATGCCAACAAGTTCGACGATCATGATAATTGCACCAGTGAGGAAAATGGTGGCGTAAAGCATATATCTGTACATTGTATCAGTTCACGTATTGACACACTATGCATTCTCCATTATTCTGAAATTATTACATATTTTTATTTCCTATGGCGGTACGTAAAAAAAAGATAGCTGTAAAAAGGGCCCCTGTTACACATAAAACGAGCCCAATTGTACAGTTTGGCGTAGTATTCATAATCCTTGCTGCAATGGCACTCGTTGCATACGCTTACAAACATTACCTGTAAGCTTAAGAGTTGGACAATTGAATCTTCTCTATCATTTCTGATAGTATGAATGTATGTCTGTTAATTTATCAGATTATCGTGATTTGTTTGTAAAAACTGGTATAGCATTAGTACACGAGTATGATATTGCATTGGGTAAAATAAATGGACTTAACGCGCTAGAAAAAGAGACGTATTTAGAACTTCGAAGAATTACCCATTCACTCAAAGGTCAGAGTTTTGCTATGAACTATAAAAAACTTGGCTCAATGTGGTATCGGCTCGAGAGGTTGTTTGCACATTGTGTTGATCAAAGCGAGATGATTGATAAAGAATTATTTCAGATGTTGCCTACCGTACAGCAACTTGAAGCCTTTATCAAAGCACATGAAGGGAGTGAAAACGAGGCAATGGTGGAAGAAGCTATCCAAAAACTTGATGTCTTGTTAGGTGAGTTAGGAATTGCAGTAACTGAACTATGAATATACTTGTGGTTGAGGATGATGCGTTTTTTCAAAAGTTCTATGTACTCAAACTTCAAGAGTTAGGACATACTGTTGAACTTGCTCCAGATGGAGAAGTTGCAATTGAGCTTCTGAAAAATAAAATATACGACTGTGTTCTTCTCGATATCATTATGCCAAAAAAAAACGGTTTTGAAGTTCTTGAATTCGCATCCCAACAAGGCATACCACAAAAAACGCCCATAATAATGTTTTCAACACTTGGACAGGAGGACGACATGAAAAAGGCGCTATCACTTGGTGCGCGTGATTATGCTAATAAAGCCTTTTTTGATTTTGACACCTTAGTAGAAAAAATTTCGGCAATAACAGTTGGGAAAACAACGCAATGATTATTACCCAGGAAGAGCTGAAACTACTCCTTGAAAAAACAAAAATCATAGACGAGAAAATGTGGGCGGAGACAAAAGAGTATGCTGCCAACTGTGACATTGAAATGGACGAAGCGCTCATTGAGAAAAACATAGTAACTGACGAAAACTTAGGAATACTTGTTGCAGACTATCTTAAAGTCCCCTTTATACTTCTTCAAAAGATAACTATTGCAGATAATGTCCGCCACATATTGCCTGAACGTGTTGCGCGCAAATATAAGGCAATCCCATTTGCATTTATTGATAAAGGACTCTGTGTTGCAATGGCAAATCCGCGAGACAGCATATTACTTGAGGTGATTTCTGCGAAGACAGGATACCCAGTGGTGCCTTATCTTGCAACATCGAAAGATATCGATAATGCACTTCGTATTTACCGGAGAGACTTGCAAAAGTTATTTCATGACTTTCTTACGCGAGGATCTCCTGAAGCGAAAAAGGCGGCAATTGATGAAGCTCCTATTGCCAAAATGGTTGACCTCCTCATCATCTATGCTTACCAGGATAAAGCATCGGATATTCATATTGAACCTGAAGAAAAAAATCTTCTTGTACGCTTTAGAATTGATGGAGTACTTCATGATGTGTTGGTGCTCCCCAAAAACATCCATAATAGAATTCTGACCCGCATAAAAGTGCTTTCATCACTGAGGACCGACGAACACATGACTGCTCAAGATGGTAAATTAAAAGTACGCATTAATGATGAAGATCTTGACGTTCGTGTATCTATTCTCCCTATAGTCGATGGCGAAAAAGCGGTACTTCGTTTATTTTCTACACGGTCACAGCAATACACACTTTCCAATTTGGGAATGAGTGAGCGCGATCTTCAAAAGGTTACAAAAGCCTTTACTAAATCGTACGGCATGATCCTTTCAACAGGACCTACCGGTTCAGGTAAGTCAACAAGCATTTATTCTATTTTGAAACTACTCAATACCCGGGAAAAAAATATTACAACAATTGAAGATCCGGTTGAGTACAGAATAAAGGGCATAAACCAGATTCAGGTAAATCCAAAAGCAAATCTTACATTTGCCGCGGGATTGAGATCAATTTTACGCCAGGACCCCAACGTAGTGTTTGTAGGAGAAATTCGCGATATTGAGACCGCAAGTATTGCAGTAAATGCCGCCCTTACCGGTCACTTAGTACTGTCGACGCTTCACACAAATGATGCGGCCACTGCACTACCACGACTCATCGACATGAAAATTGAGCCCTTTTTGGTTGCTTCAACGGTAAATGTAATTATTGCTCAGCGGTTATTGCGAAAAATATGCGAGATGTGCCGCACCTCAATATCCATGTCATCGCAAGAACTTACCAAACAGATTCCTGAAAAATATGTCACAGATTATTTCGGCAAAGATCAAGAAATACAAATATATAAGGGGACAGGATGCAAGATTTGTCATGGTACGGGATACGCAGGACGAATAGGAGTATTTGAAATAATAGAAGTAAGCAAGGCCATAAAGGAACTTATTGTTGCGAAGGCCGATTCCGACGTAATTGCAAAAAAGGCTCAAGAAGAGGGTATGAAAACAATGTTGGAAGATGGTCTTGAAAAAGTAACAAAGGGACTTACAACCATTGAGGAAGTGTTACGCGTTACGAAAGTCGACACTACATGAGCAAAAAAATAAATTTAAAAGCAGTAAGCATCACCAATGAGGAAAAAATCGAGTTAATCATGAATTTGTCTACCATGATTGCTGCAGGCATATCGATTTTAAACGCTGTCGAATCACTGCTTGAAGATGCAAAAGGCAATCAACGTATTGTCTTACAGACATTAAATGACTACATATACCAGGGTAAGCGTGTGTATTTAGCGTTTGCAGAGTTTCCCCTAATTTTTGATAAAGTAACGGTAAATATCGTAAAAGCAGCAGAGGAGTCGGGAACGCTTGATGTGATACTCAAAGACATTAAGAATAATATTCGAAAAGAAATGGAGTTCAATGACAAACTACGATCTGCACTCATGTATCCAGTGCTCATTGTGTTTGTATTTATTGGTGTATTACTGATGATTCTCATTGTTGTTATACCGAAAATTTCTGTTGTTTTTTTGCGACTAAATGTTACTCTGCCTCTCCCGACAAAAATACTGATGTTTGCATCAGACATTGTGGTAAACAAGACACCTTATTTTTTAGCGGTAACAGGTATTGTTGTCGGAGTGCTCTATTTTCTTATAAAAAAATATAAACGTGAAATAATTCAACCGCTCTTATCAATTCCTGTAATTTCTCCACTTGTACAGAAAATTGATCTGACTCGCTTTACTTATAACCTCCATCTTTTGCTCAACTCAGGTATACCAATAACATCAGCGCTTGAGCTTGTTGCAGAGGTAGTTACCAAAAAGGAAATTTACACAATTATCACACGTACTCGAGATATGGTAATTGCTGGTAAAAATCTTACCGAGGGACTACGAAGAGGGAAGGGATATATACCTGTTATAGTCATTAAAATTATCGAGGCCGGTGAAAAAAGCGGAACCCTTGATAAGGCCCTTTTCGATGTATCAGAGTACTTAGACTATGAGGTATCAAACAGTGTAAAAACTGCTACGGCCTTACTTGAACCTGTCATGTTGGTTGTGGTTGGCGTATTAGTCGGAGGCATGATGATGGCAATTATTGCACCTATTTACGGCCTTATTGGGTCGGTTGCAGCAAGGTAGTATGCGTACTCGTTTTGGTTTTACATTTATTGAAGTTGTGGTAGTAATGGGTGTTTTATCGCTCTTGTTTGCGATTACTGCCCCTGATCTGTTTAAATTACAAGATAGAAATGCACTGCAAAATACCTCAATTGAACTTGTTTCATTACTTCGCCAGCAACAGTTCAACGCTATGAATACTGGTGTAACTTCAGGAATTCATTTTGAAGCTGAGAAGTACATCTTGTTTCAAGGTGAAGATTACGAATTAGGAAACAGTGACAATACTGAATACACCCTCCCGTATCCATTGAGCTTTTCTTCGGTTTTATTCTCCAATGGTAACGTCAGATTTGCGTCTGGGAGTGGAGAGTTTATTAATTATAGTCCGCTGGCAAATTCGGTAATCCTCACTGACACGGTCCACCTACTTGAGAGAACGATCACTATAAATGCATTAGGAATTCCCACAATAGAACGATGAATAAAAAAGGTGGGTCACTCATTGAACTTATTGTTATTTTTGCATTGGCGCTTATCTTGCTTCCTGCTTTATTAATTGGCCTTACATCTTCACGTGAAGGCAAAGCACAGCAGATACGAAAAAGTAATGCGCTGTCACGCCTTAAAAGTACTGCCGAAATTGTGAAAAGTATTAAAGACTCCAACTGGCATGACATTCCAGTAAGTGGTGAATATCATCCGGAGTTGTTTCAAAATAGGTGGATTCTTAGTCCTGGTAGTTCTACTATGGATGGATTGACTACATCGGTGGAAATATCTGATGTCTATAGAAATTCTGCTGGTGGCATTGTTACATCTGGAGGAGTTGTAGACCCATCAACCCGTCGCATTGTATCTACCGTGTCATGGCAAAATCCCACTCCATCGTCTGTTTCGCTTACAACATTTGTGTCGCGTTTCCGATCAAATGTAACAACACTAGATACTTTACTATCCGACTTCACTGAAGGATCGGCAAGTGGCACAACTATTGCAGAGACATTTGGAAGCGGCATTACCGGTGATGGCGAGGTTACATTAGGTGCCGGTGGAAACGGTAACTGGTGCAGTCCAAATTTGACTGGTTCTGTAGTTGACCTACCGAAAAGTGGTGTGGCAAATGCAGTGTGGGCGGTTGAAGGAAAAGTGTCTGCGGTCACGGGAGAAAATGCCTCGGGCGTTTCGTTTGCTAATGTGCTTGTTGATAATCAAGTTCCACCAAATGCCGCAATTGAGGGCACCTTTGATGGATATAAAACAAACGGCGTCTATATCGATGGTGATTATGCATATATTGGCACAGACACTAATTCTAAGGAAGTGGTAATAATTGATCTTAACAATCCCAATGCCTCTAATAAATATCCAGAAGTAGGATACTTTAATGCGCCAGGTAACGGCTCTGGACGGTCAACATATGTTTCAGGTTCAATCGGATTTGTTATTACATCGAATCAACTACACACATTCGATTTATCAAGCAAGTCAGGCTCTCGAACTTTACTCGCAAGTGTTACTCTTGCAGGGCAAGGCACAAAGGTATATGTTCAGGATTCGTATGCATACGTATCAATATCAGGATCGACAACCGAACTGCAGATAATTTCGGTTCAAAACGGGGGGACATCGCTTTCTGTTGTTGGAACGGCAAATGTTGACAGTCAGTCTGCAATTGATGTTGTAGTCAACTCAACCGGTACTCGTGCATATGTAGCAACAGCCGTTTCAGCATCCCAGCGAGAATTTTTTATTATCGATACTTCAATCAAAACAGGCTCTCGTCCAATGGTTGGCAGTTACGATGCAAATGGCATGAATCCAAAAGGTGTGGGTCTTACCCCTGGTAATAGAGCAATTTTAGTTGGATCAAGTGGTGAGGAATATCAGGTTATTAACATTGCTAATGAATCTACTCCGGTGCGGTGTGGAGGGATGGAGGTATCAAGTGGGGTAAATGGTATTTCAACAATTCTTGAATCTGATGGAGATGCATATTCTTATATCATTACTGCAGATGCTACTTCTGAACTCAAAATAATTATTGGGGGTCCTGGTGGCCAGTATGCAACATCGGGACAGTTTACTTCTGATGTGGTACAGGTTGCAAGTTCTGCGGCATTTAATTCATTTGTTGCGACGATTAATCAGCCAGTGCAAACAACAATCCGACTTCACGTTGCAGTTGCTGAGGCTGTCGGTGGTAATTGTTCACAGGCGGTCTACACGTTTGTAGGGCCTGACAGTTATCAACCCACCACCTCCTATTTTGAACCCGCAAATAACGAAATTCGTGCTGCGATACCCACTTATACATATCAAAATTACCGTAATCCTGGCAATTGTTTTAAGTATCGTCTTTATATGACAACTAGCGACATCACCAATTCACCCGTGTTAAGTGACATTACAATTAATTACTCACAATGAGAGAGCGAAAAGGATTCACGATTGCTGAGATGGTAATTTATCTAGGAATTTTATCAGTTCTCCTTGTTGTTTTTATCAATCTTTTTGCAGTTATTGTTGATCGACAGTTGGAAACTGAAGCGTTATCTAGCACACAGTATGACTCAACGTACTTACTATCTCGATTTACCTATGATTTTGGAAGGGCAAGTGCGATAGATGTTCCAGCGTTACCTGGTTCGTCCTCCGCTTTGTTACGACTTACTATAGATGGAGTTGTTCATGAATATAGTGCAAGTAGCGGAGCTCTTATGTTAACAAGCGAAGGAGTGCAAAATAAACTTACAGGAAGTGAAACTACGATAAGCACTCCTCAGTTTATTCGTTATGGGGCGGGCACAAGTCACGACGTTGTGCAGATTATTTTCGACATTGAAAGTGTCTCGCTTCAGAATGGCCAAACGGAAACCGTTTCATTTTCGACGTTACTTGGAGTTCGCGATAAATAATATTATGATTCGATCCGGACAAACACTTATTACTCTGCTCATTTTCATTATCGTTTCCGTTACAGTCGCGGCCACATCTGTTTCCATCATTATTACCAATGCGCAAAAAACTACGGCAACTGCGTCGGCTATGGAGGCGTATTATGCGGCAGAGGCAGGTATTGAAAATGCCTCAATTTCTTTATTACGAAACCAGAACTATATCGGTGAAACAATACAACTTACCCCAACAACATCTGTGGAAACTTTCGTAACTTTTGATGGTCAATATCGTGTTGTGGCAACAGGATCAGCACATGGTTTTACACGAACTATAGAAGCAATATTCGATTATACTGATACTATATTAACGATAGTTTCGTGGAGGGAAATGTTCTAATGAATACTTTTGCAGATCAAAAAAAGGTTGCGGGAATCTTGCTTGTGCGAGATACGTTTTTGGATATATATATACCTTCATTTTCCCAAAAAATCTACTCACTTCAACTTCCATCTTCGGTTTATATCAATATGGAACTTGTAAATGCGGATGAGTTTAAAAGACAGGTTTCAGACTTTTTTGCAGTAAATGCACTTCCACCGCTTGAAGTTTGTATGGTCATCCAGTCGCCAATATTAAAAAAGGAGTTTTCCCTGCTGCCCCAGGCACAGCTGGATTCAATTATACAAACATATTTGGACTATGTTCCCTTCGATACGGTTCTTTCCAAACGTATTAAGTCGGAAAGGGGGGTATTACTTGTTGCTGCTAATGGTGACTATATTGACACAATACAAAGCACGTTAACTCAATTAGGTTGTTCCGTAACGTGCATAACCCCGCTTGAAGGACTTACTTTTGTCCCCCAAGGTGGCGTAGCTTCACTTACTGTTGAACTTGCCCAGGCTATAGTCAAAAATATGTATCAAATGAAGCAAGAGGCATTTCAGGTTGCGGTGCAAAAAGAAATCGATGAATTTGAAGTCGTGGAGTTGCCAGACAAACCCTCACAACCTGCTTCTCAACTTCCCCTCCTATTGGCGGTATTTTTTATTTTACTTGTTGTTCTCGCGGCTGTATATATTAACATGGGTAAAGACTTTGGACTTACCCCACGGCCGGTACGCAGAAAGACCGTTGTTCCAACTCCGCATGTAACTCAGCCACCCAACGTAAAAGGAGTATCAACCTACAGTATGCAACCTGCCATTGTGGTAATAAGCACGCCTACAAAGTTAGGGTTAGGTAATAAAGTTGCGGAAATGGTAATAGAGTTGGGATACAACAATGTTCGCGTCGATACTTCGTTAGCCAGTAAAAATCCAAAAACTACACTAATTGTCCCCACATCTTTAAACCCAAATCTTCGCAGTGTAATTATTAAAGACATCCGTTCACTTTTTCCAGACCTGATGGAACGTATGGGTTCGGCAGATCAAGACAACATTCTTCTTATACTGGGAAATTAATAATACTATCCACTTGACAGGACTTTTGTTTTTGATTACTCTGAAGATAACACTATTACTATTTATTATAGATCTTTATGATAAAACTCAAAAAAGGATTTACTCTTATTGAGCTTCTCGTGGTTATTGGCATTTTGGCAATACTGCTTGCGATTACTCTTATCGCAATTAATCCTGCCAGACAGTTTGGCCAAGCAAATAACACACGCCGCCGAAGCGATGTACTGCAGATTTTGAATGCAATTCACCAGTACGTAGCTGAGAATAATGGACAACTTCCTGCCGCTGTTGCCGCACTTACTGTAGGCACAGCTACAGAGGTTGCAAACACTGGACTCGATATTTGTGCTGATTTGATGCCTAACTATATCCCAGCACTTCCAACAGATCCATCACTGAATACGCCAGCAATAACAAGCTGTACAACGTATGCAACTGGATACGAAGTAACACGTGACGCACAAAATAGAATTACCGTATCAGCCCCAACAACTGATAATGGTGAAACTATTCAGGTTACTCGGTAACTCAACTTGTAAATAAACAACTAACCCCTTCCGCAAGGAAGGGGTTTTTGTTATATAATGTTTCTCATGGCAAAAAAGAAAATACTCCTCGTTGAAGATGATGAACTTATGCGGCAACTATATAAGGACATTTTATCTGAAGATTTTACTGTTCAAACTGCTTCAAATGGAAATGATGCTTTAGTCTTGCTTAATAATCATTCGTATGATTTGATTTTAATGGATATGTTACTACCCGATATGAAGGGTCTTGAGGTGATTAAAAAAGTGGCCCAGAATGTATTAAAAAAGAGTAAAATCGTTTTTTTAACGAATATGGACAAATCGAGTCTCAAAGATGTTACTCGTCTAGGATATTCTTTTATCATAAAAAGTGAATATACACCTGATACGTTTGGTGAAAAAATTAAGTCATTATTAATATGAATATAATTATTGCTTCAGGAAAGGGACAAGGGAAAACATTATTATCTGCATTTGATGCGGCACTTTTTGATGCAGGAGTAAGTAATTACAATCTTCTTGTTTTATCGTCAATTATTCCGCCTGGTAGTGTAATTAAACTACAAAAATACAAGACTCCAGATAGCGAATACGGTCATAGACTCTATGTAGTAATGTCTGAAAACAGGAGTCGTGAATCAGGTAGATATATTGGTGCCGCAATTGGTTGGTGCCAGGAAGAGGATGGAAGAGGAGTTTTTGTAGAGCATCACTTTACCGAAAACTCTGAAGAAGCAGTACGTAATTTACTTCAAGAAGAGGTAAAGCACTCTCTTGCAGATCTGTGTAGACTCCGGGGATATTCATTTTCTCCCAAAAAAATGAATATAAAAATGAGTGTCGCTAAAGTTACCGATGCACCTTCGAGTGTGCTTGTTGTTGCTGTTTACGAGTCACAGGGATGGAGGGAGCAGACTTCTTTGGTGTAAGTTTATACTTTTTTAAATAATAAACAGGCTTCCAAAGCTGTTTCGAAAGCCGTAGGCCTTCTATACCCAAATCTTGTTCATAGTTGATATGGGTACATCCAAGCGAATGGAGATGGTGTGCAGATGCGTGGGATAAATAGGCGTAGATTCCAGTAAATGTTTTATCGGCTTTTTGAAATGCTGATATTCCAAAATTTCCATGGGTAATTTCGTATAAATTAAACGCAATGAGCTGTGTGTTGTGATAAATTCCGAGAGCATACACATTAAGAGATGCGTGGTGATCGATAAGACGCGTAATTGCAGTTAGTTCATTTTCTGTATCTTTCCTTGATTTCTTTGCATTTTTTTCCCATCGAACAAAAAGGTCAATGATCATGCGGCGGTTTCGTGGATCATCTAAGTTTATAAATTCAGAATAAAATCCAGGATATTTATTTTTAAATCGCTCCACAAGATATTTCTTCCGCTTATATTTTTCCTCTGGAAGACGAGTAATGTCTATCGCTGATACGATATAGTCATGATTGTCATGATCCTCTACAACATCAAAATCTTTGGTGAGTGTAGGTGCGGCCAAAATTACGGATTCCGGAACGAGTTTTAGATAGGGTTCAAGCTGTACTTGATTGCTATATGTGATAAGCGTGTGTGCGGTCTGATGAATATCTTTTTTCCCTATAAACGACAGAAATGGCTTAAGCGATATATAGTCGGTAAACCGCACGACCAAGTTGCCGTTAAGTGAAGACACCTCAATTGAGTCATCAGTGTTATAGGTCCAAAGACTTGTAAAGTTAAAATCAGAGTAAGGTGGAAATTGATGTGTAATTTTCTCAATGGGTGTTTTATGTTTTAATTCGAGTTTCGAAAACCGTGGAAAATGCGGGAGCATATGAAGGATATTATAGGAAAGATTCGAATTGACATACAACTGTATTCATTCATATAATGAATATATGGTTAAAACCCTACTTCGTGAGTGGCAGGCAAAAGTTGCGGCAATTTTATTTTTTGCATATTCATTATGGTGGATTTATCTTCAGTTGTATAAGCAGTCAGGCGACATTGCATTTGACTATTTTGCAAGCACCTATTGTTTAATGGCGCTTTGGGGAGGATTCTGGGGATTGCGAACTGCACATCGCTGGGGTGGATGGAAAAGCCTTATGGGTAGAGCAATCTATTTTTTTTCATTTGGGCTTTTTGCGCAGGCATTTGGACAACTTGCATATTCATATTATGTTATGGTAGTAGGGGTAGAGGTACCTTATCCATCGATTGGTGATGTGGGGTATTTTGGAAGCATACCACTCTACCTAGTAGCCATTATTCATTTGGCGCATGCATCGGGTGTGCACTTGACACTGAAGTCATATGAAAGCAAATTGTGGGCGGTAGCCGTGCCCTCGGCCCTTCTTATTGGTACTTACGCATTGTTTTTAACTGAGTACGCATTTGACTTCTCAGCTCCATTAACAATATTTCTTGACTTTGGATATCCACTTGGTCAGTCAATTTATGTAGCAGTTGCACTATTGACGTATGTACTCTCGCGTACTCTTCTCGGTGGAAGAATGAAGAAGCGTGTCATTTTTATTCTTCTTGCACTTTTTTTGCAATACGTTGCCGATTTCGTATTTTTGTACCAAGCCCACACAGATCAGTGGCTGGCCGCTGGTATAAATGATTTTCTCTATTTCGCCGGGTATTATATTATGACTCTTAGTTTGCTACAGCTAGATACGGTATGGTTGGAATTACGGACAAAACAACTATGAGCACATCCACATCAGTCTACGCACAGATAGTTGAGCGCATAATCTCTGAACAGGAGTCAATCATAGGTCCAATTGCGCTTGAACAGGCAGAAAGTATAAAGGGATTGAAGGTGAACTGGCAAAAACGTGATATTACATTTCATGGAAAGGAAGCACAGGTTATAGAAGAGCTTATTGAAAAATATAGAGACTTTTTTGGCCAAGTGTCGGTGGAGGTTTGTAAACACGCCGTACGACAACTGGTTGCTCAACTTCCTGATAATGAGCGACCAATGCTTCTTCGCTAGCCTTTGAAGTTGTGCCTCAAATCTGCGTATAATGAAATATAAATGGGAAATAAGCCTTCATTCTCTGCTGATGTAGAACATATAACGCAGGAGATGTATAAAAAAAACTTTGAACTTGCGGAGCGTAATAAAACGCTATCGGTGCTTCGTAAAATTGAAACAATTGCTCTCAGTTCGGTGACCGATATGTACGAAGTTATGCAGAGTGCGGCAAAAGTAATTGTTTCAGAGGCAGAATTTCGCTATGTAAGTATTCATCAAGTCAACCACAATAAATCAGCACTTATCCCCTTGGCGATTGAGACTGCAAAACCACTGAGCGGATTTATGGTAGGCCCAATACTTTCCGCCCTTAAGAAAAACTCACTATCACTCAAGACGGAAGAGTCAATAATGTCACGAGTTGTAAGCACAAAAAGAACAGTGAAACATACGCGATTCTATTTTGTTATCTTCCCTTTATTAGATATGCTTTCTGGAAGACAACTCCAAACAGCAATCGGTGCAACTACATTTTTTGTACATCCGCTTATCGTGCGAGGAACTGTTATTGGAGTACTTACGATAGGTCTTGAGCCCGAAACGGAGTATGCACTTAAGGAAAGTAGGGAGCTCATTAATAGACTGCCTAATAGTATTGCTATGGCACTTGATAATGCAGTGTTATATCAATCTATTCGTCAGGCAAATGAACGACTCAAAGAACTTGACCATCTTAAGGATGAGTTCGTGTCAATCGCATCACATGAGCTTCGGACTCCAATGACAGCAATCAAAAGTTATATATGGATGGCCCTCAATAAGAAAGGGGTGCGACTAGATTCAAAAGTTCGTGAATATCTTGAAATAGCAAACACATCTTCAGAACGGCTCATTAAGTTAGTTGGAGATATGCTTACTATATCACGCATTGAAGGAAAACGGCTTCAACTGACGATAACAGAGGTTTCGGTACAGGATCTTGTTCATACCGTGTACAACGAGCTATTAATTAAAGCGAATGAGCAGAATATTACTTTTACTATAAAAGTTCCGAGAAGAAAAATTATTATTCATGGGGATAAGGATAAGTTAAGCGAAATTTTGCACAATCTTATTGGTAATGCGCTTAAATTTACCCAACCAAAAGGAATAGTTACAGTAACAGTTGTACGGCGACAACACGACGTTGAGGTACAGGTGCATGACACTGGACCCGGTATGAGCAAAGAAAATATAGGAAAATTATTTCAGAAGTTTGGTATGTTAGGCGATTCCTACAAGCACGCATCGCCAGCCGCATCAGGAACGGGACTTGGACTTTATATTACAAAACAAATAATCGCAATGCATAAGGGTAAAATTTGGGTTGAATCAACGCTTGGCAGTGGCTCTACGTTTTTCTTTACGCTCCCGTTGAAATAGGTAGATTCCCGCAATATTACATGCAATTCCCAATAAGGGAACCCCAAGGGGGATAAGTTTGTTAAATGAAATCGAGACGACACGTCGTACTTTTGCATGTTCCCTCACAGTAATGAGCGATTGTATAGTTTGATCATGAAGCGGTTCTTTAAAGTGCTTGTCATACTCAAATGCAAAAAGCAATAGGCTGAAACCGATCATCCAAAGCACAAATGAACGCCGGGGTTGCCATAACGCACACAGTGTTGCCGCAATAATACCCGATCCATACACAATTACCTGCCAATTATGGAGCACAAAAAAATAGATTAGATAAAAAATGTTTTGCTTCAGTTCAGGTGCAATGATCATAGTCAGAACATAGAAATTTGATTTTCGTCTATTTTCGGTAACTTCGCTTTTGATGGCGTTGCCTTTTGTTTTGGATACAATCGACTTACTAAAGAATACATTTCCCATGCAAGGAACTGTTCTTTTAGTTTTTCGGAAAAACCACTCCAGACAGACATAGTTAGGTCAATTGTAATAGGTACATCGGTTTTTACTTTGGAGAGTTGTATACCGATTTTAATATTCTCCCGACTTTCATTGAGTCGGTCTTTAATTTTTCCGTCAGGTAGTGAATCGATTTTACGAAGTAGATTCTCTACAGTGCCAAACTCATTAAGCAGTTTAATTGCTGTTTTTGGTCCGATCCCATTCGCACCTTTGTAGTTGTCAGATGGATCGCCCGCCAAAGCCTTAAGGTCAGGTACTTGGGTAGGAGGAACACCCATTTTTTGCAGTACAGCCTCCTCATTGTATATTTTTGTCTTAGAGTAACCAATTTCCGGTGTAACGGTAGATATGCGTTGGTTGACAAGTTGCATCATGTCTTTATCTCCTGTAAGAATAAGAACATCAAATCCATCTGATTCTGCCTTTTTTGCAACTGTTGCCATAACATCGTCTCCTTCGTAACCATCAAGCTCTCTATATACTGTGTTATTGAGTTTCAGCGCAGTTTTTATCATGGGTATCTGTATCCCAAAATCATCTGCAATTTTTGGACGTTGAGCTTGATATTCAGGTAGCAATGCGTTTCTAAACGTTGGCGCTGGTGTATCAAAACAGATAACAAGATGGGTGGGGTGAAAGTCAATGATAGATTTATGGATTATAGAAAAAAAACCATATACGACTTGAGTAGGAACACCTGATGCCGTTTTAAAAGGGGGGAGTGCATGAAAAGCTCTATGCATCAATCCATTTCCGTCAACTATAAGAAGCGTTTTCATTTCTATTCATTAGCAAATCAAATAAATAAACACATTATTTTGCGTTGGTATTAGCTTCTTTTTTGCCAACAATCGCTTCGAACTCATCTTGATCGAGCGTTTCTTTCTTCATGAGTTCATCAGCAATTTTATCGAGCATATCTCGCTTTTCCTTCACCATCGAAACCGCACTTGCATATGCTGTATCAAGTATTTTACGAACTTCAGCGTCAATCTTTGAAAGCATATCTTGAGAAATGGCAGGCTGACCATAATATGATTTATCGTCTGACCCAAAGTTAACAGGTCCCAAATCACTCATTCCAAAATCGACCACCATTGCACGAGCAGTTTGCGTTGCGTGTTCAAAGTCATTTGAAGCACCCGTAGTCATTTCGTTAAACACCACCTCTTCTGCCGCTCGGCCTCCCATCATTACTGCTATGCGCTGAAGCAGATGTCTCTTTGTTTCATGAACTTTATCTTTCTGTGGAGGAATAAGCGTATACCCCAGTGCCATGCCGCGCGATACTATTGAAATTCTATGTACTGGATCTGTTTCCGACTGAAAGTGGGTAAGAATTGCATGACCTGCCTCATGGTATGCAGTGAGACGTTTATCGGTGTCAGACTGCATGCGTTTTTTTTCTGGTCCAAGTTTTACTTTCATCGCCGCATCTTCGATGTCATTGAAGTTGATTGATGTTTTTGCGTTTCTTGCTGCAGATATAGCCGCTTCGTTTAACATGTTTTCAAGGTCAGCACCGGAGAAGTTGACTGTTCGTTTTGCAACGCGATCCCAATTAACATCATCTGCAAAGGGTTTTCCTTTTGCATGAATTTCGAGAATTGACTTGCGACCAGCAACATCGGGATAATCTACCATTATGCGTCGGTCAAAACGGCCCGGTCGAAGAAGTGCAGAGTCTAGGAGATCGCCTCTATTTGTTGCGGCAACCACCACAACTTGTTCATTAGGCGTAAACCCATCCATTTCAACCAGTATTTGATTAAGTGTCTGTTCGCGTTCATCATGCGATGGCATCATACCAACGGAGCGCGATCTTCCAATAGCATCTATTTCATCTATAAAAATAATCGAAGGTGCACTTTTTTTTGCAGTGGCAAAAAGGTCTCGCACTCGTGCTGCGCCAATACCTACAAGCATCTCCATAAACTCACTTCCTGCTATGGAAAAAAATGGAACGCTTGCTTCGCCCGCAACAGCCTTGGCAAGAAGAGTTTTTCCGCATCCTGCCGGTCCAACAAGAATCACACCTTTGGGAGTGCGTGCGCCAAGCTTTTTATATTTTTCAGGCTTTTTAAGAAAGTCAACCACCTCCTCAAGTTCCTTTTTCGCCTCATCTACACCGGCGACATCTTTGAAGGTTGTTTTTGGCATATCCTTATTAAACCGTTTTGCTCGCGATTGTCCGAATGAAAACACATTATCTTGTGCTCCCCGAGCTTGACGGAAAAGAAATATAAAGAATGCCACCATGAGAAGAGTAGGGATGAGATTACTTAAAAATGTAACCCAGCCTGATGATCCTTGTGTGTCTTTTATTACAATTTGAGTTTTTTTTGGGTCAACCTGTGCGTCACGGAGGAGTTTCATAAAGCTATCACTTGGTTCTTTGTAGGTTACTCCATACGTATCATCCTTATAAAATAGAAGTACTTTGTTATCGACAATCTCAACTTTTTTTACTTTGTCGCTTCGTATATCTTCTACTACGGCAGATATAGATTTTTCCGGAATAATCTGCTTCATCTCATTTGAGAATGATCGAAAAATAAGATAGCCAAAAAAGAGAATAAAGCCGATAATGAATATATTCTTCACACTGAGTTCAAAACTAAACTGTGTTATTTTTTTTGGTTGTTTTTTTGGTGTCATGCTATTATTGTAGCAGATGTTGTGAACAACTGCCAAACGAAAATAACATTGGTATAATAAAGAATGGATAAAAAGGAAGAATTACAGCGCTGTATCAAGATATTGCGGTCTGGTGGACTTATAGTGGCACCGTCAGATACTGTATATGGGTTGGTTTGTGATGCAACAAATGATGAGGCAGTTCGCAAACTTATTACAGTGAAAAACAGGCCATTTGGCAAGCCAATATCTGTTTTTACTGACGGCATGGATATGATTTCTGACCTTACGGACGCTGTTAATCACAAAGATATACTAAACATACTACTTCCTGGACCCTTCACCATAGTGTTACCATCAAAACACAAAGTTTCGCGTTTGCTTGAGTCCGAACGGGGCACACTTGGAGTGCGTCTTCCACGGTTTGATTGGATTGTACAACTTGTTCATGTATACGGAAAGCCTCTAACAGCGACATCCGCAAATATATCTGGTAAACGACCCCATTATGAGCCGGGTGGATTTATAAACGAGCTTTCCAGTGCTCGAAAAAAGCAGGTGGATTACGTTGTAGATTTTGGAAAGTTGCCTCGAAATAAACCGTCAACTATTATCGATCTTAGCGCAAAGACACCTAAATTACTGCGCAAGGGCGATGTTATGCCTGTCTCGCAGACACAGTATGTTACCACCTCAGAAACCGAAACGCGGAAAACTGCACAGTATATTACTGCAAAATATAGCGAAGAGAATCCTCAAAAACCCATTATTTTTGTTCTTCAGGGTGAAATGGGTGCAGGTAAGACAATATTTGCAAAAGGTATCGGTGACATACTGGGTATAAGCGATGTTGTTTCGCCTACCTATGTAATTTATTATGAATACAAAACAAATCGCAGCACGCGACCATTTTTTCTTCATGTTGATCTATTTAACATTGAGGAGAATGCAGAATTTGACCACCTTGGACTCGAGAGTTATTTTACACAACCTAACGTAATCTGTATTGAATGGGGAAATAAGGCGGGTACCTTATTTGATGCAATGAAAAGACAGGGAAAAGTTATATTTATCAAAATTTTGTATACCGGCGAAAAAGAACGAAAAATATCGGTGAGCGAACTATGAGCATACTGGCAATTGACACATCGTGCGATGAGACGGCGGTAGCTGTAACACAGGGTCTCAAAGTGCTTTCAAATGCAATATATTCTCAGGTATCCATTCATAGGACGTGGGGAGGTGTGGTACCCTCATTAGCCAAGAGAGCACATGAGGAGCGTATTGATGAGGTGATTAAGCTTGCACAGCAACGTGCATCTCGGTTTCATAATCCGATAGAAGCTATTGCTGTTACTAAGGGTCCTGGTCTAGCAATTGCGCTTGAGGTTGGAATAAAAAAAGCAATAGAAACAGCCCATCGACTAGACGTACCCTTAATTGCAGTAAATCACCTTGAAGGGCATCTGTATTCAGTCTTTACTCAAAACAGCAACGGTAATCCGAATATTGACTTTCACTTTCCTTACCTCTCGCTAATAGTATCAGGAGGTCACACAGAGTTTGTAATTTGGAAAAATCACCTAGAGTATACAATCATTGGAGAAACGCTTGATGATGCAGCGGGCGAGGCACTTGACAAGGCGGGAAAGTTGCTTGGACTTGGGTATCCGGCAGGTGCAGTAATCGAACGTTTGGCTGATGAGGTGAAAAATAATGACATTTACCATTTTCCTCGCCCAATGATTCACAGCGGGAACTTGAACTTTTCATTTTCAGGGTTGAAAACTGCCTTTTACTATCATCTGCAAAAAATGAATGAAAATCAAAAGAATGAAAACATGCACAATCTTGCGAGTTCATTTCAGGAGGCGGTTTTTGATACGATTTGCAGAAAAGTTGAGCAGGCTGTACAAACCACCGGCGTTCATCGTCTTGTAATTGGAGGAGGTGTGGCTGCAAACTCATATCTCCGAAGCAGATTGCGCGCTGTCATGCGTAAATATAACGGAAAAGTACTATTTCCAACGTATCGTTATTTATGCGGCGATAACGCGGCAATGATAGGCGTTGCCGGGTCATTTTATGCAGAGAAGAAAAGATACACCTCTACAATCGATAGAGTTCCTCGGATGAAATTAGTCTCAACTTGAATTTGTACACAGCGTGCATTAAACTATTACTATCAAAGTATATGTTAAAGATGAGTAAAAAATCAGATTACGGCCTTCTCATACTCTCAAAACTCATGAAAGAGAAGGACTTTGTTCCCCTTGCAAAATTGGTTGAAGATACAAAACTCCCCCTTCGTTTTCTTGCTCGTATCAGTGCAATTCTTGCAGGACAGCGTGTACTTGTAAGCCGTGAAGGACGGGTCGGAGGTTACAAGCTTGGACCACGCTTTCACGACATGAGTGTGTTTGATTTTCTTTCTATTTTTGAAAAAAATTTGTTTTTAACTTCATGTCAACGCAAGTCGTATCGGTGTAAGTTTGAGGGGATTTGTAAGCATAAGGAAAATGTTGAGAATAAACTTCAGGAGGTCATTTTTTCAGATTTACAGCAAGTCAAACTTTCCGAGCTGTTTTCATAATATATGATCAAAACACACAAACTTTCAGTCCAGGTCAATGGTGCCCAAATTTTGCGTTCTGTCTCGCTCGAGTTCGCTAAGGGCAAGACATATGCAATAATGGGTCCAAACGGATCGGGAAAATCAACACTCGTTCAGACTATACTAGGAAACCCGGTGTACGAACTACAAAGAGGATCAGCGCTCTATTTTGGAAAAACAAAATTGAATGATATTACGCCAGATAAGCGTGCACAAAAAGGGATAGGAGTAACGTTCCAGTCACCGCTCGCCCTGCAAGGTATTAGTGTATTTCAGTTATTACGACTTGCACTTCCAAAAGTGGACGCACTCAAACTATATGAAACAATTGAGTCATATGCAAAAAAACTGCAAATAAAAAAAGAGCTCCTGAATAGACCACTCAACGAGGGTGCGTCAGGAGGAGAAAGAAAAAAAATGGAAGTACTCCAAATTGCGGTGTTAAACTCCTCAGTTGTATTTTTTGACGAGATAGATACAGGTGTTGATGTTGATAGCTTAAAAACAATTTTTACGTTTCTTACAGAAATTAAAAAAGATAAAACATATGTGTTTGTAACACACTACAGCAGGATATTTGAATATATAAAACCAGATGAAGTGATTGTTATGAAGCAGGGTTCGGTCGTAAAAAAAGGAACTGCCAAGCTCGTTCGCGAAATCGAAAAGAACGGCTATGAGTCATTTACATAATGTAACCATCAATGAAACAAAAGAAGATAGAGTTTGACTACAAATATGGTTTTTCTGTAAAAAATAAAAATGTTTTTGTTGCTGAAAAAGGTCTTGATGAAAAAAAAATTAGAGAAATATCAAGTCTTAAGAACGAACCTAATTGGATGCTGGAGAAACGCTTAAAGGCATACGCTTTTTTTCTGAAAGAACCACTACCTACTTGGGGTGCTGATCTGTCGACTATCAATTTTGACGCTATTACCTATTTTATTCGATCAACCGATAAGCAAGTACGTGATTGGAATGATTTACCACCCGAGATTCGTGATACATACGACAGGATTGGTGTACCAGAGGCTGAAAAGAAGTTTTTGGCAGGAGTAAGTGCGCAATATGAATCTGAAGTGGTGTATGAACGGGTGCAGGAGACCCTCGAAAGACAGGGGGTCATTTTCTGCGATATGGATTCCGCTGTAAAAAAATATCCGAAGATAGTGAAGGAGTATTTTGGAACGTTAATTCCAGCAAGCGACAATAAATTTGCAGCACTCAACACAAGCGTTTGGTCAGGTGGATCGTTTGTATATGTTCCAAAGGGAGTAAGGGCCACTCTTCCTCTTCAGGCTTATTTTCGCATGAATGCGCAAGCATTCGGTCAGTTTGAGCGAACTCTTATTATTGCAGAGGAAGGGTCATATGTTCACTACATTGAAGGATGTACTGCACCCATATATACAACCGACTCACTTCATGCTGCAGTTGTAGAAATATTTGTCAAGGAGGGAGCGCGGGTGAGGTATACCACTGTTCAAAACTGGAGCAAGAATGTATATAACCTAGTCACTAAACGTGCTCGAGCAGAAAAAAATGCAGTTATGGAATGGGTTGATTGTAATTTGGGTAGTCAAATTACTATGAAATATCCTGCAGTGTATCTGACGGGAGAAGGAGCAAGAGGTGAAGTGCTTTCGATTGCGCTTGCAGGCAACGGACAGGTGCAGGATGCGGGGGCCAAGATGATTCATTTTGCACCCAATACTTCGTCACGCGTTGTTTCAAAATCAATCTCAAAAGAAGGAGGGAGAACCTCATATAGAGGACTTGTTCAGGTACTACCAGGCGCTATAGGTTCATCGGTGTATGTATCCTGTGATGCACTTCTTCTTGATGAAAATTCGCGGTCTGATACCTATCCAACTATGCGTATAAAAAATAACGACACCAATGTTCAGCATGAAGCGACGGTAGAAAAGATCGGAGAAGAAAAGTTGCTCTATCTCATGTCTCGCGGTCTCAGTAAGGCTGATGCAGAAACAGCATTTGTAAATGGATTTATTGAACCTGTTGTGAAAGAGATTCCGCTTGAGTACTCTATTGAACTCAATAGACTTATACGATTAGAAATGGAAGGGAGTGTAGGATAGAACTATGAAACCACAGCTTATTACCGTGACCCAACCACAAACGAAACTAACATTTACTAAGAGTGGTGTTTATGTGGTTTTTTTCAGAAATATTTCAGGTGAAATTGTATGTGATCTTGCTCATAGCGAAGCGAAGGTGTATATGTTCGGTTTATATACTATACAAGGCAGTTCATCCTATAAACTTACCACACAGCAATTGCACAGCATGCCAGGTGCTTTTTCACAGCTTTCAATTTCTTGTGTTGCAGAAGATAGTGCATCGCTGGCTTTTTCAGGTCTTATTCGAATTATAAAAGGTGCCCAACAGTCGCATGCCTATCAAAAAAACCAGAACCTTATATTATCCCCGAACGCGTTTGTAGACACGCGGCCAATGCTTGAAATTGAAGCAAACGATGTGTTTTGCACGCATGGATCAACAACGGGCACAATAAATAAGGAGCATGTAGCATATATGATGACACGCGGGATGTCGAAACATACAGCAGAAAAGGCCTATGTTGAAGGGTTTATACAGCAAATGTACAATCAGATAGCAGAGCTTGGAGTTACAGTATGAGTATAACACATACCATAAAAAACCAATTTCCCATCTTCTCAAGTCAACCTCATTTAATTTATCTAGACTCCACAGCAACGGCCCTAAAACCCTTTCGCGTAATTGACAAAATCAATGAATATTACAAGGAGTATAGTGCCAATATTTTTCGAGGGGTGTACGACATATCTGAAAGAGCAACATTAGAATACGAAGAGACGCGAAATGTTGTTGCTAAGTTTATTAACGCCGCAGACGAAAGCGAGGTTATCTTTACTTCGGGTACGACTGAATCTATAAATATGTTTGCGCAGGGTGTTGAGCATATGATACTTCCAGGAGATGAGGTAGTAGTCACAGTTGCCGAACATCACTCAAACTTTGTTCCATGGCAACAGTTAACTCAGAAGTTACATGCGCGATTTACCGTAATAACCGATGATCTGTCATTGACAAAAAACAATATTACCTCCCATATTAACAAAAATACAAAAGTTCTCGCCATCACCCATGTTTCGAATGTGCTTGGAACTGTTAACCCCATAAAAGCGATAGTCACAGAGGCAAGAAAAATAAATCCAAATATAATTATTCTCGTTGATGCCGCCCAGTCGGCTCCTCATATTCGTATAGATGTGCAGGATCTTGGCTGTGACGGACTTGCATTTTCATCGCACAAACTGTGCGGTCCCACAGGAGTTGGGGTACTTTGGGTAAAAAAAACACTGCTTGAACAACTGACCCCGTATCAATATGGGGGTGAAATGATACGATCAGTAAGTATTGTCAAAACAGAGTTTGCAAGTATTCCTCATCGTTTTGAGGCGGGTACACCCCATATCGCTGGAGTTATTGCATTTAAGGAGGCGATCTCATTTTTAAATGAGGTTGGTCTTGATGCAATTGCGGATCATGAACAAAAACTCGCTCAATACTGTTACGATGAACTCAAACGTGAGTTTGGCGATACAATTACATTGGTTGGTCCAAGTAGAAGACAGTCTGGAATTGTGGCATTTGAAATGCACGACGTACATGCTCATGATACTGCTCAAATTCTTAATGAACACAATATAGCGGTTCGCGCCGGACACCATTGTGCCATGCCACTTCATACACATCTTGGTCTTCAGGCAACTGTACGTGCAAGTTTTTATCTATATAACACAAAAACAGACATAGAAAAACTACTCGTTGCTTTAACAAAAGTACAGGAAATTTTTCAAACAAAAAATTAGACACTCTCGCGCATTAACGGCGTGATGTGTACCTAGATATTATTACTTTGATTGGTACAATACCTATATGCAGTCACTCTATCAAGAAAGAATTCTTCAGCACTCCACACATCCTCATAATTTTGGAAGACTACCCACTGCAACGGATAAAATCGTACTGGACAACCCACTATGTGGTGATGTAATTCAAATGGAAATAGAAGTAGAAGGTAATGTGGTAAAAAATATAATGTTTACGGGTAAGGGTTGTGCTATCTCTAAGGCATCCGCCTCTCTTCTTACTGAAAACGCAAAAGGTCAGCCAGTTGGAAAGTTGAGAAAGTGGGATAAAAACAGTATTATTAAACTTATAGGGATAGAACTTGGCCCAAATAGGTTAAAATGTGCATTGCTTCCTCTGGAAGCACTGCATACTCTTATAGCCAATTATTAGTTAAAAAAACGATATGTCAGACTTATTAGATCCGAACAATCCATCAGGACCGGTTGCTGTTGGCAAATTGAAAGTTAAAGTCGATCGAGATCTGTGTATTGGAGCCGCAACCTGTGTTGCAGTTGCTCCAATGACCTATGTAATGGATTCAGAGGCGAAAGCAATTATTTTAAAAACAGCCGTAAATGATGCGCCCGATACCGTTATTGAAGCGGCAAAAGCATGTCCTGTTGCGGCGATCATTATTGAAGATGAAACGGGTAAACGAGTATTCCCTGAGTAAGGACAATGCAGATCTTCCCGCAGTAGGGGAGAATGTAAGAGTCTGCCCCTTGTGTGGACATACAACACTGAAAGGTATGCCGGGAGGGCGCGACGCGCATTGTGCTAACTGCGGATACAAAGATCCCTGTTGTAACGAATAAACACTTAAAATCATATGCAATACACATGGAAAATTGGAGGTGAGGCTGGTTTTGGAATAATGACAACAGGACTACTTTTCGCTAAAATTGCTTCACGACGAGGATATGGCACATTTGATTTTGTAGAATACCCCTCGCTTATTCGGGGAGGTCATAACGCATACGATGTTACAGTGGGCGATTCAGAAGTCACGACACTAAAAAAATCAATTGATTTACTCATTTGTTTAAATAAGGAAACATTTGAACTCCACAAAAGCAGTCTGGCTAAGGATGCGGTTGTTGTGTATGACAGGGAAACTTTTTCTCTGCAAGAAGGGATACAAGGCGTGCATATTCCTTACACACAAATTCTCAAAGAGATGAATGGTCTTGTCATCATGAAAAATATGATAGCCCTTGGAGCATCATTGGCGCTTATGGGCGCGGACCTTGTCGAACTCCACGATATTTTAGAACAACAATTTGGCAAGAAAGGCGCTGAAATTGTTAACTTGAATCAGAAATTTGCACAGCGTGGAAGCGACATTGTGACAAAAGACTATCCTCAACTTGTGCGGCAAATACTGAACAAACGGAACTCGGGAAGACAAATGGTCATAAGTGGTAACGAGGCTTTTGCTTACGGGGCAGTGGCCGCCGATTGTAGATTTTATGCTGCATATCCAATGACACCTTCATCCGGAGTTCTTACCGCACTAGCAGGTTGGTCACAAAAAACCGGAATGGTTGTAAGACACTCGGAAGATGAAATAGCAGTTGTTAACTCTGCACTTGGAGCATCATTTGCTGGAGTACGAAGTGCTGTCGGAACATCGGGGGGTGGTTTTGCTCTCATGGTTGAAGCGGTATCGATGGCTGGTGTAATAGAACAGCCAATTGTCATTTTTCTTTCTCAACGGCCAGGACCTGCGACTGGTATGCCAACTTGGACTGAACAGGGTGACTTACTGTTTGCCGTACATTCCGGACACGGTGAGTTCCAAAAAATTGTCCTTGCACCCGGGGATCATACCGAAATGATAACTCTCACACTCAAAGCGTTTGACCTTGCAGATATCTATCAAGTTCCCGTTATTGTAATGTCAGATATGTTGTTGTCAGAATCTCATAAGACCATTTCGTTTGATGAAATTCAAAAACTTATTACAGAATATAAACCGAATAGAGGTAAGTTAATTACTACTGCAACTCAGGATTATAAGCGGTATGAAATTACAAACGACGGAGTTTCACCTCGCCTTATTCCTGGAGCTAAAGGGGCATTTTATCAAGCAAATTCATACGAACACCTTGAAGATAGTCATACTACTGAAAGTGCTGAAGAACGGATAAAGCAGGTAGATAAACGAGCTCGAAAGTGGAAAAACTATCTTGAAAAGGAGTTCACGCCTCCAATCATTATTGGTGACAGTGAGAAAGCAGAAGTTGTTCTACTTGGATGGGGGTCAACGGTAGGTGTTGCAAAAGAGGCAGTTAAGCAAGCGAGAGGTCGCGTTGCCTATATACATTTTTCACACATTTATCCACTCCATAAAACAAAAATAAAGGAACTCCTTTTACCACATCTGGACAAATTGGTTTTGATTGAAAACAATAGCACTGCTCAGTTTGGCCAGTTGCTTCAGATGGAGACAGGAGTTTCGATTAATCGCAAACTTCTCCGTTATGATGGACGCGCAATAACCGTTGAACAAATTATGCAGTTAGTCGGTTTTCAATCATAAAAAACTATGGCAACACCACAGGATTTTACTGGATATAAGCCAACCTGGTGCCCTGGTTGTGGTAACTGGGGGATAGGTATGGCAATTAAGATGGCATGGTCAGAAATGGGATTGTCGCCTTCTGATGTTCTTGTTGCCTTTGGAATTGGTTGCTCAGGAAATATGAATGACTTTGTCAATGCATATGCGTTTCACGGACTGCATGGAAGAGCTGTTGCAACTGCCGTTGGCATGAAACTTGCACACCATACGATGCCAGTTTGTGCAGTGGTTGGAGATGGAGACTGTTATGGTGAAGGCGGTAACCACTTCATGCATGCTGCACGAGGCAATCATGATATAAAGGTACTTGTGCACGACAATAATGTGTATGGACTTACTACAGGTCAGGTTGCACCGACAGCCGAAAAGGGTCAAAAGTCAAAATCTACTCCCGGAGGGATTATTGAGGTACCTATTGATCCCTTATCACTTGCAATTACTCAAGGAGCAACATTTGTTGCGCAAACTTTTGCGGGAGACACAAAACATATGGTAGAAACAATGAAACAAGCATTTCAACATAAAGGGTTTGCACTTGTAAACGTGTTGCAACCTTGTGTGACATTTAACAAGAAAAATACCTATCAGTATTACATGAAGCAGGTATATCGACTCACTCAAGAGTACGATGCATCAAATAAACTGAAGGCGCTTGAAACCGCACTTCAAGTTCACGAGGAGAGATATCCTTTGGGCATTCTTTACAAAGCAGATCGTCCAACGTATCATGAGCAGTGCATATCAGACGTCACCAAACCCCTTTTGCATCAGACTCCATTTAACGATGTTCAGTCACTTGCGTGTGAATTTGTCTAATTAAAAAATATCCATATTGACAATTAGCAAACGTTTTGTTATAGTGCTAATTAGCATAAGATTATCTGTTACTATTTGATAGTTAATATAACTATATTATGTCTTTTTTCCTTCCACAGAATAAACAAGAATTATTAAATTTTCCAGTTGTTGCTGTTCGGGATGGTGTAGTTTTTCCAAAAACAGAAAATGTATTAGTGTTTGGGAGGCAAAAAAGTGTTGCAACAATCAACGAAGCCTTAGCCCGTGAAAAAAAACTCATTCTAGTTCTTCAAAAAAATCCAGGTGACGAGGATCCAACCAAAGACAATCTCCATTCAATTGGAGTACTCGCATCAATAGAAAAAACAGTCATAGGTGAAAAAGGCGAAGTAAATGCCATGATAAAGGGAATACAAAAGGTGCGCATACATGAGTATGTGCGAGAGGTGCCCTATTTTGAAGCAAAGGTTGAACTGTTAACCGAAAGCGGTGAAGCAAATGAAGAGGTGAACGCGATGGTAAAGTACATTTCGCAACAAATGAAACGGGCAATAAATTTGGGTAAGGCTGTCGACTTTGTATTTCTCATGAACATACTTAATGTAGCTACACCTCTTGATTTTTCATATCAAATTGCCGCAGTGCTTGATTTACGTGAGCATGAACGACAGATACTTCTGGAAGAGGGTAATCTTGCGAAACGGCTGAAAAAGGAAGTGGAGTTTATCAATAAAGAAGTAAAAATACTGGAGATCGAGCAAAATATTTCTGCAAAAACACAGAAGAAATTTGAAAAAGGTATGAAAGAAACATTCCTCAAGGAAAAAATGAAAACTATTGAGGAAGAATTGGGTGGAGGTGAGGATGGCAAAGATCTGCGTGAGTATGAGGTAAAAATAAAAAAAGCTCACATGCCAAAAGAAGTAGAAGAAAAAGCGATGAAAGAGTTAAAAAAATTAGCGGGGATGTCACAGTTTAATCCAGAGACTTCCTATGTTCGCAACTATCTTGACTGGCTCATAGAATTACCTTGGGAGATTAAGGAAGGTGACTCAATTGATGTAAAGAAAGCAGAGAAAGTGCTCAATGAAGATCATTATGGACTAAAGAAAATTAAGGAACGAATCCTTGAGTATCTTGCGGTGTTGGAGTTGCGCCGGCTGAAGGACAAAAAAATATCTGGAACTTCACAAAAGACAGCTGATGGCAAACGCAAAAGTTTTCAGCCAACCATCATATGTTTTTCAGGCCCTCCAGGCGTCGGTAAGACATCGCTTGGAAGATCAATTGCACGGGCACTAGGCAGAAAGTTTGTAAAAGTTTCACTTGGTGGAGTTCGTGACGAAGCCGAAATACGAGGACATCGACGAACGTATGTTGGAGCAATGCCTGGACGAATAATCCAGGGTATAAAACAGGCAGGAACCCGCAACCCTCTTTTTATGCTTGATGAAATAGATAAGATTGGACGCGATTATCGCGGTGATGCATCAGCAGCACTCCTTGAAGCTCTTGATCCTGAACAAAATCATGCCTTTTCTGACCACTATCTAGAAGTGCCCTATGACCTATCTGATGTGTTTTTTATAACCACAGCAAATATGCTTGATACCATACCTGATGCACTGCGAGACAGATTGGAGATAATTCATTTTCCAGGGTACACGGAAGATGAAAAGTTTAACATAGCCAAAAAGTATCTCATTAAAAAACAGCAAGAAGCACATAGCGTTGATTCTAATGAAGGATCAATAAACGATTCAGGTATTAAGCTTATGATCCGTCGTTACACACGTGAGGCGGGGGTACGAGAACTTGAGCGTCAAGTTGCAACGGTATTTAGAAAGAAAGCACGTGAGCTTGTTGAGGATAAAAAGTTGCCTGCAGTGGTGACTGCAAACTCAATTCCTACCTATCTTGGTCCGTTTAAATACTCTGATTCTGTGCTTGAAACAAAGAACACAATAGGTATGTCTACAGGACTTGCCTGGACGCAAGCTGGAGGCGATGTACTCTTTATAGAGGTGGCGCTTATGCCTGGAAAGGGAGGTTTAACACTTACCGGTCAGCTTGGTGATGTTATGAAAGAGTCATGTCAGGCAGCGTTATCTTATATTCGTTCCCAGTGGAAAAAACTAGGATTAGATAAAGATTTTTACCACAACCTCGATATTCATGTACACGTACCAGAAGGGGCAGTGCCAAAGGATGGACCTTCAGCAGGTCTCGCAATTACTACCGCTATGGTATCAGCACTCACGAAAAATCCATTTAGACGCGATGTCGCAATGACGGGTGAGGTAACTCTTCGGGGCAGGGCGCTTGAGATTGGAGGAGTTAAAGAAAAAGTTATAGCTGCACAGAGTGCGGGCGTGAAAACAGTAATATTACCTAAAGAGAACAAAAAAGATCTTGAGGATATTCCAGATAATGTAAAGAGCAAACTTGAATTTGTATTTGTAGAACATGCAGATGAAGTTCTGAAGGTTGCTTTGGCAAAACCAGTTAAGTTGCAGTAATAGTAGAAATCACAAGAATTTTTCTCGTATTTTGTGAGCAAACCCGTATAGTGGGTAGAGTGTGCTATCTACAACAAGATCTGTGCTTGGAATAAAATGCATAAAAGTAGTGTTATAGCCCTCCTTAAAACGGGTAAACCCCGCCCATGGATGCTTTGACTCATAGTCTGGCGGAAGTGATCCCCACATATCAAACCGAACTGCACCATTCCGTTTTGCAAGTTTAATTGCTTCCCACATAAGAAGATTCGGTGCCATAACATGTTTGTGTTCTACAGATGAACCTCCATAGAGATAGTAATAAGTTTCTTTAAAATGAAGAAGTTCATATGCTGCAAGCGGAGTGTCATTCAGGTAGGCAACTAAAATTGTTGCTTGGGTGTCTTTCAGTGAACTCCAAATAGTATGATGATATGCCTCTGTATGACCACGGTAGCGCTGGCGCTTGCACGTATCAAAATAGAGTTTCGCAAAAATGGCAAATCCCTCCTCTGTATTCATTTCTTTTACATATACACCTTTTTTTTCTGCAAGCCGGATGTTATAGCGTGTTTTTGGTTTGAAACTCTTAAGTAGTTCATCTTCATCAGGTGTGGTTAACTCAAGTATTTGAGTCCATTCAGGGAAGAGAGGATGGGGAGACGAAACTAGTTTTAATTTTGAATTTTGAAGTTTGAATTTTTCCGAGTAGGGGATATATGGTTCAATTTTGATAAATATGAGATTATTTTTTTTACCAAATTCATATAACTTCGTAAGCACAGTTGACGATGGTATAACTGAGCGTGGAAGATAGCCAATCTTAAATGATGTATGGGGTATGGAATGTACAGTAAACTGAAATATACTATCATGGATGGTAATCTTCTCTACCCAAACACCCATTTGAGTTCTTGCCTCACCCCATTCCCAAGTTTGCATCGGATGAATCGCTATGCTATTTTGAATTTCTTTTGTGATCTGCATACTACCTCATATTGTACTCAATTTTGTTAAAAAGAGTCTCCATAGTCATCGAAGGATTGCGCAGTTCTGCCTGGATAGATGTGCTATTTGTTATGCAAAATGGATAACACATCTGACCATAAAACCCTCCATGTGTTCCTTTATGGTTTTCAAAACTATATACCTCGTTATTTTGTGTACTACTTCCAAAAAGTACAATATCACCATTATTTGGGTAATGCGAATAGATTGCAAGCGATTGCAAGATATGTTGGACAGTATTACCTTCAAAACTGTCAAACGGCGATCCAGATGTGGAATGAACTTTACCCTTATTAAACAATACATACCCATGTTTACTAATACATTTTGTTATATCAGGTGCGATTCGAACTAGTAGCCATCCAAAGGCTGGCTGTTGAACTAGGTTTTGAATACAGTCTGGATATTTTTTATTAAGATCCTGCTCATAGTAAGGTTTTGATATTGAATGCGAGAAATATATCTGCAACATAGAACCTGCAGGAACTGCATAAATTACTTCAGATTCAGAGTTTTGAATAGGTGTCCCATATGTTTTTACAACATCTACTTTTGCAGGTGTGAATGCCGTTTGTATGTCTATAACTGATTGATCTATATGATTGTCGTAAGGAGTTGAGGGTGACTGTCCATGATCAGAAAGAATAAGAATCTGGTACTCAGATCCAGTAGCATCTATTGTTTTTTGGATTCGATGTATATAACGATCAATTAAATGAAGGGCTGAGATTGCTGATGCATGTGTGGGACCATACTTATGAGCAAATTCATCATAAAGCAAAAAATCTACAAAAATTCGCGGCGTTCCTCTATATATTTCAATTTCTGTGAGGAAGCAGGAAAATTGGCCAAGAAAAATTGTTTCAAAGATTCTCCGTGATTTCTGATGGTTGTTTTTTTTGTAGAGTAAGGCTGTTTTAAGTGCAAGCGATAGAATGCGTATAAACTGCACAGGATAGAGGATACATAAAGAAATGTACTGAAAGAGTTTCAGCATTGTTGTTGTTTTTGGAAATCGTAAATTTCTTCCAGAAAGAACTAACTGATTTGCTCCTCCTGTATAAACGCTCATAATTGCAGAACCGTCCCGCATAAGCTCTCTCTTTTTTGGAAAAGTGTCTTCGAATACACTGAGTTCATGGCTTCTGTTGCCGCGCACAAAAAGATTAAGCGACCGGTCATACCAGGTAAACCCAGGTATGTTTTCATTCGTGCCGTAGAAAAGAAGTGCTTCTGTTGATGTTGTAGATGCGGGTACCCCGCAGTAATACTTATGAAGAGTGAAATCTTGACTCAGTAATTTTGAGATGCTGGGACATTTTTTTTCTGGAGTGCAAATGTGAGCGTGTCATATCCTAAACCATCAATAAGTATTATTACTGTTTTGGTTGCATTAGTCTTATTTTTCTTAATTCCTAATAAAAACGATAATAATGAAAAAAATATGCGTCTCATGGATATTGGGACTTTACAATATGTTCATAAACTATCTCAGTTTGATCTGCAATTTTTTTCCACGAGAAGTGTACCCGTTTAGACATACACCATTTTTTTATGGTAGTGATTCTTGCAGGATACTTAATAAGTTTTTCAAGTGCGTGCGCAAGCATCTTTGGATCTTTCTTGACCAACAGGTCTTTTGCAGGGTATTCCTGCAGAAAATCAGAAAAAATAGGTATATTAAACCCAACAACGGGTAGTCCTGCACTTACTGCTTCTAGAACAGAAATTGATGCCGCCTCATTGACATAGGGGGCACAGAATATATCGGCATCAGAATAATATTTTGCACGTTTTTTACCTTTTATCTCACCCACATAGGTAATGTATGGCTTAAGGTTGTTGTTTTCTATGTATTCGAGTGAGTTGGTGCGATCCTCACCATCACCCATAACAGTGAGGTGAAATGGAATACCTTTTTTCTTAAGAAGAATGAGCGCTTCTAAGAGTTTAAGTAGTCCCTTGCGATGTACGATCCTTGCTGCAAATAAAAGTCTCACAGGTGTGTTTGTTTCTTTACTTTTTGGTCTGAATAAGTCTGTGTCTACTGCATTAGGTATTATCTGCTTATATACAGTATCGTCACAAATTTCACCCCATTTTTCGAACGTGATTTTTGATACAAAAATTGCTCCGCGGGAATGGAGCGAAAACTGTTCCTTAAAAAGGGGGACAAGGCCGTTAAATATATTAAAAATAGACTCATCGTCCCATGCGGTATGAAATGTGCTAACAATAGGAATACGGGCACGCTCAAGTACGCTCCAGCCTGCAAAAGGAATATAGGGTTCATGCATGTGAAGAAGATCATACTTTGTATCTGAAAAAAGGCTTTCTGGCAAGTCTTGTTCTCTGAGCATGTGGATGCTCCCGTCATTACCTGCCGGCATAGGTATCATAAATTTGTTACCCAGTATGTGATAGTTGGTGAACCTATTGTTAAGCGGCTTTGGTCCGAATATGTCTACAACATGACCTCGTCTGCGCAGTTCGTTGCTGAGGTAAAAAATATGTTCTTGAACCCCCCCAGCCTTACCGGGGTGTGAAGATGTAAACATTGCTATTCTCAGCTTGTTCATGAGGCATTTTGTGTGAGAATAGCTAATGTGTTTTTACCACACACATCCCAAGAAAAATGTTTGACACGAATAAAACCTTTTCTCACACACTCAGATCGTAATGCTGGATTTGTATAAAGTTTTTCCATCCATGAATTTAATTGTTCAGCTGAATGCGGATCAAAATATATCGCTGCATCACCGCCAATTTCAGGAAGGCTTGAAGTGTTTGAAGCGAGTACTGGGCAACCATAACTCATAGCTTCAAGGAGTGGGAGGCCAAACCCCTCATACAACGATGGGAGAGCCGTACAAAATGCATTTTTGTACAGTTCATTTTTTTTCTTATCATCCACAAATCCGAGAAGTTCAATTTTATCTCTTGCATATGAAGCATCGATACGCTTTAGAGTTTCATGATACATCCATCCGTTTTTACCTGCAATTTTAAGTGTAAATTCTGGATGGTTTTTACTAAAAACTTCGAATGCGGAAACGAGTGTTGTAATATTTTTACGAGGTTGGATAGTGCCTACATACAGAATATATGGTTTAAACTGCCGTTTTGATTGTGAAGGAATGTCTCCTTCTGTGTAACCGTTATACACCACATGAACCTTGTTTGATGAAAAACCATATGTATGGATAATATCTTTTTTTGTTGCTTCTGAAACAGAAATGATGACAGAAGCCCTATTTACCGAGTAGCGCGTCCACTGGGTTAGTTGATATAAGTCTTTTTGCAGAAATTCGTCTGGATAATGCACATACGATAAATCATGAATAGTAACAACCGAATTGCAAAATAATAGTCGGGGGGAATAGTGAGCCGGTGAGAAAAAAACTGAAAAGCGAATTCCCACTATCCAGCTATATAAAAGATACAGAGGCAAAAATATTTGTGACCAGGCAAATGGACCAGGCACAATCTTATAAGAATAATAGGGGCCTGCAGGTGGCATTGAATTGTTTGGTTGTGTCCGCAGAAATACTGTAAACCGGATATCTTTTGTCGCATTTTTTTGAAAATACTTGAGCAGTTCTAAAGTATAAACAGATACACCAACTTTTTTTTCCACATTCGCCTCATTCCCATCTACTGCAATAATCATATATGTGTTAAACGAGCAATTAACCCTTCATAATATTTTTTCCAAGAAAACTGTTGAGCATGCTGAAAACCATCAGTAGCTAGTTTATTTCTTAGTTCATTATCAGACATTAATGTATGCAAACCCTGAGCGATGTCTTCAGTTGAAAGAGGATTACACAGTAGTGCGCCTTTTGCCCCCACTTCGTTAAGGGAAGATGTGTTAGAAGTGAGTACCGCTTTATGGTGGAGCATTGCTTCCACAACCGGATAGCCAAATCCTTCCCATAATGAGGGATAAGCAAAAAATGTACACAGTTTATACAACGCATGAAGTTCAACTTCCGAAACAAGTCCAAGAAAGCGTATATTTTGTTGAGGCTCCCCACTAAGCGTGTTTTCCCATCCATCTGGGCCAACAATAATAAGTTCATGCGACCCATCATTAACCCGGTTAAATGCAGTTATGAGACGTGGTATATTTTTTCTAGGTTCTAATTTGCCCACGGCAAGAATAAATGGTTTATCTATCTTAAACTTTGATTTACACATATCAATAGCCGATGCAGACGGTTTTACTACAGATACACCAGGATAAAGAGTATGAACTCTTTGGTTAGTGTGTGGAAAAAAATGGAGCACATCCTGTTTTGTTGCTATTGAGTCTGTAATAATTAGTGACGACTCCTTTTGTACATGTTCAAGACGTTTTTTTTGGGTGTATAAAATGCGGGGGTGTACCGTGTTAGGATGTTGGAGAACGGTTAGGTCATGGATAATGGTTGCCTTTCGAACACTACTGGGTGGTTCAGTCCAGTCGGACGAAATAAACCAATTAAGTTTTTTCAATAGCAGTTCTGGAGGTAGTATATGAAGAGTGTTCCAAATAAAAGAGTGAACAGTGGGAGGAATGTACATATGTACCAATGTATTTTTTGTGCGGTGTATATCCTTCGCTAGATCATGCGGAAAAGGAATGCGAAGTGAACTGTACAGAAAAATCCAGTCATGATCACGTCCATGTTCAAGTATTGTACGTACTAAACCCGTGGTAAAGCGTGCAACTCCAGTTCCCGTAAATGCAAGTTGTGAAATATCTATTCCGATTCTCATGTTTTTTTTATTTGCTGATATACAATTTCAAGTTTTTCAGCAATGTGTTTCCAACTATATTGTTTTACTGCTAGATCGTATGCCTGTTTACGCACTGATTCATACTGATTCGGATGGGTAAGTATGTGGAGTATTTGTTTTGCAAATTGCGTTGGAGTTTCGGCAATAAGCACATGAGTATCTTGTTTAAGATTTAGACCCTCTACCCCTGTTTTAGATGATATTACGGGGAGCCCACTTGCCATTGCTGCAAGTATCTTAAGCCGAGTGCCTCCTGGTCCAAAAATAGGTGCAATAAAGAGTGTAGAGTGTTTATAAAGATCAAGCACTGTTTGAGTATCATCCTCTTTAAGGTTAATAACCTCGACATTTTCAGGCATATACTGCCCTGCAAGTTTGATTTTGGCATTTTGTCCTGCAACAACTATGCGGGCATGGGGTATATCTTTTTGAATCAATGGAGCGACTTGTTCTGATAAAATGCGTACCGCTTCGGTATTTTGGAGCCAATCAAAGTTGCCGATAAAAAGAATTGTTGGTTTCGCAAGGTCTTTTTTTTCAAGTTTTTCAACAAACATTTCGTCACCCGCACAATTTGGAATTATTACTGGCTCGATGGTAGGCTCAAGCTTCATAATTTCTTTTTTATCGGCTTCCGAAACTCCGCCGACAAGGAGTGCCTTTTTCCAATAATGTTGTTCCCATTTTTTAAGTTTGATTATATCTAACATAAAAAGGGGACGTAAAAAAAAGGGAAGCGAATTTACAAAATGTTGATACACTTTATACTCAATTGTCTGCTCCACGAGAAAAATTGGCGTAGAGGTTTCCTGAATGTGAGGCATGATATAAAAAGTTTCTGCATGTATGACATCAAATTTTTCTTTTTCCAGAAGCTCTGATACAATTTTTTTGGCCTCTTCAGAATAGTTGCGAACAATGAGAAAGGGGTCAGATGAAGTAATCGCTTTCCAGACGGTCTTCAATTGCCATGGTTTTTCAGGCCGTTTACATAAATATATACGCTTGCAATATGGTTCTAAATAGGAAGAATATTTTTTTGTCTCATCAAACTTATATAAGGCTATAAGAGTGATATCGTTGTTTTTGCTTAAATATTTGAGGAGATTAAGTGTGCGTATTTGTCCCCCGGATGCCGGAGGGTATGGCACATACGGGGTCAACATCAGAATTTTCATAAGGCAAACAGCGCAAATTGGCTATTTTCAAAGAGAACTCGGTATGAGGCTGTTTTTAACTTTTCAATAATCTCACTCTTGTCAGCAAGTACATACGTGTATCCCATCGACTTAAACTCTTCTGGTTCACGGTATAACAGAGGTGATCCTTTTCTGTCTGATAAGTAAAGAAGAGTAGTGTCTCCCATCCTATCAGCTACTATTTTATCGGTAGGTGCAGAAAAGGTCTTAATAATGTTTGCCATTTGAAGCAGGTCTTGAGGGACGTGATAATAGTCTTTTACCTGAAAATAGGAGAAGAAAAATGAAGCTCCAAAAAGAATAAAAACGGCTAACGTCGATACGAATGAATTCAGAAAGGCAGTTGATGTTATAAGTGTTTGCGCACCCATTCCCACAGCTATAGCAATTCCTGGAAATGCGATTGTCTGATAATATGCATGTTGGACATTACCGCCTTGGAAAGTGAGAAGATACAGTAGTGATGCAACAGGTATACTCATAAGAAAAAGTGACGATCGTTTGCTGAGAAGTCCAACTACAAATAAAGAAGTAAGATATCCTCCCAACATGAGATTATTTATTCGTTCATAGAATATCCAGCGAAAAAAAGCGGGGCGCATGAATATTTCTTTCTGGCCTTCAAATGTGTTAACGCGTGATATGAGCCAGTCACTAGCAGGAATACCTTCAGGAAAGTTTGTAATATAGTATCTCCAGATAAGAAGTGGTATTCCCGCAAGAAGAAAGTAAAAGAATACATGTATTTTTTTTGGAATTCCAAATTTATAAGTGCGCAAAAAGAGCACAAATAATGGAAGGGTATAAAAAATAGTTGTCGGTTTAATAAGAAGAGATGTGGCAAACAACAGACTTGATAATACAAGTAGAAAAACTTTCTTACTAGTATTTGCCTCCATTATGAACATTCGTAATAGTGCTATTGCAATGATTGCTGTAGACACTGCTGGAGTTTCGGGAAGAATAACCCGTGAAAAGTAAACAAAAAATGGCATGATCGCATATGTCAAGGCGGCAAATTGCGCCGCAACGTGTCCAACCTCAGCTCGTGTGAGATAGTAAAGTGCCGCTATACACAAGAGAGAAAAGAGAGAAGCTACAATTCGTCCCCATATTTCCAAACTTAATTGTGGAAAAACTGAGTGGAGTCCTGCAAAGATAGCATTATATATGGGAAATTCAACAAATCGATAGCCGTTTGGATTATCTATTCCGGACTGCAAGTTAGAAAGGTCATCATACTGGGGTTTAAGTAGATTAAACCCATTTCTTTCAAAGTTACGAGCAACTGCTGCAGTATCTGCCTGTCTCCAAGAATGGAAGTCGCCAAGTGGTGCATCTATGCGATAGAGTCGTAACAAAAATGCAACTACAAGGATTATTGTTAAGATGATTGTGTCTTTTCTTCCCCAGGAATGATGTTTCATTTTGTTTTTTTCTTTGCAACCTTTTTAGTTTTGATACCTGCTTCATTCAGATTGGTCGTCTTAATACTTTCTATATATGCGACGGTCATACCCATAAACATCCAGAAAATAAACGCTACCTTTGAGGCCTCAAATACATCGATATACGTTGCGTTCACCAAAAGACCACCAAATCCAGCAAGTATTCCCCAGAATAAAGTAGCATCAGGTATTGATAGTCGTGATGCTTTCCAAATTTGTATGAAAAGTGCGCCAAGAATAGTCATGAAAAGTATTGTGCCAACCGCACCAAACTCCCCAAGCCATCGCAAATAATCGTTATCAGTTGCTTCAGTAATTGACGATGGTCCCTTTCCAAAAACAGGATAATTGAGGAATGCCTTTATTGCGCGGGGCCACTCGACCTGAAGGCGGGTGGCAACAGAGATATCAGGGATTACAGCGCTTACCACCCTCATGCGGCTAAATGCTTCCTCAACAAGTCTATCTTCTTCTTCCTTTGTAAGAACTTTTCCAGTTTTTGTGGCTTCTTCACGTATTTGGTCCCTGAGATTTAATTTTGCTTCTTCGGCATCCTTAGTGTCAAGAACAGCCTGTCCTACATCAACTGCATTATCTGATGCCGCTTGTTTGCCGATTATATAGTCGCCTACAGGGAGATCATCAGGTTTAAGCCTTCGTGGAACAGTAGTTTGACCAGTTTCTTTGTCTATAAATATCTGCTTTGTTTGAAAAGTTCTATTAAGTCGCTGTGTAAGATTGTTGGATAACAACGTCATACCAACTGTTGCAAGAATTGTAACAATGGTAAGGACCCACTTCTTTTTGGTAAGGAGAAATGGAAAGGCACTCATAAGATATGCACCATACGATACTCGAGAAGCAGTGAGAACCAAATTTGAAAGTGCCAAAAGAAAAAGCGCATAAAACCAAGGCGACACTTGAATGGTAAGTGCCAAAATAATTGGCATAAAAAATATGAGATATGCCGCAAGATCATAGTGTCCTCCAAAGGTGGACGAGATACGTGCCCATGAATCAAGTATGAGGATATAGCCTTTTGAATACTCTGGATTCATGGTTTGTACAGCTGGCCAACCTGCATATTTTTGCCCAAGCCCATACACAGTTACCAACCCAAGCGCTGTAAGTATACAGGTAAGGTAGAACATAAAATCTCTGCGGTTTTTGACTGCAGCAAAAAATACAAAAAAGACTCCCATATACTCAATTCTTCGAAGTGCATGTAGCAGTCCTAGGTGTTGAATAATTATTGTTTTTTGCACAAACCAGCCTATTATGAACGAAATAAATACTGCCGCCCAGAATAGTCCAAAAAGAATAAGATAGCGCGTATGTATATGTACCTTTTTGCGAATAACTTGAACAAAAAAAATAAAGTAGAGAAGTGCTGTGAGAATATCTTCGAGACGCACGGCAATATAGGTGTAGTCAACCATGCGAAAGGGTAATTTAGGATAGAGAGGAATAAAAAATATATACAGGACAAGTGAAACTTTAAGTATGTTATTGTCCAGCCACTTTAAAAGCTTCTGCATAAGTCTGTTTTAGATAATTGTTATTAATGATATATCCTAAAATCCAAGCTGTGCCTGCCTTTAAGCGTAGCAGAAATCGAAGTAAAAAAGTTGCGAAAACTGAATAATGCTTTTTGTAGAAAAAGAGAAATCCTCTATATACCTGAAGTATAGGAAATGTTTTTCCACCGCTTGATGCAGAACCAAGATGAACTATGCGTGATTTGGGATAAAAATATGTTTTCATGCCCATTTTAAGCGCACGATATAGAAGATCGACTTCCTCCATATACATAAAAATAGTTTCATCAAACCCACCTACTTTTTCAAAGTAGTTTTTGCGCGTCATAATACATGCGCCCGATACCCAGCCTACTTCGCGTATTTTTTTTGGTGAGTATCGAGTCAAACCCCAGTAGTCGCCTCGTAAAAATAATGCACCAAATACAACTGGTAGCGTATAGAAAGGAGCGGCTGATGGCTGAGGAGTCATATCGCGATTGAGGAGTTTTGGTCCGACAAAATGCTTTGTATTTTGAAATTTTACATAGTAATCAAACAGTTTGTGAATTGCGTCTTTTAGGATTATAGTATCGGAGTTAAGAAGGAGCACATATTCACCGTGTGCAAGCGCGACGCCTTGATTGTTTGCAGGACCAAAACCAGTATTACTTTGGTTTGCTACAAATACAATATTACTGTGTTTTTTTGCATATTCAGTAAAGAAGGTGACGGAGTCATCTTTTACCGACGCATTGTCTATCAGTATGATTTCAAATTTAGGCGCACCTGCTGTTTTATAAAGTCGGAATGACTTGTAAATTGACTCGATGCAGTGCTGTGTGATTTTGCGCGTGTTAAAATTGACAATTACAATAGATAAATCCGGTTTTTTTGTAGGCATACTGTTGTATAATTATACCAGAATAGGGCCTTAAAAGCCCTTTATAGTCAGTATAGCTCAGCGGTAGAGCAATCGTTTCATAAGCGATCGGTCGCAGGTTCGAATCCTGCTACTGACAC
>CAZAUL010000001.1:54090-119921 GCA_964488545.1 uncultured Gammaproteobacteria bacterium
TAGAGCAATCGTTTCATAAGCGATCGGTCGCAGGTTCGAATCCTGCTACTGACACATTACATAATTTATTAATTCTGCATTCTCCCATTTTATGAATAATAAAAGAGTCCTAATTACAGGTGGAAATAAAGGAATTGGTCTTGCAACTACTAACCTTTTTTTAGAGAAGGAGTACGAGGTAATCGTTGTCGCGCGAAATATTGACCAAATATCAATAAATCATGACGCCTTGAGCAAAGTCAAATTTGACCTTGCAAATATCGAGTCAATACCAGAGTTGGTTAAACAAATTGGAGCAGTTGATATTCTCATTAATAATGCAGGACTTATGAATGGTCTCCCTTATGACTTATATACAAAGGAAAAGAAAGAGTTAATCTTAAAAACAAATATCGAAGCACCAGTTGCCCTTATAACAGAATTTTCAAAAGGCATGATTGAAAAGAAATACGGGAGAATTATCAGTACGGCATCAATTGCTGGTGAAATTGGTCATCCAGATATATGGTATGGCATAACAAAGGCAGGAGTAATCAACTACACTAAAAGTTTTGCTAAAATTTTTGGACAAAAAGGTATTACGATAAACTGTGTTGCTCCTGGCCCAGTTGAAGGTACACCGATGTTTGATGTTATACCAGATCCCCGCAAAGAACAAATAAAAAGTGCAGTAGTATCCGGAAGATTTGCAAAGCCAATTGAGATTGCAGAAACCATTTATTGGTTAGCGGTTGACGCTCCAGATTACATTACAGGAACATGTATTGATATTAACAATGGAGCATTTATGAGGTAATTAGTTTACAGAGAACATGCTTACCGAAGAACGGAAAAAGAGGTTGTTTCAGGTTGCTTCACATAGAATTAAGGATATTATTGTGCTTGAAAACATTCATGACCCTCATAATGCGGCGGCCGCGCTTCGCAACTGTGACGCCTTCGGTATTCAGGAAGTTCATATAATTTTCGAAACAGAAAAGCAGTTTGACACCCACAAATTAGGCAAACTCACTTCAGCATCTGCAAATAAGTGGCTTACCGTACAAACCTGGACTACCACAACAGAGTGCATTAAACATTTAAAAGGGAGAGGGTATACCATCATTTCAACTGCAGTAGACGAGAATGCAGTTTCATTTGAAGAACTAACACTTCCCCATACACCTTGTGCTTTTATTTTTGGCAATGAAGGATTTGGTATTAGTGAGACTGCAAAAAAACTTTCTGATACTATTACGAATATTCCCATGTATGGGTTTGTAGAAAGTTTAAACCTTTCGGTAACAGTAGGTGTGGTAGCACATGCAGTGCGAAAGTGGCGAGGAGTAGATGGGCCTACTGCGCTATCAGAAGAAGAGGTGAATACGTTATTTAGAACTTGGGAAAAACGAGATATCCAAAAGAAATTGAGAGTATAATATAGTCATTGGTATAGTAGTCATAAGTCGTTAGTAGTTAATTATTAAGAAATTACTATGAATGATTTAACGGTGAATGATATAAAAAAAGATTTACAAAAAGAGGTTTTTGTTCAGGACTACTCAAAAAAACAGGTAATTGAGGGGGTTAAAGTAGTTGAGGTTAAGCGATTTGCAGGTGAAGATGGAACGTTTGAGGACTTGCTCCGGCTTGATTCACAAGGAAACCTCGAGTTGTTTCCTGAAATCAAGGTTCGACAAATTAACCGTTCAAAACTTTTACCCGGTTCAATTAAAGCCTGGCATCTGCATTACAAACAAGAAGATGTATGGTATATTGCCCCTGAGGACCACATGATATTAGGATTATGGGATGTTCGGGAAAATTCGACTACAAAAGGAGCAACTATGAAGATTCCAATGGGTAATGGAATGTCTCGTGTAGTAGTTGTCCCAAGAGGTGTCGCACATGGTGTGGTAAATGTTGCCTCAACACCTGGTACTATTTTTTACTTTGTGAACAACCAGTTCAACATAAGCGATCCCGATGAACGGCGCCTCAAGTGGGATGCTCTCGGCGCCGAATTTTGGGAGGTGGAAAAGGGTTAATTAACGAATTTTTGCCGCAAAGTATATAGTGCGCTTTGTTCCTGTCACTGGGTTTGTGTATCCATCCCCGTCTGGTATAAATTTTGTCATCCGAAACCCATTTTGTTCCGAAAATAGTTTTTCTTTCATTTGAAGTAGGTAAGGATTGAGTGAGCGACCCAAGATTGCGCCGTAACCAATATCTTCAAAGATAGTTTGACGTTGTCTACTTAACTCTGTCCCCAAACCCTTGTTTCGAACGCTTTCGCCACCAGCGGGCAGATTGGCATCGCTTAACAGTACTAGTTCGTTTTCGTACATAAACATATCTTCTGGCGATAGTCCAGTTTTATCCATTATTGCTCGTGCAATTTTTGATTTATCTTCAGAAGTCTCGCCTGAATACTTTTTCTGTACAAGTTTATCCACGGTCGTTTGTCCGCCAGAGGCAAATCCAATCACTTCCCCCATTTCATTTTGAGCAATTGCAACTGCTCCAGGAACAAACGAACTTACCATTTCAGGAAAGCCCTGAGAAACTAATTCGGGAATGTTGTACGGTGGATCAAACCAAGGTTCCTCCTCAAATGCCTTATAACATTTCGCCATTCCCTCCTTTACATTGTCAGGAAGCGAACTATATTGACGCATAGCATCAGCAGGATCAGTAAATTTTAGTCGTGTAAAAGATACAGTTTTTAAAAATTCTTTGTTTTCCGTCATATTGAAAAAATAAATGGTAATTAAAAAGGTTAGCGAGGGCGGGATGAAGAGCAGAAATAGTTACACGTGCAAAATCACCCGCCTATATATGCGAGGTGTGATGAAGAAGGGAAGTCCGAAAGTCGTAAAGTCTACAAAGTCGAAAAATCATATGTTAGTATGTTACCATACAAATACGTTATTTTCAACAACAAACAATCTATCATCTGATTATTCGAATAATCAGATGAGGTGGTGTACAATGGTTATATGAAAACACAAGAGTTTAAGCTATCAGGAAAATATAATCCTGTCACGGTACGTGAAAAACGACTAGTCAAAGCATTTGCACTCCTTCAAACTGACAAGGACGCTGCATCGCTTATACGAGATATGTTTACTCCTGCAGAGATTGAGGAATTTGCCAATAGACTTGAGGTTGCTGTTCTCCTTAAAAAGGGCATACCTTATCTTGATATTGCAAAAAAGGTAGGTGTATCAACAACAACCGTTACTCGAGTTGCTCAATGGCTATTCAAAGGCTGTGGAGGGTATAAAAAAACCCTTGAACAGCTCGGTGAGTAATATTTGCATTTCTGCGTGATTCTGGGTACCATGAACTCATGGATCCAAACATAACAACACCTCAACCAGAACCTCTGCAAACTGCTCAACCAATTGTTGTTAAAAAGCACAGATCTATAGTGCCAGTACTTATTGCCTTTCTCTTTGTTGCGGGAGTTGTTGCCTATATTATTAAAAGCCGGGCTCCATCAACAAACAGGTCGTTTCAGGGAAGTGGTAGTGCAGTACCATCGCTGGAACAGTCTTTTTTTGCGACAGATACTTTAGAAAAAATTAAGTCGGAGTCCGAGCTTATTGACCTATTGCAAAATGCAGATACACAAGGCGGAACGTTTACAAAAGACATAATGATGGAATCGCGTACAAGTGCGCTTCCAAATGTTGCCGGCAAACCAAGTAACGATACTGCAATGCGGGTTTCATCTACAAATGTTCAAACGTTTGGCGTCGATGAGCCTGATATTCTCAAAACAGATGGTGGATCTATTTACTATTCGCGTGAAGGACAGTATCGATGCTTTGACACCCCAGCATCTGATTCTCTCCCTTCGTTTAAAGTTGCACCTGAGCGGTGTAATTCCACATCAGAAACCCTGGTGGTTGGTGCACTGCCCCCCTCAGAGATGAAGTTGAAAAGTACCATACCCCAAAGTGGTGAAATGCTTATTTCTGGTAAAAATCTCGTTGTTTTTACACAGAATGCCAAGGGATCATTTACCGTTGTTGGTTACTCCATAGCAAATGCAAGTACGCCAAAGAAACTATGGGAAATTCCATTTCATACTCGTGTGCAAAAAGTTGGAGCACGACTATTTAAAGATAAGATATATCTCGTAACCGCGACCACAATTGCTTTACCAAAACCATGTCCGATACCGTTTACTGAAGGAGATCGGGGTTGGTCAATTGCGTGTTCTGATATTTATGTTCCTTCAAGCAGGCCTTCAAGTAACTCAGTATATTCTTTTGTGATGATCAATCCAGAAACCGGCTCAGTTGATAACTCTATTTCAATGACGGGGAATAGTAATGTAAGCACACTCTATATGTCAAGAGAGGCCCTGTATTTGAGTTATATGGTCGAAGGAGATATTGTCAAAGTTCTGAGTCAGTTTGTTCAAGAAAAAAAAGGAGTATTACCTTCCTATATTGAAGATAAGATACGGACACTTGATTCGTACGATCTGTCACCACAAACAAAGGAAATGGAATTGCAAAGTGTGTTTTCTCAATATTTTTATTCTCTAGATGAAGATAAACGACTTACAGTTGAGAACAATCTCCAAAACGCATTTAAGACATTTTTTGCCAAATATAATAGATCATTTGAATATACTGGAATTGCAAAGTTTAGCGCTAACGACCTTTCATTTGTCGCATCAGGCAAGGTTCCGGGACGTGCACTTAATCAGTTTTCATTTGATGAGTGGAAAGGGAATCTGCGGATCGCAACCACAATCGGAGATCAGAATAGATTTTATTTTTCAGGATTCGGCGATATGCAGTCAGAGAGTGTGAGCGATGTATATGTGCTTGATGGCAAAATGAAAACAATAGGTTCGGTGAAAAATCTAGGAAAAACAGAACGTATTTATTCAGTGCGATTTGTTGGTGATCGTGGCTATGTCGTAACATTTCGACAAACCGACCCATTTTATGTACTTGATTTAGCCAATCCGAATAGTCCACAACTTCGGGGAGAGCTTAAGATACCTGGCTTTTCATCATATCTTCACCCCCTCGATGAGCATCTGATACTTGGTGTTGGGAGAGAAAATCAAGTTAAACTATCATTATTCGATGTAAAAGATGCAAAAAATCCAAAAGAGATATCCAAGTACGAATTAGCGGGAGAGTATTGGAGTGAGGCCATGGATAATCATCATGCATTTCTTCAGGATCAAAAATTCAGTATCTTCTTTTTACCTGGCGGGCGGGGTGGATATGTTTTTTCCTATGACGGAAGGGAACTTAGCTTAGTAAAGTCGCTTGAAAGTGCACAGGTAAGACGAGGTATGTACTTGAATGATTATCTTTATATTATTTCAGATTCGGGAATAGCCACATATAGAGAGGGCACATGGGAAAAGGTGGGCGAGTTTTTCTACTCTGGCAAACCAATTCTGAATATTGCCGAACCGCGCGAAACAATGATTGATGAGCCAATAGATGTAATGGAGTAGTCTCACCAATCCTTTTTGTAATAGCGCCGACCTTTCAGGTTATTGGGAAGGTAATCTTGCCGAGGTTTTTTGCCAGTTTCTCGCTCAGACATCCACGGATATCTCACGTGGCCTTTACCATAACCAAACTGCCTCATTACCTTATTAGAAGCATTGCGAAGATGGAGAGGTATGGGGTCAAGATTTTTTTCATCGATATCCGCCATAGCACTTGCAAGACCCTCAGTTGATGCAATTGACTTTTTTGCTGTGGCAAGATATGTAGCTGTTTGGGCCAGAATAAGAGATGCTTCGGGCATACCTATCATATGTACCGCCTGCATGCACGAAGTAGCCACAACTAGTGCAGTAGGCTGTGCATTGCCGATATCTTCACTAGCAAAAATTAACATACGTCGAGCAATAAAGAGAGGATCTTCACCTGCCTTGATCATGCGGGCAAGATAATGCAATGTGGCGTCAGGTTCTCCTCCTCGCATGCTTTTGATAAATGCCGAAATGGTATCATAGTGCCAGTCGCCCTTCTTGTCGTATAGAATTGCTTTTCGCTGTATTGCTTCTTCTGCTATTTGAAGTGTAATTGTTCGTCCAAGTGATGATGCAAGTTCAACGGCATTAATTGCAGTGCGTGCATCTCCATTACTACTTTTTATTATATGCATCAGTGCATCATTATTCCATGTTCGACCTTTAAACTGTGATACGGCAAGCGATACAATTTTCTCCATTTCAGCATCAGTAAGAGGATAAAGTACATAAACCTGAGACCGTGAAATAAGAGGTGCATTTACTTCAAATCCAGGATTTTCTGTAGTTGCTCCAATAAGAATTATCGATCCATCTTCTACATGAGGGAGAAAGGCATCCTGTTGTCCTTTATTAAATCGGTGGATTTCGTCCACAAAAAGGACAGTTTGTTTTTTAAATAGATTTTGTTCATTTTTTGCCCTTTTGATGATTTCTCGTATTTCTGCAACTCCACCAGTAACTGCAGAAAATGAAACAAACTCTGCATCAACATATTGTGCAATAAGACGTGCAAGTGTAGTTTTACCACAGCCTGGAGGTCCCCATAAAATCATGGATGTAATCTTTCCACTTTCCAATAACTTTCGCAGAGGTTTTCCTTTACCTACAAGGTGCGTCTGTCCAACAACTTCATTTAGCGACTTAGGGCGTAGCTGTTCGGCGAGCGGTATATAATCCATTTCCATCAATTATAAATAAAAGGAAAGTAAAAGTATACAATCGTTCACCCAGATTATTTCTTTTTGAAAAAGGATATTACGATTAATATCGACATGAAGGGAGAAAGAAGGAATACGATTTTCTGTGCTTCGGGATTTGTTAAGACGGACAATAACTTACTCTTCACAAGTCCAAGTAGCACTTGTGGATGGGTAATTGTGTGTTTTTTATTAAGTTGATGTACCGATTTAAGAAGAGAACCTTTTGTATGGAGAAGAACACGAGAATGGTGATTAATTATATTCATACGCACAACATAAACTTTATTTTTAGACTGTTGGATGGTGGGAAATCCAAATGGAAACGATTCACTTTTCCCGATTTCTGCTGTGTTTGTTATTTGAGTTGCGTACCAATCTTTCTCATTTTTTTCTTTAATCATTATTTGAAGCATTTGTTTGTCATGGGGGTTTGGTAGAGTACACACAATAGTACCTGTGTGCTCTATCTTGAGTGTAATAATGCCTAAATTGTTATCAGGTGAGGTAAATTCAAATTCAACTGGTTCATCAGTTAGCTCTACATAGGGTGAGGACTGATTGACATACTTTATTTGTTCGTGTGTATGATTATAGACGCGAGAAAAAAAATTGTATCCCGTCATGTACTTTGTGAAAACAATGCCAATAATTGAAATTGAAAGAATAATGACAGAAATACGGAAATGTAAATCTGAAACATATCCTTCGTTTGTATGTTTTGGTTTAAACTGAAAATAAAGTTTTTCGACAATGTGATGAAATAAATGTGAGACAGAGAGGGCTAAAGTGCCAGCTAACCCAATAAAAATAACATTGGAAATACTGTTTATCGGTTTCAGATGAAGGTGCAGTCCATCAATAATTGCAGTATGGATGATGTAGAGTGGATAACTAACACTACCCAAATAGAGTAGAATTTTTTTATTAAAATTATCATGAAGTACTGGTGTGCGGATAGTCAGGTATACAATTGCTCCAAACGGAAAAGCCAATAATAAACTAATAAAAACATTTAAAGTTGCTTTTGAGGCAAACAACAGTTCGTGTCCTATAAATACAGTTAATGCAGCACAAACTGGCAGTAGTATGGAGATGATCTTTGGTAGTTGAAGTGGCTTATGAATGCTTGGAGAGTATGCAATAACAATACCGATACAGAAATAAAAAAAATAACCTATATATAGCATTGAAAGTCCACGGAAACCTACAAAAAGTAAGTGAAGTCCCCAAAAGAAGGGGATTAAAAACAGAATTAAAACCTGGCGATAAACACTATGGAAACGTTCCATCGCTCGTGCTGTTGGAGCGATAAGATAAGGGTACAAAATATAAAATAGCACTTCACCATTGAGGCTCCAATATACACCATCTAGAAGGGGAATATAATCGCCAGCAGGAAGTGTGAGCGTCATGTTCACAAGCGCAATGCTCATTTCCCTTATCCATTGAGGCATCGCCGCAAACCAAATGGGGGGGTGACGCATGATAATAAATCCATACCAAACCAGCACTAGAGTTTGCAGAAACATGAATGCAGTAATCAGCTTCGGTCCTATTTTATACTTTTCTACAATTTGCATCCATAAAAAGCGCATGAGACCAGCCAATGCCAATATCACGACAATGCGTGCAATAAGCGGAGTGTCAGGATAAAGACGAAAAAATGTCATACTAATCGCCATAACAATAAAGGGTGGGAAAATACGCGCATACCTTTTTTGTATAAAGTCATGAGGTTGAGGATTTTTGTACAGATACGCCATCAAAAAACCCGAAAGAATATAGAAAAAGGTGACAGCAATTGTACCGCTAGAAAAAAGAAAAGCGATAAATGGGCGAAGTAGTATGGGAAATGCATTTATAATGTATCCAGAGTCCATGTGGTTTAAAACCACAAAAACTATTGCGAGACCACGTAAACCATCAAGCGCAGTAAGACGCAACTTCGTAAGACCACTCATCCCAATCCCAATTTTGTTTTAACTTCATACAACGTTTTTTGGGCGATGGATTTTGCTTTTTTTGCACCTTCCTGAATAACTGTGTCAACATATTTATTGTCTTTTTCTAAGACTGCTCTTTTATCCTGAAGAGGCTTTAGTTCGTTTGATATTGCATTTGCAACGGCATCTTTAATCTCAACAAATTTCAAAGTTCCACTGGTAAACTGGTTTTCAAATTGCTCAATGGTATCTGGTATAAAAAGCCGAGCAAGTGTAAATAATGCCTTTACTCCCTCGTTCATTTCTCCCCCAGCAGAAGTTGCAGTTGGAATGGACCTAATCTTTTTCTTCACTTCGTCAGTGGAGTCAGTAAGATTTATATAACTTCCTTCAACTGATTTACTCATTTTTCCTTCTCCTTTAAGCGAAGGAATATACTCTCCTTTGGTTGCAAACCGAGTGGGCTCGGGGAAATCTAAACCGTATTGTTCATTCATTTTTCGAGCAATTTCACGCGTTACTTCAAGGTGAGGTTCTTGATCTATGCCGACCGGCACAAGTCCTGCCTTGTACACTAAAATATCTGCTGCCATCAATACTGGATAGTTCAATAGAGCCATGGTGCTGTGCTGAGGATACTGCTTTACTTTATCTTTAAAAGTTGGGAGGTGTTGCATACGGGCAATCGACATGACAGAAGAAAAATAAAACGCAAGCTCAAAGTGTTCGTTTACCTCAGCCTGTTGAAAGATAATGCTTTTATTCGGATCAAGTCCAGCGGCAAGGTAATCGATAATTACTTCACGTCTATTTTTCCGAAGTTCATTAATTGAGTAGGGAGTGGTAACGGTATGAGAGTCAGCCACCATAAATAAAGTTTCATATTCTTGGCTATTTTGAAGTTCCAACATACCTTTAACCGCTCCAAGATAGTTCCCCAAATGGAGACGTCCCGTTGCGCGAATTCCAGACAATACCCGTTTTGGACCTTTATATTTTGACTCAATAACAGATAGAGTAGAAATATCAGCCACCATAGAGTTGGGGAGTTTAGTTAAATCTTTTGTCTGATATTGAATACTACTTTCAAAACTCCCAGAACCAGCTTGTACAAAAGTCCTCTCCATCACTTTTTTATCAATAAACGTTCGCATTACTTCAGGAATAAATACTCGAGCGGCTCCGGGAGGTAATCCGGTAAGACTGCTAAATTCTTCATTCGTTGCCATTCTGAGAAGCTTCGTCTTTAGAATGTTTTGTAATTTTTTCAAATCAACTTTACAATCATCTCTTCGTATAACTGAGATATATCCATCATCAACCTTAAAGATAAGTGTCGACGCACCATCTGCGAAAGTAAGTTTACAATACTTCAAAACGTCCTCAACGGTCACCAAATGAGGATGCTCCACTATTGAGTGGTTGAGACCCAATTCCTTGAGTTGATTTGAGTAGTTTTGTACAAGTGGTTCGATCATAGGTTTCATTATAGCAAGTTATATTATCTGGTCTATCTTTGCTGTAATTCGTAACGGCTCTTGATCCATAATTATTTCTGCATTTTTTTCATATTCCTGCTTTTGTTGAGGTTGATAATTAAGATTTACTTCTGCAACTACAGCTTGATGTGATTGATTTTTCTGGAGATTAAGGGCGGCTAGCATAAGTGCGGGACATGTTCCTCCAAGACGGGCTGTAATATCCGTGATACCTTCAAGAGGATTTCCATTTTGATCTACGCCAATAAGCATATCATAGCTTAAACGGGATGCTAGTATTGGAGTTGTGGATCTATAGAGTAAATCAAAGGCTGCAGTTTTTTCGACTGTAGTAGCGTGGAGACCAACAGGCGAAAATTGGCGTGATACAATATCATGCAATTCATCAAAACCACCACGTACCACATGTACATTTTGAGCACCTAAATAGATATCTCGCCCATCTGGACCTCTTCCGTTTTTTTGGTCAGCAACGAAACTATACTTGTCTCTCCCGAGAAAAAATGTACCAACAGAAATAGTTTTCTTTGGACCAGTAACATTCTGCTCAATCACAAGTCCATCTTTACTGATAGAACTCTCGCTATGGTGTGTTAACAAATATGCCAAATGTTCTTTGTTTTCAAGAGCCGCCTGACCCTCACCGTCAGAATCGTTCGTTGTTTTAAGTCGATAAGAAAAAGGCTTATGATGACGCAGATTATCGTCATAATAGTTAATGGCATCCTTCGCACTAAAAATCGTGACGCCCGGTAATACTAATCCTATTTCTTGCGCTTTTAATGCCATCAGATATATTTGTTCATCATAAAAACTTGGATATATATCTCCAATCGCGGGATGAAGCACAGCTTTACCTACATATGACATCTCTGGCGTCATACCACCATAAAAATCTTCAACTGTTGTGATTAAAAATTTTCCACGGTCATGTCCACTTAAAGTTATGCCTGGAACTATGTAGGTTTTATTATGAGGGAATTTCATGAGCGGTTCAGGGTTGTAAGAAAATCCTTGATAACGAGCAATCTTTTCCGCAATTGTTCCATTTCTTTCTTTTACGAAGGTAAATCTGGTTGAAAGTGGATCCATGTTTCCAAGATACGTGCGCACTTCTGTCATATTATTTCTTTTCTAAAAATGTTTTATATACATACTCTACGTCTTTATCTCCTCGGCCGGAGAGATTAACTACAACCACTTCGTTTTTATGTAGTTGTTTTGCAAGTTTTATTCCATGTGCAACAGCGTGTGCTGATTCAAGAGCGGGGATTATCCCTTCAGTACGGGACAAAAGAGAAAACGCATCAACTGCCTCTGCATCTGATGCTGTTGCGAGAAACACTCTCCCTGTTTCAGCAAGATACGCAATTTCAGGTCCAACTCCCGGGTAATCGAGCCCCGATGCAGCGCTATATGATGTTGCTATTGATCCATCTGGATGTACTAAGACGCGCGTTTTATAACCATGAATTGTTGATGGTTTACCTTTGCCTAGAGCCAAACCATGCATATCCGTGTCTATCCCTTTCCCTGCAGGTTCGACTGCAACAAGATGTACATTCGGATCATCAATAAACGAGTAAAACGCGCCAAGTGCATTACTTCCGCCTCCAACGCAAGCTACTATGGAATGGGGGAGTTGACCTTCTACAAGCATTATTTGAGATTTGATTTCTTCACCGATTATTTTTTGGAAATCACGAACCATTGTTGGATACGGATGTGGTCCTACAGTAGAACCCAAAAGATAAAAAGATTCAGGCTCTTTAATATACGCGCTTAATGCCATATCCACTGCATCTTTGAGTGTCTTTTGACCTGTGGTGACTGGGATAACACGTGCACCTAATATTTTCATACGGAACACATTTGGCCTTTCATTTTTTATGTCACGTTCACCCATGTATATGTCACAACCCATTCCAAAATAAGCGGCTACTGTTGCTGTTGCAACTCCATGTTGGCCGGCTCCCGTTTCGGCAATAAGTTTTTTCTTACCCATACGCATTGCAATAAGTGCTTGACCTAATGCATTGTTTATTTTGTGAGCGCCAGTATGATTGAGATCTTCACGCTTGAGATACATCTTTGCTCCCTGTGCGTAGCGAGTGAGGTTTTTTGCAAAAAATAGGCGACTAGGTCTTCCTGCAAAGTCTCTATACAACCTTTTTAAATCGTTTTGAAACGATATGTCTTTGATTGCATCGTAATAAGCAATTGTTAGTTTGTGAAGGGACTTTTCAAGTTGGGGCGGAACATAAGAACCACCAAAAGGACCAAAAAATCCGTTTTTATCTGGCTGTTTATACATATAAAAAAGTTAAAAAATAATAAATGAAAATTGGTTATATGAAGAAATTAAAGTAGGCTTATCGCCACGAAGAAGATGGGGTTACCGATTTAAATCGGCCTTGTGCAATTTCCTTTGAACCGCGAGTTACTGTTGCTATACCCACACCAAGTTTTTCAGCGATGGAGTGTTGAGGAATACCTTTTTTAAGCATTTTTACGATTTGAAGGCGGATTGGTATCTCATCGAGTTCCTTCGGTGTAAGTATGCCCTTTAGAAATTCCTCTATCTCTGTATGTGTTTTGCACAATGAAAGTTCAGCAACGAACTCACCAATAAATTTCCTATTCATGCGTACTAGTATACTAGTACACTATTATTTTGTCAACAAGATTTTGCTTGTAAGAAATACACTTAAATGCGTATTTGTTTTCGATAGTTTCACATGGTTGACCTTGTATCATATTGGATGGGGCATCGTTCTTAATATAGTATAAAAGAAATGAGACGGGATATTTGTTCATGAGTGTTTTTAAATTCGGATTATCTTTAAGGTTTCCAAGTTCATATTTAAAATTATCCATTTTTTTGATTTCATTACCTGTTAATGATCCGACAACTATATTTCTTTGTATCAAATCCGGAGTTTGGTAATAGGTTGCAATCCCGATTTTTGAATCATCTTTTGCCAAGTCTTTTACTGTTTCAAAAAGTGTCGCATCATTTCCACGCATCTCAAAAGTTAGCTTATTATCTAATTGCACTGGATAGAGACACATCGAATGTACTTCCGCATAGCACATAGGAGATCGAAGATTTATTTTATTTGCTGGTAAACCAGCGGGTTCGGCCGCTTTGCTGTTTGTCGCTTGATTGCTTTGTAGTGTCCAGAAATTAAATAGCAACATACCGGCAATTAGGATAATCCCCAATCCTATATATGTGGTTTTTTTTGAAATACAAACTCTTGATTGTTCCATAAAATCCATTGTTGCATAAGTAAGAGATCAAGTCAAGCTATATGTTATTATGTGACTATATGACTCAAAAAAAAGTAACTCGGTTTGATCTTGAAAAGCATCTTGCAGAGGAACATAAAATGTCTGGATTTTCGACGTACCTAAGAGAAATAGTGTATGGAGGTAACGACGGAATAATTACAACATTTGCAGTCGTTGCAGGGTTTGCAGGTGCTCATGCGCAAGGGAATGGAACAATTCCATTACTTGCAGTGTTACTTTTTGGTTTCGCAAATTTATTTGCCGATGGCGCATCAATGGCGCTTGGTAATTTTTTATCTACTCGTTCAGAACAAGATGTATATGCGGGTATAAAAGCAAAGGAAATGCATGAAATTGATCATAATCCAGAGATTGAAAAAGAAGAGTCGATAGAAATTCTCATTCGTCGCGGTTTTACTGTAAAACAAGCTGAGCAGCTGGTTGCAATTTATATGACAAATAAATCTTACTGGACAAGTTTCATGATGAACGAAGAACTTGAACTTCCCAATCCAGAAGGAGAAAAGCCCGCCCATATGGCGCTCGCAACTTTTTTCTCTTTTGTCATTTTTGGATGCATTCCACTTCTTCCATACCTGTTTTTTATGGGTCATCCATCACTGTTTACCATGTCAGTCGTTTCAACGGGAGTCGCTATGTTATTGCTTGGCATACTTCGCTGGAGGGTCACAATGCAAAGTGTGTGGAGAAGTATCGGCGAAAATCTTGCTCTTGGGATTGCGGCCGCATCAATAGCCTATTTGGTTGGGACAATGTTTAGAGTCTAACAATAGTATACGGATCCTTGTCGTGATTACAGTCTACACAGTAAATTGAAAACATATCTTTGATTATTGTTTTTTCCCTGTGTTCAACATTGGTGTCAGTTGGACTGGCAAGTTTATCCGTATCTTTATTGATAGGTACCGACTGGCGTACTGACCCGCCACCTTGAGGCTCGGTACCCTTGATGAAAAATTCATAACGAGCAGGGCAACTCTCAGCACCTCCATCATCTTTTGTCATTGCGGTACCGCTGTCATTGCAAATTTGTTTTCCAATCACTGTATCAGGTTTTACCGGCCACACATCGGGCTGTTCGGCGAGAACGTATCGCATTATCTTATTCCATATTGGTGCTGCGCCGGTAACCCCTGAGGCAAGCGCAGGGTTCATGGGTGAGTTGTCATTATTTCCAACCCATACAGCGGTGAGAAAGTTTGGCGTGTAGCCAATGGTCCAGTTGTCTTTTTTATCATCAGTTGTTCCTGTTTTGACTGACACAGTCTTGCGAGGGACGATAAGGAATGAGCTGTCACCGAATGCTGAAACTCGTGCGTTGTTGTCGAGCAAAATATGCGAAATAATGTATGATGCTTCACGAGACAGTACACGTTTACCAGGGATTGCAAGTGCTGACGGTGCAGAAATGGGCTTAGCAATATCCTTAACGAGATTGGCATCTTGAAATTCGTAAAGAACTTTGCCCGTTCTGTCCTCGATTTTCAAAATAGAGTTGAGTTTTCGTGGAATACCCTGGTTGGCGAGTGCCGAAAAGGCCTGTGCCATCTCGGTCATTCGAACTTCACCACCGCCAAGAGTCAGTGACAAGCCGTATCGTTTTGGATCGTCAAATGATGTAATCGTTAATGCAGATGCAGATGCAATAAATTCTTTTACACCGTTTACTGCAAGCATTTTTACTGCGGGAATGTTATACGAATTTCCCAGAGCGAACCGAAGTTGCGTTGGTCCATGAAACTGACCATCATAGTTAACTGGACAGTATGATCCTGGCTGGCCTTCTGCTGTAAAACAGGTTGGAATATCTAAAAAAACAGTGCCAGCAGTAACTTTTTTTAAATCTATACCGACGGCAAAGTTAAGTGGTTTAATTGAACTTCCGGGCTGTCGGAGAGCGGTGGTAACATTAAACGCGCCTGAGCCAGTAGCAAAGTAGTCGACTGACCCAACCATTGCAATCACCTCTCCTGTGGGTGGTCTCGTAACAAGTGCCGCACCGTTGTTTACATTGAGGTACTCTATATCCTCAAGCTCCTCGCGGACAATTTTTTCCGCCTCTTCTTGCACTGTGAGATCAAGCGTGGTGGTAACTTTCAAACCACCTTGTTCAACCAGGTCTGCCCCAAATTGCTTTTCTAAAAGTTGCTTTACATAAAATACAAAATGCGGCGCTTTTACTATCGTTCGGAGTGGAATAACAGCGATGGGTTTTTTAAGAAGTTCATCCTTTTGTTTTGAAGAGATATATGACTGCTCAGCCATTGCTTTCAGTACCTCATTGCGGCGCTTTACAGCAAGATCAGGATTGATATATGGCGAATAGAGTGATGGTGCCTGGGGTAGTCCTGCTAAAAATGCGGCTTCATCTATAGTTAACTCTTTTGCATGTTTTCCAAAGAACGTTTTTGATGCTTCCTCAATACCATATGCTGAGCCACCGTATGGCACTTGATTGAGATACATTTCAAGGATTTCTTCTTTTGTAAACTGCTGTTCCACTTGAACTGCCAATATGATTTCACGTACTTTTCTCCGAATTGTTCGTTCAGGACTCAATAGTGCGTTTTTAACAAGTTGCTGAGTAAGGGTTGATCCTCCTTGTAAATTTTGGCGGAGTAGTGTGTCCTTCATTGCTCGCAGAATGCCCGATACTAATGAAACACCTTTATGTTTGTAAAAATCTTTGTCTTCAATTGCTATTACTGCCTGATATACGTGCGGTTTTAAATCTTTAAGGTATATTTGAGTTCTGTTTTGATCACGGTATATCTCATAGAGCAGCTTGCCGTTTCGATCATACATGTGTGTTGAAAGCGGGACTGTTTTATTATCACGTAGGGAAGATGCGGCTGGCAGGTCTTTAAAAATAAAAAAGTAAATGACAGCAGAAATGAGAACTACTGATAAAATTAAACCTCCAATGCTTAATGCCAACAGGTGATCTTTGATAAAGGCAACTACTTTATTCATATACTAATTCGTGGAAATAGCGGTGGAATTTTCTGAATGGTGCCCGAGGTATACTGCATGATCTTTTCGCTAATGGTTGGCATAAACGGCGAAAGACGAATGCCAACTGCATGTAGTATATGTATTGCATTTGTGAGAAATGTATGGCGTTCTTCAGGAGTTTTGCTCCATGGTTCGAATGTATTAATTTCCTTATTAAGATCTTTAATTGTGCTCCAGATAGAGCCTAATACTTGACCAAAGGCAAACGATTCTATTTGTCGAAGATCTTCTATGGGTGATTGCGATGTAGTTTGTGTAACTGAAATTCCATCTTTAGCGGCAAGGGTAGTAATACGAGACACACAGTTCCCCAGTTCATTTGCGAGGTCTGCATTGTACACCTCTTTCATACGGGACTCAGAATAGTCGCCATCATCAAGACTCGGGATTTCACGAAGCAAATAGTAGCGTACTGCATCTGTGCCATATGTATTTACAATCATATAAGGATTTACCACATTACCAAGGCTTTTACTCATTTTTTGACCATTTGAGGTAATGAATCCGTGTATGATGATTTGATCGGAAAGGGGTAGTTTTGCCGACATGAGCATTGCTTGCCACATTGCCGACTGCTGTCTGAGGTTGTCTTTACCGGCCACCTGTTTTCCGGGCCAATAGGCGGCAAACTGTTCACTCTGTGTTGGCCAGCCCAAGGTTGAGATATAGTTTATAAGCGCATCAAACCACACATACATTACGTGGTCTGAGTCTTCTGGGACAGGTATTCCCCAGGGCATCTTCTTTTTCAACCGAGATACACTAAAGTCCTGAAGCCCCCCCTCAACAAAGTGAATAATTTCCCGCATTTTTTCGGTCGGGACTACAAAATGAGGGTTTTTCCTGTATAGTTCAAGAAGTGGCTTTTGATACTTTGAGAATTTAAAAAAGTAGTTTTCTTCGTTGCGAAGTTCAATAGCAGTTTTAGGATGGATGGGGCACTTGTCATCCTCAAGTTCGGAGTCTGTTTTTTCTAGTTCACACCCAACACAATATTTTGTTTGATAGTTTTTTTTGTATATGTCGTCGTTGTTTTTGCACCGAGTCCAAAACTCTTGTGCGGCACTTATGTGTGCCTTGTCAGTTGTGCGGATAAAGTGCGTATAGCTTAGATTGAGCGCATCGCGTAGTTTGCTGAACTTTTCTGCATACTCATCACAGTAAGCTTTTGGATCTTTATTTTGTTCAACTGCTTTTTCATAAATTTTTTGTCCATGTTCATCAGTTCCCGTATTAAATACTACGGTTGCTCCGTGCATGCGCCAAGCGCGTGCAAGGACATCCGCTTGGACTATTTCAAGGGCAAATCCAATATGCGGTTCCGCATTCACATAAGGGAGAGTGGTGGTGATATATTTTTTGGTTTGAGACATGTGAACTCTATTATAGCACTAAAGAAGTTGGGCAATAAGTGCCCCAATTGCCAAAATAAGCACTGTATTTATATAAGAAAAACCCAAAAAAGCAGAAATACTCATAAATAAAACTGCGGTTATCATAACCGTAAATGCGGTTTTGTGGGAAAACTTGAGTCGTACCGAGAAATAAACCGCACCCGAGGTTATCATTATAAATAGTGCGATAAGCCAGGCAGACGAGGGTGGAAATGTGAAGAAAATAAATAGAGCACTTGACCACAAAACAAGCGGGAGAAAAAGATATTGCAACTTCATGCTTTGTCCATTATAATGTATTCTTATGAAAAAATTACCGGACGATAAACAGAAGCTTATCGAAATGTTTGCCCAAAAAGATGGCGACACAGGCTCACCTGAAGTTCAATCCGCACTTCTTACGTTCAAAATTTTACGCCTTACAGAGCACCTTAACGAAAACAATAAAGACAACCATTCACGAAGAGGGTTGTTAAAGGTGATTGCCAAGAGACGGAGAATTCTAAACTATTTGCAGAAATTAGACGAGAAACGGTACAAAAAACTTATTGATCAGCTTGGACTGAAGAAATAATACTCCGTAATTTTACATTTTTATTAATCATTTTTTAATGATGAGGGTATAAAGAACAAAACCCTCTTTATTTCTTAATTAATTTATATTCTATGAGAGTAGTAGAAAAAAATCTTGAGCTGGGCTCAGGAGAACTAAAAAGAACACTGTCTTTTCAGACAGGTAAGTTAGCAAATGCCGCCACAATCGCAGTGCTTGGACGCATGGGTGATACCAGTGTATTGGTTACTGTTGTTGCTGGTGCAGAACGTGAAGATATCGATTATTTTCCACTTCAGGTAGAGTACGCTGAAAAACTCTATGCAGGTGGACGTATTAAAGGTTCCCGATGGGTTAAGCGAGAAGGTAAACCAACAGATGAGGCCGTGCTTACTGGGCGACTCATTGATAGATCTATACGACCTTTGTTTCCAAAAGGGTATAAAAAAACGGTACAAATAATTATCACTTTGTTATCGGTAGATGGAGTAAATTCACCCGACATTCTTTCCGCGCTCACTGTTTCTGCGGCGCTTCATGCATCTCCAATCCCATGGAAGGGACCAATTGGTGTATGTCGTGTTGGAGCAATTAGAAACGGAGAATTGACCTACGTAGTAAATCCAACTGAAGAAGACCAAAAATTTTCAGTGATGGATCTTGTGGTTTCGTCACTCAATAAAAAAGTTGTCATGATTGAAACTGGTGCAGAAGAGGTTGATGAAGAGTCAATTGAAAAGGGCATAGTCATTGCAACTGAGGAAAACGAAAAAATAATTTCGTTTATAAACGAGTTTGCAAAGGAAGTAGGTAACACCAAAGAAACTGCTTCAGATTCAGTGGTTGATGAGAAATTATTGCAAGTATTAAAAAAAGAATTTAAATCTGAACTTGATGCACTAGTTGAGCAAAAAGCGAAAAAGGAATTTGAAGACAAAGGCGCAGTCGACGAACTTGTAAATCTCGTTTCTGAAAAACACGCTGATGAATTTGATAAGAAACAGATTGCCAAAGCAATTGACTATGTTTCAAAGCAAATTATTCGTGAAAACATCCTCAACAAAAAGCGTGTAGATGGTCGAGGTATTGATGATTTGCGAAACCTTTCATCCGAGGTAAGTATTATTCCACGAATTCACGGATCATCCCTTTTTTCGCGTGGAGAAACTCAAGTGCTGTCCATTGTAACCTTGGGTGCTCCAAGTTTAGAACAGCTTATTGAAGGTCCAGAAGGCGAAGAAGCAAAAAGATATATTCACCACTACTCAATGCCACCATACTCAGTTGGCGAAACAGGTCGTTTTGGATTTCCTTCGCGACGCGAAATTGGACACGGAGCACTTGCAGAAAAAGCCCTTGAACCAGTACTTCCAGCTCAAAAAGATTTCCCATATACAATACGTGTAGTTTCTGAAGTCTTATCCTCAAATGGATCAACATCACAAGCTTCAACGTGTGCATCTACCCTAGCTCTTATGGACGCTGGAGTTCCTATTAAGGCTCCCGTTGCAGGTATTGCCATGGGTATTGTAACCAAGTCTGATGACGAGTATGTCATATTGACCGACATCATGGGAATTGAGGATTTTTCAGGAGAGATGGACTTTAAGATGGCTGGTACAGAAACGGGAGTAACTGCAATTCAGCTTGATGTAAAAAATATGGGTCTTACTGCAAAGATGATCCATGAAGTTGTGGTTCGCGCAAGAGTTGCACGACTTAAAATACTTGAAAACATGAAAAAAGCGATAACTGAGCCACGAAAGGAAATTTCACAGTTTGCACCAAAGGTGGTAGTTATCACGCCTCCACAAGATAAGATTGGTGAAATTATTGGGCCGGGAGGAAAAAATATTCGTGCTCTCATTGCACAAACCAGTACAGATATTAATGTGAGCGATGATGGTAAAGTGACCATTAGTGGTATAGATAAAGCAAAGGTTGAGATGGCCGCAAAGCTCATTGAAAATATGACACGTGAAATTCAGGTAGGCGAGATCTTTGAAGGTGAGGTAAAAAGAATCGCAGCATTTGGCGCATTTGTGGAATGCATTCCGGGTAAAGACGGACTTGTACACGTTTCCAAAATGGGAAGAGGATTTGTAAAAGACCCATCCGAAGTCGTAAAAGTAGGAGATAAGGTAAAGGTAAAGGTTATGGAGATAGACAATATGGGACGGGTAAACCTCCAAATGTTTGGACCCGATGGCGAAGAGCCACAAATGGGTGCCGGTGCACCACCTGCACGGGGCGATCAACAGATGCGGGGCGGTAGGAGAGATTTCCAATCACGTCGCCCACACCACTCGTTTAGACGCGGAGGATCGGGAGCGCCTCAATCTGGACCACGAAGGTTTGGACAGCGTCAGCGCCCACAAGGCACGCAACCAGACCACAGAGAGCATAGTCAGTCAGATGATGACTTTCTCAAAGAACTGATGTCGTAATTGAGTTTGACGAGAGGCGGCCGATTGTACTAGAATGAGTTGATATGGCAAGAAAAAAAAGTATTATTCGGCTGCCCTTTGTAAAGACCAAAATTAACGCAAAAACTCTTTTTTTATTAGTAGCTCTAGTCCTATTTTTTGGCGGGTTTTTGTTGTTGCTCTCGCTGTTGCCACTTGGTCCAAGTGTCGATGGAAGAGTGCTAGCGGCAATACGGTTTTTTTTAGTTGAAAAGTTTGGTTTCGTATCTTATTTCATACCTGTTTTTATAATTCTTTCATCGATCCATGTTTTTTCAATTTCTCGAAGAGAAATTGTGAGACCAACCATAACAGTCGGTTTATTTTTTATTTTTATTTCGATAGGGTCTTTGTTTAAGGGGGGTACATGGGGTGAATTTAGCATGAGTGTGTTACAAGAAAGCATATCTCCTATTGGCACATTTCTTTTTTTAATGACACTACTTTTTATTGGTATTATTCTTTTTTTTGACACATCTATAGAGTTTGTTATGAGGGCGGCATTTAGTATGGGCATGTTGGCTTATAAGCAAATTAAACGATTAATTGATCCTGCAGTGCAGCCTGTGAAATCAAAGGAAGATGAATTTATTAAAGATAAAAAGACACAAGAAAAGGTATTTGCTCAAAAACCAGTAGAGTACATAGAAGACGTTAAAGCAAAGCAGGGCACTCATGAAAAAAAACCTAGTGAAAATCCACCTTCGATACGTGAAGTGCAGTCCGGCAGCGCATCACAGGAAATATACATAAAGCCACTTACGCAGGCTGGATCAACCTGGATATTTCCACCGCTCAATCTATTGAGCGATGTAAAACAAGCTGAGGCGGATCGTGGGGACGTAAACTATATTGCATCAACAATCGAAAAGACACTAGACAGTTTTGGAATTGCGGCACGTGTAGCTGAGCACAATAAAGGACCCGCAGTCACTCAGTATGGAATTGAGATAAAAAGTGGAACTCGACTCTCAAAGATTACTGCGTTGGCAAATGATTTGGCTCTTGCTATAGCGGCACCGACAGGACAGGTTCGTATTGAGGCTCCCATACCTGGACGGTCCATGGTTGGTATCGAAATCCCCAATATACGACCACAGATTGTTACACTCAAGAGCCTCCTTCAAGACGATGTGTTTACGAAAAATCCAGACCCACTCCTTGTACCGTTGGGACTTGATGTATCAGGTAGACCGCAGGCCGCGAGTATTGGCAAAATGCCACACTGTCTCATTGCAGGTACCACAGGCTCTGGTAAGTCGGTAATAATTAATGCCTGGATAAGCACTTTTCTTTTCAGAACACGGCCGGAAGATTTGCGCCTGATATTGGTTGATCCTAAGCGAGTTGAGATGGGTGCCTATAACAGCATCCCACATCTACTAACACCAGTTATTAACGAACCAGAAATGACTCTGCGTGCGCTACGCTGGACCGTAAACGAGATGCAAGAGCGATATAAGCTTTTTGCAAAAGTACATGCACGAAATATTGAAAGCTACAATCAAATACCTGGGGTAGAAAAAAAACCGTTTATTATATTTATGATTGATGAGTTGGCAGATCTTATGATGTTTGCCGGTAACGATGTGGAGACGCTTATTACGCGTATTGCCCAGCTTGCTCGTGCAACGGGTATTCACCTAGTTTTGGCGACACAACGGCCTTCTGTTGATGTTATTACGGGTCTTATGAAGGCTAATATTCCCGCCCGCCTTGCGTTTAACGTATCATCAATGATTGACTCCCGCGTTATTATCGATATGCCTGGTGCTGAAAAATTGCTTGGAAAAGGAGATATGCTTTTCTTGCCTCCAGATCAAGCAAAGCCAAGACGCATACAGGGTCCCTTTATTACTGAAAAGGAAGTATTGGAACTAACGAAGTTTATTCGTGCGCAATCACCAGAAGTTCACTATACAGAGGAAATTATGGAAACAGACCCCGGTATTAATGTTTCCGGGCAGATGACTATCGGTGGCGGTGTCAGTAATGGACAAGATCCACTCTTTAACCAAGCACTTGACGTAATCCAGCAGTCGGGCAAAGCCTCAACATCATATCTGCAGCGTAAGCTAAAAATCGGATACTCACGGGCCGCAGCAATAATTGACGAACTGGAAACTGCAGGCTATGTAGGGCCAGCAACGGGAAGTGGAAAACCGCGCGAGGTCCTTAAACGCACTGCACCCGACACAGCGGCAGGGCAGGATATTGTATAACATATGCAAGACAGCACCACGCTCATTATCGTTGGTGGTTCAGGCGATGACGAGCATTCATTTGATCCATTAAAAAGAATTATGGGCAAGTGTATGCCCAAACTTAAAGTAGTTACTTTTTCATTTACTAGCACAAAAAGTCACAGCGATCTTCCACTTCATACACAAGTTAACGATTTGAATGCTATTCTGGATCACGAAAATGCTGCATCACACAAAAGCTGTGTGCTTATGGCAACAAGCCAGGGTGCATACAGTGCCACGCATGTATTAGTAAACTCTTACTATGGGCAGTTGATTAAGCAATGTATATTAGTTGATCCAGCAGATTATTATAGTGATACAAAAATCTTACTATCCCAAGCGCATTCATGGTCAGGATTTGAAGCATATGAGCCTGAAAAGAAAACAATCTCTATGCTTATGAACGATATAAAAAGTGATGTAGTTGTGGACGTAATCCATTTTGCGCTTCGAAACTACGATAAAAATGGATATGGAGCACCATCAGAAAGAAGGGTGGACAATCCGCATAAGTTCCCTCGATTAAATAGCAATATGGTAGAGTCATTTTTTAGAAATACTCCCCAAAAAAATAAAGGGCACTACGTCGTAGAAAAAACCCTACCTCATGCATTTATGAGAGATGGGAATATAGATCAAAACTGTGAAACTCTTTCGAGAATCATTTACAATCTTCTCACTAACAGAATGTAACGGTACTTTTCTGAGTTATAAATCTTGTTGAATATATTTGCGAATGTTTTCGTTATGTTCTTCTAATGTTTTTGCAGGTCGTATACGCCCTTTTGAGTCGTTGACATAATACCAGTAAGGAGTATTTGGATCTGCACCCAGTGCCGCCTTAATTGAAGCCAGTCCTGGATTACATATAGGAGCAGGAGGATAACCCGTTTTTTGATACGTATTATATGAAGAATCTGCCTTTATATCTTCAAGGGTAAGATGACGCTTCCACCATGTTTTTTCCTGCCGCTGATATCCAAGTGCATACTGTATAGTTGCGTCAATTTGAAGTGGCCAATCATTTGCAGCGCGTTTAGCTATTATGCTTGCTACTAATAGGCGGTCTTCGGGAAATTTAGCTTCCCGTTCGACAAGCGAAGCTAAGATAAGAGCCTCACGATCTGAACGCTTTTCAAAAGGATACTGCTTGCGCGCTTCAGCAATTTTTGCTTTAAAATTATTTTGCATAATTTCTATAATCTGTTCTTCAGTTGCCTGTTTGGGTATAAGATATGTGTCCGGAAACAGTTCACCCTCCCGTGCATTCTCGATAAATGTAATCTCAGATATAGAAAATTGATCCTTTAACTTCATTGCAATTTCTTCTTTGCGCATGCCTTCAATTATGGTGATCCACTCGTCTTCGGTTCCATGAGTAAGTTGTTCGGCTATTTGCTGAGCTGTAAGTCTTTTTGAAAGCTTAAAGTCACCTGCCTGTATGTTTTTTTCAATACCCATTTGCTTTGCTATTGCAAGAAATACGAGACGGTTTCGTATCAACCCCTCAGTTGAGAGTCGCTTTGTAATTGAATAGAGTCCCTCTCCCTTTTGTACAGTAAAAATCTGTGCACCTGTGTTAGTTTTATCAACGGGAAGGCCACCTTCAACGTATACAAAATATCCGAATATAAGTACCAATATAGTCAAAATGAGGGTGATACGTAATCTTTTCATATGGTGGTGTCCAATAAATGGATGGGAAATGTTTGTAATGAGTTTTCAGCTTCTTCAAAAAGATATGACTTTGATGCGTAGAGCTCCATTATAGGCTCTCTAAGTTCGATCGTATCCCCCACTTTTTTATACAGGACAATACCCGCGTGTTTATCTTTTGGAGCACCAAGTAAACGCGCCAAACTGTTAAGATGGCGATTGTCTATCTCACGAACCCGTCCGCGCCGTGAACTTCGGATTACTTTCTTTTTGTTTTGTATAGTGATTGTTTTTGAGGTGATATGGGGTGATCCTCCCTGTGCTTTAATTATTTCTTTAAACTTTTGGAGCGCATTGCCTGAGGCGAGTATTTCACGAGCAACATCGATTCCGTGTTTTTTTGTTCCATCCTCTTTGAAACATAGATCAAGTAACATACCCGCCAAAAAAAGGGCACGCTCCTCAAGTTCAGGTGGTCTATCATCTGATTGCTCGAGTACTTTGAGCACATCTCTTGCTTCAAGAGCTGGTCCAACACCAAAGCCGGCGGGCTGTTTTGTTTTATTAATGGTCGTCACCACCTTAATACCAAATTTTTTTCCCAAGTCGCGGAATTTTTTTGCAACAACTTCTGCGTCTTTTTCGTGAACTATTTTCATTGTTTTGCCAATGGGTATATCAAGGATAAGATGTGTAGTTGAGGCGGCAATTTTTTTTGCCATGACTGATACAATAATTTTGTCGAACGACTCAAAAGCAATCGGCTCTTCGATATGAATAAGTACATCATCTGCAGGTGCAATTCCTAGCTTGCCGTTCCAGCAAATACACCCTCCCACAGTATTCACAATATCTTCAAGTTTATCTACCTTAAATTCAACACCTGCCAGTACCTCCATTGCGTCTGCCGTACCAGCGGGAGTAGTAATGGCTCGTGATGATATCTTGGGAATTTTATAACCTGCCGCGGCGATAATAGGCACCATTACCATAGTTGCGCGTGTGCCGGATACTCCACCTATTGAATGTTTATCAGCAACAATACCCTTAAATCGTAGCCGGTTGCCTGTTTCAACCATAGCTTTCGTGAATTGATATAAATCATCATGATGGAAGCCATCTTTAAAAGAAGCTGCAACAAAATAGGTGGTAAGTATGTCACTTAAGCGCTCATGAGCAATCTGATCCATAAGATTGTATATCTCCTTATAGGAAAGATTTTTACCCAGTAAGCTTCGTTGTATAGAAAGTACTGCCTTTTTTTGATTAATATCAGTCATAGGAACTATAGATTTCGGTAATTTTCTTTTGGAATTCTCTTGCCTTCATCGTTAACCGTGTGACTACGTAGAGTTCGTTAACAGCAAGAAGCCAACATAAAAATAAGTATAGCAAAAGATATAACACAGAACTTGTGGTGAGGAGTATAAGAATATTTATCGTGCGTGTTGTATCAAGGAGAAGGTTGTCGATGAGCTTGATGAGAATATAAGGTATGGGGGCTGCTACCACTGCGGCGATACTAATTTTACCCATTCCGGTTATCATAGGGATGATTTCAAACGCGATACGTTTATGAAAGAGAACAAAAAGAACAAAAACCTGCAGTGTAATTGAAAGCGAGAACGAAATACCAAGCGACCATACGGGAAGTTTAGCAATGAGCACAAAGAACACAGAGAGAAGTGTATTTACCAGTATACCCATCAGACTTGCAAAAAAAGGGGTTTTCGTGTCGTGCAGTGCATAAAAAGAACGGGTTAGGATGTAATAGATTGCGTGTATGGGAATTGAGATGGCAAAATATGACAAAAGAAATGCGGTTTGCACCGTTGCATCCCAGTCAAATTTTTCTCCACCAAAAAACATACGCACAAGCGGTGTTCTTGCAAAAATAAAATATGTTGCAATGGGTGTTGTAAGAAAAATAACATTCATAATAGATTCCGTAATAATCTTGGTAAGTTCGGATAGTTTTTTCTGTGACGCCAACTCCGATAAATAGGGTAAGGATGCCTGACCAAACGACATCCCTATTACTGAAACAGGGAGTAGCTGTAAATGCTGGGCAAAATAGAATATGGTATATGCTCCAGACCCAAGTAATGTAGCAAGAGTTAAGTCGATAGTTGCGTCTATCTGAGTTGCAATAATGGTCAGAAGTCGCGGGCCAATCATTGTGAAGAAATCTCTTACTCCATTGTGTTTTGCGATACCAAAGTAGTAGTTATTTTTTAATGTTGCCCCAATAGGAAGCTGTATAACTGCAAATAACAATGCGCCCGCCATTACGCCCCATACCGGTGCATGTAGTCCATAATAGGGGGCAAACACATATGTAGCGATAATAACGGATATGTTGTAAATAATAGGAGGAATTGCTGTTATAAAAAACCTTTTTTGCGCCTGAGCGATACCTGTTAGAAAGTTGCCGATAACCAGAAAGGGAAGTTGTCCCACAAGGAGTAGTTGTGAATAATACGTTATTTCAGCCATCTTCTGCCCGCTAAAACCTGGCGCAATGAGTGGAACGATATAGGGCATAAGTGGTACAAGAACAGCAACTAACACAGTTAGCAAGATAAAAACAGCATTCATGATCGAAGATATGACTCTTGCCTGTTCTTTCTCATCCTTCGCATACTGAATAAAAATGGGTATAAGTGTTGAAGTAATTGCTCCAGTTATAAGCAGTTCAAATATGAGATCTGGAATCCGAAATGAAGCAAAAAAGATATCAAGCTGATCTTTTGTAAAAAATCCTGCAAGGATACGGTAGCGCACAAATCCAAAAATGCGCGATACAACAATCATAAAGCTGATAATCATTGCAGACGAAAAAAGGCCCCCCTGCGTTCCTAGAAATAATCTTTTTGTCTGTTGATAGAGCTTGTTCATGTGCAATATATAGTGTACACCATGAGTTGTTATTATCCCAATATCCCAATTAATAAATGACCAATGTCAGATGACAAATGACCAATGATCATTTGTCTAGATAGATAATGTATGTGTTGACTTTTAGTTCAAAATGGCGTTAAATGGTTGTATATGGTTTTTTTTGGTGAATATTCTGTATCTTTTACAGCCCCTGGTCGTATTGTGATACCAAAAAAAATCAGAGAACTTCTGAAGGGTGACACCTTTGTTATCACCAAAGGATTTGACGAATGCTTGTCGGGGTACGATAAACACGATTGGGAGGTTCGATCACAGGCACTTGTTTCTGTGTCACTACTTGATAAAACTGACATTGCCAAACGCCGATCTCTCTTTTCGTCAACCACCTACATTACCATAGACGAACAAGGAAGATTTGTTATTCCAAAAGCTCTTCTTGTTCACGCTGATCTGAAAGACAAGGTGCTAATTATCGGAGTTGGCGATCATTTTGAACTATGGAGCCCCGAACGGTGGGAACAATATCAATTTGAGCTAAAAGAACAACGCTCTGAGCCAGCCGAACACAACTAAAAGCCATTATGCATACTCCAGTCATGCTCGAAACAGTCATGCAGGCACTTGATGTCAAAAAGGGTGGTCTCTACATTGATGCAACACTTGGAGAAGGCGGACACACAAAAGCACTACTTGAACGCCATGCGCGAGTTCTTGCAATTGATCGTGACCCGTACCAAGTTGCAACACAACAGGGTAGACTGCACAGCCCACTTCTCACTATTACTCCTGGAAACTTTGCAGACATCGAAAGAATTGCGTCATCCCATGGGTTTCTCCATGCAGATGGGGTCTTGTTTGATTTGGGTCTTTCATTTGGTCAGTTAAAAGAAGGAAAACGAGGGCTTTCGTTTAAGAATGATAATGAAGAATTAGATATGCGTCTTGATAACGACGTAGATCGTGACGCATCTCAAATACTGCGTCAATATTCACACGAAGCATTGGTTCGGGTATTTATGGAGAATGCTGAAGAAATCCAGGCGGAAAAAATTGTTACCGTGATTGAGGATAGGCGACGCGGCAAAAGAATGCTTACCGTGCAGTGGTTGCGTGATTGTATACATGCTGCCGGCGTATCTGACCCAAAGCGTTCAATTGCTCGTGTTTTTCAAGCACTTCGAATAGAAGTAAATGACGAATTTAACAATCTAAAAAAAGGCTTAGCGGGAGCTATAAACACAATTAACAAAAACGGACTAGTAGCAGTTATAAGTTTTCATTCGCTTGAAGATCGTATAGTAAAACAGTTTATACGATCGCATGGGCTTACTCAAACAACAAAAAAACCGCTAAAAGGCGACGAACACATGTCGTTTGAGAGGTCTGCGGTGCTGAGAGTTTTTCACCTATGAAACAGTATATATCTGAAATACTTGGGGTAGTATTTGTCACCGTGCTTATTGCAAATGTTGTGATATTTGTTTCAAGTATGAAACTGGGAACAGAGATTCACGAATATGAGCAAAAAACGCATATAATAACCCAGGAGAACGTTGCTCTTGAAAAACATTTGGCAGACGCGGTTTCGTTCAGGTCGCTTGACGTATTTGAGCAAAAGTGGGGATTTAAACACGCCGCAAAACCCGTATACATTGGTGAACTGCAGTTTGCATTACTTAATAAGCGGTAAACAGCAACGTGTATGCCAATTTCTAAACTGAGAGTTTTACTTGCGGGATTTTTATTTGTATTTTCAATAGTTTTACTTCGACTTTTTTATATCCAGGTTATTCGGCCGGATGTGCAGAAAGATTATCTAGTTACCCGTAGACTCTATCCTGAACGCGGCAAACTATATGATCGCAACGGCAGACCGGTAGTGCTCAACGAGGTATTGTACCGACTTTTTTTTGAACCACACCTGATTGTGGAGAATGAAAAAACAGTCATGAAAGTGGCTGAAATACTTGACATGGAGCAGGCGAGTATTGCAGGAAAAATTGATAAGACGAAAAAATGGGTAGGCGTGACAACCGGCGTGACTCGTGAGGAGCGTGAAAAATTAATACAAACCAGACTCCCCGGACTTGGGTTTGATGAAATGTGGAGCAGATACTATCCCGATGCATCACTTGCAGCGCATATTGTTGGTTTTGTTGGTAAAACTGATGAGGGGCAGGATATTGGGAGGTCCGGAGTAGAAGGTTACTATGAAAAAGAGCTAGCTGGACTTCCGGGTCTTGTCCGGTCTGATGTTGATCCAAGAGGTAAGCCAATTTTTCTAGGTACACAAGAGCGCATTGACCCTGAGAATGGAAGAAATGTCTACCTTACTATTGACTCCTCAGTCCAGTCAATAGTAAAACGCAAACTGAAGGAAGGGCTTGACAAAGCCGACGCGCTTGAGGGGTGTGCAATCGTTGCCAACCCTAACACACTTGAAATTCTCGCAATGAGCTGTGTGCCAGATTATGATCCTCAGACTTACTTTACCTTTAGCGATACTTCATTTCGTAATCCCACGATATCTGAGGTGTATGAACCCGGATCAACATTCAAACCGCTTATTTTAGCCTCTGCAATCGAGTCGGGGGCGGTAACTGCAACCACGTACTTTAATGAAGATGGTCCGGTAAAAATAGGTGAGTATTCAATCCGTACTTGGAATAACCAGTATGAAGGGAGAATAACCCTTACCCGCGCACTTGAAAAGTCATCCAATGTGGGAATGGTGTTTATTGGAAAAAAAATGGGAAATGAGGCGGTATTTAGGACAATTACTACCTATGGATTTGGAGAACCTACTGGTATTGACCTACAGGGTGAAATCGGAGGTTTTATTAAGGCAAAAAACCAGTGGTATCCTATCGACTATGCAACCGCTACGTTTGGACAGGGGCTTGCCGTAACTCCACTTCAGATGGTTCGTGCATTTTCCTCCATTATCAATGGAGGAAAATTGCTCAAACCTCATGTGGTTTCCGAACTGAGGGGTGAAACAATACAGAAAATAAAACCAGTTGTTCAGGGGAGAACCATTAGCCAGAAAACGAGTGATATTATGAAAAAAATACTCCACTCTACTATTGAAAACGGAGAAACAAAATTTTTAAAACCTGCTGGATATCAAATAGGGGGTAAAACTGGTACGGCTCAAATAGCGCTTGCCGGCAAGTATGACGATACAAAAACCATTGCATCGTTTATTGGTTTTTCACCTATAAAAAATCCACAGTTTATAGGGTTAGTGGTTGTTAAAGAACCAAAGGCATCACAATGGGGATCAGAAACAGCCGCACCAATATTTTTTGAAATCGCAAAAGAGCTTATAGTTTATTATAATATAGCTCCAGAATGATACAAAATTACAAATGACATGTTTCAAATAACAATTGAAATTGTATTTACAAAATTCAAAAAATAAATTAATTCAACCATGCTCCAAAAACTAAAGAACATCTATCATCTTGTTCAGGCGTTGATCGCAAATATACTGTATGGTTTTCCAAGCAGGCACATTAAGGTAATAGGAGTGACCGGCACCGACGGCAAGACAACTACCACTCACCTTGTGTATCATATACTTACAGCGCTGGGGAAAAAGACTTCGATGATCTCGACCGTGTACGGGAAAGTAGGTGAAAAGGTGTATGATACAGGGCTTCATGTAACCACTCCAGATCCATTTATGGTGCAGAAAATGATATATGAGGCGGTGCTTGCAGGACACGAATACTTTGTTTTAGAAACAACATCCCATGCTATTGACCAAAACAGGATTTGGGGTGTAACGTATGAGGCATCCATAATCACGAATATCACTCATGAACACTTAGATTATCATAAGACAATTGCGGAATATGCAAAAGTAAAGTGTGAACTCATCAATAGATCATACATAACCGTCGTAAATGCAGATGATGATGTAACTCAATCAACTCTTCAGGCAAATCCACTTTTTTTTCATCGCAATGTAAAGTGGTATGGACTAAAAAACAAAGCAGACTATATGTATGATTTTGGTCGGGACTATCCTAAATTGGCAGAGTTTAATAAATATAACTATCTTTCTGTCTATGCGCTATGTATGGAGCTGGGTTTTGCAGATGGCGAAGTAAAAAAACATTTTAAAACATATACATTACCACAAGGACGAGTAGATGTGGTATATGATGGTGAGTTTATCGTGATTGTTGATTTTGCGCATACACCAAATGCAATTCGTCGCATATTATCTGCAGTGCGAACTACATACTTATCACCTGGAGGAAAGCTATATCACGTTTTCGGTTCTGCAGGACTGAGAGATGCATCAAAACGGCCAGATATGGGCAAAGCCAGTGCAGAATATGCAGACTATTCAATTATCACTGAAGAGGATTATCGAACCGAGGACCCAATAGTCATTAGTAAAGCCATTGCTACGGGGTTTCATGGAACGCATAAGCCGTTTATTATCGATACCAATCGTGAATCGGCAGTTTCGAAGGCTGTTCAGATGGCAAAAAAAGGCGATGTAGTTGTTATTACCGGGAAGGGTCACGAGAAAAGTTTATGTAGGGGAAAAACTGAGTATCCATGGAGTGACACAGAGTGTGTCAAGCGATTACTTAATTTGCAGTAAGCCGCTATGAACTATAACCGTGAAACTGAAATTTTTGAGTCGGGGATGCTTCGTCCTGCAACTGGTGGTTTTACTTCACGACATGCAGGCGATGTTCGTAAAATTCAAACCATCAAGGACTTTCTCCTCAACGAAGACATTCAATATAAAAAACTGGTGGTACTTGAGCAGATACATAGCGTAAATGTTGGTAGTACAAATACTGATCACGTTGGCGAAGTAGAGCAAATAGCAGAGTGTGATGGTGTGGTTACGAAGGAAACAGGAGTATGTCTGACAGTGCGTTCTGCAGACTGTGTGCCCATACTATTTTATGATCCAGTTGCAGGGGTAATCGGTGCATCGCATCAAGGTTGGAGGGGTACTGTGAAAAACATGGTGGGTAGAATGATCTTGGCAATAGAAAAGATGGGTGGCACAAGGCAAAACACTCTCATGGCTGTGGGTCCAGCAATTGGTATGTGTTGCTATACCATAGACAGGGATAGATATGTGCTTTTTATGGAGGAAATGGAACGCTTTGAAAAGCTCATCATACGTCCGCATGGGGATACCTATTACCTTAATCTATTACGGCTAAATTATGAACTCGCTCGTGAAGCTGGGATTGCTTCGGATCACATAGATTTTTCTCCTTTTTGTACGTCATGTGACAAGGATAGATTTTTTTCTTTCAGACGGCACAAAACAACAGGCGAGCCGTTTGGTGAGATGATGGGTTATATTATGCTTCCTTAGACTCTCCTCGGGTATAATAGGATATGGCTTCTATTCAGAGTTCGTATTTTATACTCGGCATTAAGGGTGCGGCGATGGCAAATCTTGCTATCATGCTTGGAGAAATGGGAAATAAGGTAACTGGAGTTGATGTAGCAGAAGAATTTATCACCGACGAAACACTTAAGCAACACTCAATTTCATATACAACCGACTTTACCGATACCAGCGGGGTAGATGCAAGTGATATTTTTGTTTATTCTGCCGCACATGGAGGGTTAAAACATCAGCTTGCAGAGTATGCAAAAAGCAAAGGGAAAACCCTCATTTCGCAGCCTGCACTTCTGGGTGAGATTTTAGCTCAGTTTCCCAAATCAATAGCAGTATCGGGATGCCATGGAAAAACCACCACTTCATCTCTTCTTGCATGGGCACTCTACAAACTAGGAGTTAATCCGTCTTATATGATTGGCGCCCCACCTCATGCAGGGAGTGGTGGAGGTGCGTTTACTCAATCGGAGTATATGGTAGTCGAAGCTGATGAGTACGGCGTTCAACCTCCTATCGATAAGACTCCCAAGCTTTTGTTTTTACATCCATCTTATTCTATCTGCACCAACATTGACTTTGACCACCCCGATGTATACGAGAGCATAGAGGAAACAAAAAATACATTTCAACAATTTTTCAAACAGTCAAAAAGAATACTGGCATGTGGAGACGATGTTCATATAAAAGATGTGATTGCAAATCTTCCCGATAAGTCTATAGCTACATATGGAACTGGCGACTCTAACAGTTATCAAATACGAAATATCACACAGAATAGCAACGGAAGCACTTTTGAACTATGGCAAGAAAAAAAACCACTAGGAACGTTTTCCATTAGTCTTTTTGGCGATAAAAATATTCTGAATGCAGGGGCAGTAGTCGCATGTCTTTTTGAACATGGATTTGTGACATCTGCAATACAAAAAGCAGTTATTGGGTTTACCGGTGCCAAACGGAGACAAGAACTTGTATGGACAGATGATATCTCCTATTTATTTGATGATTATGGCCATCATCCGGTTGAAATTGCAGCCACAGTATTATCGCTCAAGTCACGGTTTCCCAACAAAAAACTTCATATAGCATTTCAACCACACACTTACTCCCGTACACTTACCTTTTTGCCTGATTTTGTTCACTCGCTATCCCTTGCTGACGCAACATATGTGCTCCCCATTTTTGCCTCTGCACGGGAAAATAGTGCCGATTTTAATGTTTCATCGAAGCATTTAGTAGACAAAGCGAAACAGGGGGGAATAACAACTATATCTTCATATTCAAACAGTCACGAACTACTCGCCTCCTTGAAGGAAAAAGTGCAAAAAGGTGATGTAGTTTTAACGCTTGGGGCTGGGGACATTTATAAGCTCAAAAATGATATAATTACCATTCTGAATAGCCTCAATTCACCCCAAGAACATGTCGATCTATTTCCGCATTTAAGTATGCGCATTCATGCTTTTGCGCAGTATTTTTATATTGCAAAAACTGAGCAGGATATAGTAAATGCGACGCACTTTGCTAAAAGCAGATCTTTACCTCTTATTATGCTTGGAGGTGGTTCAAACCTTGTATTTAATGAGTCAGAGATTAAAGGAGTGGTTGTTAAAAATATGTATTCATCAATAGATATTGTCGGTGATGGTAAGGACTGGAGTGATGTAAAGATTGCATCGGGTACGCCTATGTCGATTGCAGTAAATAAGACGGTTACACTTGGTCTTTCTGGCCTCGAGTATCACCGCGGACTTCCTGGCACGGTTGGAGGGGGTATAGCAATGAACTCAAAATGGACAAAACCAACAGTATATGTAGGCGATTCTCTTATTTCTGCTCGCATAATGGATAGAGACGGAAACATACAAGAGGTGTCTCGCGATTACTTTAAGTTTGCATATGATTATTCTATTGTTCAGGACACCAGAGAAATAGTTCTTAGTGCAGTATTCCGTATGAAAAAGGTAAGCCCACAAGAACTGGAAAAACGAGCCGAAGACGCTCACACTTATCGGAAACAAACACAACCGATAGGAATAGCAACATGCGGTTGTTTTTTTCAAAATCTCACAGAAGAACAACAAAAACAAATTGCATCTCCTACAAAATCTGCTGGTTATTTGATTGATCAATGTGGGTTGAAGGGATACTCTGTAGGTGGGTTTTCTGTATCAAAAGTACATGCAAACTTTATTGAAAATGATCGCAATGCAACTGCGCGTCCCGAAGACTTGCGGAAGCTCGTTTCAACAATTAAGGATAGGGTTAAAACTAAATTTGGAATAGAACTCAAAGAAGAAGTTAAAGTGCTGTAATTACTATTTACTAATCTCTATGGAAGATTCATACATAATACAGGGAGGAAAAATACTTAATGGTTCAGTAACATTATCAGGAGCAAAAAATGTAGCAACTAAAGCAGTAATTGGAGCATTGCTGATGAAGGGTAAGGTTACACTTCATAATATACCCCGCATAAAGGATATTGACGAACTGGTACACCTTATTCAACTGTTGGGTGCAAGAGCCGAGTTTATTTCTGACAACACAATTGAAATAGACGGGTCATCGCTCAAAAGTCACACAGTTGATATGCTACATGGTTCAAAAATTCGCACTTCTTTTTTGCTTTTTGCACCTCTTCTTAAACGATTCGGCGAGGCTCACATACCAAACCCAGGCGGATGTCGCATCGGAGCAAGGCCCATTGATCGCATTATGAATGGACTTAAGGAACTCGGAGGATTTGTTGAGTATGACCACACAACAGGGTATTATCATGCGAAACTATCCCAGAAGACAAAGGGCAAGTATGTGTTTGAAAAGCCATCCCACACAGGAACCGAATTTGCCATAATGCTTGCTGTTCATGCAGAAGGCACTGTAGTGATTGAAAACGCGGCACTTGAACCAGAAATTGATGATCTTATTGCATTTTTTAACGAGGCAGGAGCGCGCATAGTGCGTACCGATTCTACAATTACCGTTACTGGCGTTGAAGAGCTTATTCAAACGAAACCGTATACTATACTTTCGGATCGCAATGAAGCTGTAACGTTTGCTGTGCTTGGGCTTATTACAAAAGGGAGTGTTACCGTTGGACCCATTCGTCCAGAACTGCTTACCCGGTTTATAACAGAGGTAGAAAAAATTGGTGGAGGAGTCGAGAAAACAGATAATTCAGTTCGCTTTTTCTATAAGCAAGCATTTTTACCATCTCACATTGAGACAGAACCACATCCAGGGTTTATGACAGACTGGCAGCAAAACTGGACTGTACTCATGACGCAGGCACAAGGAGTTTCAACTATACATGAACGTGTATTTGAAAACAGGTTCGCATTTGTGTCTGAGCTACAAAAATTGGGTGCAAAAATTGAGTTTGATACAACACCAGTCGCAGAACCATCTGCATATTATCACTTTAACTACGATCCATCAAAACAATACTCACAAGCGATAAAGATTTACGGACCACAAGTGCTCCATAACGGAGTGCTTACTGTTACTGATCTTCGAGCAGGCGCAACGCTAGCCATTGCCGCACTTTTGGTGCCAGGCGAATCGGTGGTAAATGGAGTTTCTATTTTAGAGCGCGGATATGAACGATTTGTAGAAAAGGTTACGGGACTTGGCGGGGATATTAAGAGAGTATAATTAAGTGCAGAATTACAAATTACCAATTTCAAATTATAAATCAAGTTTACCCGATTAACGCATATATGAGTGGTAGGTAGAATTTTGAAATTTGGAATTTTTTTCAAGATACCATATGGAATTAGACACAATTCTGATTTTGGCAGGTGGAGATGGAGACCGGTTTGCTCCATTATCGCACAAGATGACGTACCGGTTTAATGGCAAACCGCTCATCGCACATATTATTGAAGGTGTAAAACAGTATGGCAAGAAGGTAGTGGTTGTCAGTAGTGAGGCTAATAGGGCAATGCTTGAAGATTTGCTTGCAGAGTACTCTGTACAGTTTGCCGTTCAAAAGTCAGATAAAGGTGGGATGGCAGATGCAGTATTGGCTTCAAAACAGTTTATTACGGGAGGCCTACTTCTATTAAATGCAAATGATCTTTTTGATTTTGCCATTATTCCTCAATTAATAAAGACAACTCAGACCGTCCAGGCAAAGTTTGGGTTCGTGGCGAAGCATATGGAATCATATTTTCCTGGTGGTTATGTGCAGTTTGAGAATGAAAATCCCGTTGCAATCGTAGAAAAACCCGGAGCAGGGCGAGAGCCATCTCCTTACGTAAGATTAGTTGTCGATTATTATCCTGATGGCAACCTCTTTGTAGAAGCATTAGGCGGATTGCAAACATCTGATGATCAGTATGAAACTGCGATGACTAGCGTAATGCAGAAGAATCCATCAGTCTGCATAAAGTATGAAGGCGACTGGGCCACTCTTAAGTATAGTTGGCATGTACTTGAAATGCAGAACTATGCATTTGGCCATCTTATAAGACCTTCAATGAACAAAGGGCAAGAGATTCATCCGACTGCGCAAATAGAGGGAGATGTGTATATGGGGAACGGGGTAAAAGTCGGAGCGTTTGTAAAGATAAGTGGTCCGTGTTTTATTGGTGATAACTGCGTTATTGGCGATCATTCCTTAATCCGTGAGAGCACATTATGCAATAATGTAGTTGTTGGATCAGGTTGTGAGGTTGCCAGATCATACTTAAATGAAGGTGTTATGTTGCACCGTAACTATGTCGGCGACTCAGTACTTGGAAGTCGTACCTCAATGGGCGCAGGCGCAGTTACTGCCAATTTCCGCTTTGATGCCAAGCCAGTCAAGACTCCGGTGAAAGGTACAATGGTTGATACAAACAAAGCTAAATTCGGTCTTATTTCTGGCGATAACGTAAAGATTGGAGTAAATGCATGCACATTTCCTGGGGTAAAGCTAACTGCCGGGTCAGTTGTGTTGCCGGGAGAAGTAGTACAAAAGGACAAATAACATTATGAAAAAAATTACAGTGCTAGGTGGAGGAACGGGAACATTTGTAGTTCTCAGCGGTTTAAAACAGTTTGATGTTGATTTAGGAGCGGTTGTAACCATGACTGACTCCGGAGGATCAACAGGTAAGCTTCGCGTACAGTTGGGTGTGCTTCCGCCGGGTGACCTCAGACAGTGTTTTGTAGCACTCTCTGAAGCGCCTGACCTATGGAGAAAATTATTTTTATATCGTTTTGAAAACGGAGATTTTGAGGGGCATAATTTTGGCAATATTTTTATGTCAGCCCTAGAAAAAGTTAGCCCTTCGTATGACGATGTACTCAGCACCGTAAAGTTTGTTCTTAAGTCCAAGGGTGATGTGTTTCCTGTTACTCACGAAACAACCCACTTGTGCGTAGAGTACGAGAATGGCAAGGTATTAAAGGGGGAAGGTCACATAGATGAAAACCAAATGGAACAATCACGTATTAAGAAGGCCTTTTTAGATCCAGAAGTTGATGCACACAGTGCCGCAGTTGACCGGATTTTAAGCTCAGATATTGTTGTAATTGGTCCTGGCGATTTATATACCAGCATAATTCCCGTTCTGCTTCCGCGCGGAGTACAGAAGGCTATTCAAGAAACAAAGGCAAAGCTTGTTTATATTGTGAACTTGATGACAAAATCAGGACAGACGGTAAACTATACGGCAGGTGACCATGTGAAAGACCTAGAAAACTATACGGGGAGAAAAATGGATGTCATAGTTGCTCACAATGGACCCATTGAAGAGCGAATACTTGATTGGTATGAAGATCATCATGAACACCCGGTCGTCGATGACCTAGGTTCTGACTCACGCGTTGTGCGTGCTTTTGTCGCAGATAATACCACAGTTGAAAAAAACAAAGGCGATGTACTTACACGAAGTATTCTCCGCCACGACAGCAATAAGCTAGCTGCAGTTATTAAAGAATTGGCATAATAAACATATATGTTACGAAAACACACAATTTCATTTAAACACGCATGGGATGGTTTGACTGCTGCATTTCGCACCCAGCCCAACTATCGGATTCACGGCTTTTTTTCGTTAATGGCTCTTATCGGGGCTTGGTACTTTACCATTAGTTATGCAGAACTTCTCATCATTTTGGTACTCATTACCGTTGGTATTGCTTTTGAAACCGTCAACACCGCCATTGAAGAAACATGTGATGCAATTGACGAGACTATCCGACCTGATATAAAAATTGCAAAAGATTCGGCGGCTGGAGCAATGCTTGTTATTGCTATTGGATCGGTGATAATTGCTGGAATTATATTTGTACCTCGTATTATTGCACTTTTTTAATCTATGGGTTTCTATCTTTTTTCAACTATCTTTGCGTTTGTAACAACTTTTGCTTTGTTTGTGCCATTTATCAACCTTCTGTATAAGAAAAAAATGCAAAGAAGAGAACAGTCTACACGAGACGCATTTGATAATCCTACTCCCATTTTTGACAAGCTCCATAACCACAAACAGGGTACGCCCGTAGGCGGAGGAATACTTGTTATTCTCACCACGGTTTTTATTTTTGCTCTTTTTTTAACGATATTCTTTTTATTTCGTAAGCCTGTTCAAGCCAACTATCCTGCAATCAGTTCGGAGATAAAAATTATTTTATTTACTTTTGTTGGGTTTGCTTTTTTAGGAGTATACGATGATTTTGCAAAAATATTTCACTGGGATAAAACTCAATTTTTTGGTTTAAGAATGCGACACAAACTAATACTCGAGATAGTAATCGCATTTGTAAGTTCTTTTTGGCTATATAATGAGCTAAAAATTGACATAATACACATTCCTTTTTTTGGTGTGTTTACTTTAGATTTTTGGTATATACCTTTTGCAGTCTTTGTAATCGTTGCATTTTCAAATGCCATCAATATTACTGACGGACTGGATGGTCTTGCATCTGGACTTCTCCTTTTTTCGTTAATTGCCTTCTGGGCAATTGCACGATCTATTATTGATTTTCCATCTGCTCTTTTTATTGGTGTATGGATAGGTAGTTTGCTTGCATTTTTATACTTCAATATTTATCCGGCCCGCATTATGCTTGGCGATAGTGGAGCTCTTGCCTTTGGCGCCACGTTTGCTGTAATAGGGCTTATTTTAGGAAAAGCATTTGCACTTCCCATAATAGGAGGTGTATTTGTAGTTGAGATAGCGACTTCGCTTTTTCAGCTGTTGAGCAAAAAATACCGCAAGAAAAAACTATTTGCAGTTGCTCCGCTTCACTTGCTACTTCAGCATAAGGGGTGGGAAGAGCCTAAAGTAGTAATGAGAATGTGGGTGCTCGGCATACTTTTTGCTGTTTTCGGCCTCATGATAGCTTTCATGAAATAAATCTACTTGAGAATTATACTAACCTATAGTATAATAAGCCATGACGCATGCATCCGAAGTGATGGCAACGGCCGCACTTGCACACACAATCAACTCCCCTCAATCGCTGCAATTTTTAAAAAAGGTTTTTCCTGGACATCAAGTTGGCGCCGGTATCGAGGTTAAAGGCCCTGCTATAATGATTCGCGGACTCGAAAAGCCCGGCAACCTGACCATTGTGTTTGATGAAAATAAAAATACACTCCCAAGAGAAATTAGATTTGAAGAACCAATTTACGCAGGTAATCAAAGAGTAGGTCAACGTGAATTTCAAATAACCGGGTCTTATATATATTGCAGAACATCAGGTGAAAGGCGACTTATTGCAAATACCTACTCACAAGAAGGATACTGGACGTTAAAAAGGGAAGGAGAAAATCAATTTTTAATAGACGCCAATCTACCCTATTTCTATAAAAGTGGACCCCTTGCTCCAGTTGATTCATATAAAAATATCATTATATCGGGTGATACTAAAGATGCCATGATTACTCTTACAAATGAAAATGTACGAGCATTAAAACAAAATGGTTTTGATCTCAATTTACTTGATGTTGTAGATGTTTTAAGTAATAGAAATGGACTTCTCGATAAAGCAAAAAACATTACACCAGCACTTATGGGTGCAACATTTGGTGCAGAGTTTGGATTGATGTTTCAACATATGACAGAGGAGTTGGCCGTCTCAAGTCCAGTAGTGCAGATGGGCGAAGTTGCATCCGTATTACTTTTTTTTCACTCTCTTTTCGGCATGATGAGAGCAGGGCTAAACAATACACTTAATACAACTAATAGCGATAAATGGGCTGAGGTTTTTGCAATTCGACACAGAAATATAGGACTCCTCGCATATGCGGCCCTAAACAGCATGATTGTTCAACCAGCTGCTCAGCTTCGACGTAGTATTGGTATGAAAAGTGGGAAATAACACGATATACTTAAATCGTTATCAAGTTATTACCTCTACTTATGGAATTCTTTTTTGTGCCGGGTCTGATATTTCTGGTTATTTTTATCATCAAGTTTTTTCGCGTAATCCCTGAGGGGTACAAAGGCCTTGTGCTTTTTTTGGGTAAATATACGCGCACAATAGAACCGGGACTTAACATTGTTCTCGTTCCGTTTGAAACTGTGTCAATGGTGGACATTCGTGAACAAGTTATGGATATCCCAACACAAGAAGCAATAACTGGAGACAATGTGTCATGTATGGTAGATGGAATTGTTCGATTTAAAGTAGTTAATCCCTCAATTGCTATTTTTAAAGTACAAGACTTTAGCTCACAAATTTCTGCAAAAGCACAAACTGCACTTCGAGATGTTATCGGGAGTATCACACTCGATGAAGTTCTCTCAAAGCGAGCTCAAATTGCAGGACATATCAAGTCAATTGTCGATGAAGCAGCGGAGCAGTGGGGAGTAGATATATTGGCGATTGAAATACAAAACATTGAAATACCTGCCGATATGAAACGAGCAATGGCACAGCAAGCAGAGGCTGAGCGTGACAAGAAAGCACGTATTATCAAGGCTGAGGGTGAAAAGGAAGCAGCGGTTAAACTTGCTGAAGCAGCACAGGTACTATCAAATGCAAAAGGAGCGCTTGAACTGCGTACTTTGCAAACGCTGAAAGAAATATCCGCAGATCCATCCGAAAAAATAATTATGACTCTTCCGAATACTTTTTTTGAAGCATTTGGGTCAAAAAAATAACACACAATGAGAAAGTGTCGCATTCAGATAGCATTTAACTCATCGCTTACCGATGTATACTCGGTACTTCGTCGCATACCAGCATCCCAAAATATTATTATTGAGGCCGGAACTCCTCTTATTAAACAGTATGGTATTCAGGTAGTGTCTCAAATACGTCAAATATGGGGTGGCGAACTCTGTGCAGATATGAAAATAATTGACGGTGCAGTTGCCGAAGTTGAAATGGCCGCACGTGCAGGAGCAACATCGGTGACAGCTATGGGAAGTGCAAGCAAAGAAACACTCACGCTTTTTGTTTCAGCATGCAAAAAAAATAATGTAACTTCAATTGTTGATATGATGAATATTTCCAATCCAATGCGTACATTATGGAAAAATGGAGTTGTACCCGACTCGGTATTTATCCATAGAGGCCGCGACGAGGAAAATGCGTACGGCAAAATACTCCAGTACAAAGAAATCGCAAAAATAAAAGGCAAGTGGGAGGTAGCTATGGGCGCCGCGGGTGGTATTGACACCAGAGAGTTTCAATCCGCTCTTTTTAATGGGTCCGACATAGTTGTTGTCAATGTAGTTTCGAAGGGAAGTCTGTGGAAAGGAATTGTCTTTGACGACGACTTTACAACCTCACTTGATCAATTTCTCAAATTTGTACAGTGATATGAAAAAAGTGCAAAACGAATCGCTGTTTGAAATTCCAGAAAAAAAGAAAAAAACATGGCTATCTCATTCGGGCATTGAAGGCGTCAATAGGTGTAAGCGTTGTTTTTATCTGCAATATACACAAAAAATATATCAACCTGAAGGCATACAATCGCGACTCGCAAACCGGTTTGATGCCGTATTAAAAACTCACTTTGATAGTTTTAGAAAAGGTGGTACATTGCCCGCCATATTATCCGATCTCAAAGGGTCGCTTCAAAATCCATTCAAAGAAACGTACTTCCACTCAGTAAATGAAAATTACGGTTTTTTTGGCAAGCTTGACGAATGTTTGGTAGATCCAAATGGATTTCATATTCCAATCGACTTTAAGACCTCAAGCAGTGATCCCAGGGAAAAAGATATACTCGATGCCTATCGCCACCAAGTAGATGCATATGTATACCTCTTGAAAAAAAACAGAAAACCTGTTGCAGGGTACGGATATCTCATCTTCTTTTATCCAGACCTTGTTCATGATATGAAGAATGGGTTTCCTATGGTAACACACATTGTAAAGGTAGAAGCAGATACTACACGAGTAGACGAACGAATAACTACGGCTATAGAGGTGCTTAAAGGGCCACTTCCTGCAAGCTCTGACGGCTGTCCTTTTTGTGCCTGGTTTGCAAAAGTAAAACCATTTCATGGGGTATAATTGAGTAATGGCACCATTTGAGTTTGTTCGTCACACCATAGAGTCTGATTTACGCACCATAGTGTTCATCTACCGCTTGGAGGGTAACGAGTATTCTCAAACAGTTACACTCCCGACTCCAATTGACTCGAGCAAACGCACGTCGCTTTTAGAGCGCATATTACACAATCTTCACATTGCACTCGGAATTTCGTATTGGAAAGCAACATGCTCACCCGATATTAAAATAGTATGGGGAACTCTCACTAAATCAGAAGCGGATTTTTGGAACAGTGTTTATACCCATGGATTGGGTGAGTTTTATTACAGGAACAATATAGATTTTCGCAATCTTGTCAACTTTCCCTATTCAGAAGTTAACCATTCCCTACAGCCGGTTCAACTACCAGCCCATAAACGCGAACTCATTGGTATAGGCGGGGGTAAAGACTCTGTAGTTGTGTGGGAACGATTCAAAAGGGCTAATAAAAATATAATGGGCCTTGTTATTCACACCCAGCATAGACATGCAATTATCGATAGTCTTACCTCAACCATGCATATACCCGCAATTAACGTTGAGCGGGGTATGGATGAGCGTTTTGTGAAGGCTTCAACTGCATGGAAGTATAACGGACACGTACCTGTATCAATGATATATGCATGGATAGGGGTACTTAGCGCATATCTTTTTGACTATGACTCGTTTGTAGTTTCAAACGAGAAAAGTGCTGAAGAGGCAAATACCGAGCTATTTGGAATGCGCATTAATCACCAGTGGAGCAAAACACAGGAGTTTGAGAGTTTGTTTAATGAGTATGTCCATTCACACATTACTCCCAGTATCTACTATTATTCACCTCTCAGAGAAAAGTCAGAGCTACAGATTGTTGAAGAACTCGTAACTAAATATCCCCAGTATCTTCCCCATATAGCAAGCTGTAACAGAAATTTTTCCATACTAAACCCTCTCAAAGATAGAAAGTGGTGTGGCACGTGTCCAAAATGTGCATTTGCATTTCTTATGCTTTCGGCCTATCTCCCAAAACAGAAAGTAATTGATCTATTCGGAAAAAATATGTTAGAAGACCCATCACTCGCTTCTTTATTTTTCGATCTAGGGGGCCGCGGAGGATTAAAACCTTTTGAATGTGTTGGGACATTCGCCGAGGTGCAAGACGCCCTTAAAATGATTGTAGCCAAAGGTGAATTTATAATTCCGGAAGATCTAGTGATGAATCAATAATTTTAAAATCATAAATTTCAATTTATATTGAAAGAAATAATAAATTAAAATTGAGAATTTTAAATTAACAATGTATTTATGACACTTTCAGAACTAAAGGAGTATCGACGTATATTAATCCTTGGTTATGGCAAGGAAGGGAAGTCGACAGAGCAGTTTTTAAAAAAACATCACCCAGATGCGGTGATATTAATTGCAGATCAGTCGGAAGGACCTGGCTATTTAGCTAAACAAAAAGAAGCTGATTTGGTAGTTCGTTCACCAGGGGTACGGGTAGAACTCATGTCGCAGAAATGGACAACGGCAACAAATATTTTTTTTCATATGTTCCCCGGAAAAATTGTTGGGGTGACAGGCACAAAAGGCAAAAGCACAACAGCAAGCCTTACCTATGCAATGCTCTCAGCCCATTATCCTGATGTTCGTCTTGTTGGTAATATAGGGCGACCAATGTTGGATGCACTGGATGCGGCTACAAAGGACACCATTGCGGTAGTAGAATTATCAAGCTACCAGCTTACTGACTTATATTCTTCACCCCATATAAGTTTAGTAGTCAATTGGTTTCCAGAACATAAAGACTTTCATGGATCATTTGATTCGTATAAGCGGGCAAAGCAGAATGCGGTTTTTTTTCAGAATGAAACGGATTACTTTGTATATGATCCTAAAGAAAAGGAAGTTGCAGGATGGTCAACTCTCACCAAAGCAAAAAAAGTAGAATATACTGAAGACTTTCCATTCGATAGCAACAAGATACCACTCCTTGGCGCACATAATAAACGAAATATTCAGGGTGCCCTCACAGTTGCACGTTTACTTGAAGTGCCGGATGCACAATCTGCAGTTGCAGTGTATTCATTTCGACCACTCCCTCATAGACTGCAAAACGTGGGGACGGTAAACGGTGTAACATTTTATGACGACGCAATATCCACAACACCAGAGTCAACCATTGCCGCACTTGAAAGTCTAGCAAAAGTAGATGTGCTGTTACTTGGTGGGCAGGATAGAGGGTATGACTTTACCCATCTTGTAGACAAACTTGTAGAAAAGCAAGTTTCTGCAGTGGTACTTTTTCCAGAGACTGGAGGTCGTATAAAATTCGATATTCAAAAAAGAGAAGATTACTCCCCCGTTATTCTGCAGACCGAAGACATGAATGAAGCTGTGCAATTTGGATACTCGCACACGTCAAAGGGAGGAATTTGTTTATTATCAACTGCCTCACCAAGTTACAGCCTGTGGAAAAATTTTGAAGAAAAAGGAGATTTGTTTCAAAAGGCGGTGAGACAACTTACCGCAAAACAATGAAACGTAAAAAAATCCTCACAACCCTATACACACTTCCCATATTGCTTTCGATAGCTGGACTTTTTTTTGTGTTTGAAGCTTCATACATTCGCGCATTTAATGACTTTGGTGACAGTTTTCATTACTTAAAAGTACAGGCAGTTTGGATTCTTTTGGGTACAGCTGTTATGGTTGTTCTATCGGTGCTCAACTATCATAAGTGGTATTATTTTGCTTTTTATCTCATGCTGGGTGCGCTGATACTTCTTTTTTTAGTATTGATCCCTGGCCTGGGAACAAAGGTTGGCGGCGCGCGGAGATGGATATTTGGCTTTCAGCCCTCAGAAATGGCAAAGTTTGCAACCATAATCTATCTTTCATCCTGGTTTCTCACCAAGGAGAGGAAGCGATTTTTTTCATTTGCAATACTTCTGGGACTCCTTATGTTTCTCATTCTTTTGCAACCCGACATGGGTACTGCAACAGTCATTTTTGGGATCAGTGTAATTGTTTATTTTTTAGCAGGTGTAGAGTTGAAGTATCTGCTTTTTTTAATCCCGATTGCCGCCACTAGTTTTGCAGTACTTGCCCAATTAGCGCCTTACAGACTCCGCAGACTTATAGCTTTTTTTGATCCAAGCGCAGACCCGCTTGGTATTACTTACCACATTAATCAGATAACCATTTCACTCGCAAACGGCGGCATATTTGGACAAGGTTTTGGCGCATCCAAACAAAAACATCTCTACTTACCAGAGGCGCACACTGACTCTATTTTTGCTATCGTGGGAGAGGAGTTGGGATTTTTAGGGAGTACTATCTTTATAGGTGCGTTTATTTTTTTAATTCTTTACATTTTTAGAATCGCTGAAAAAGCTCCTGATCGATTTGGCAGACTTCTTGCGGGGAGTATTTTTGGTTTTTTTGGACTTCAGACGCTCGTAAATCTAGGAAGTATGGTACACATAATTCCACTTACCGGTGTTCCGCTCCCTTTTATTTCATATGGTGGTACCAATCTACTGTTGTGCTTTTCATTGATGGGGATTTTGATAAATATTGCCAAACAGACAAGAATAGAGTAGATTACATATGAAGATTCTATGAAAAAAATTATTATATGCGGCGGCCATCCCACACCAGCACTTTCGCTTATCGACGAACTTATAACAACAAAAAACTATGATGTCGTGTTTGTTGGGAGAAAATACGCAATCGACTCAGAACGCACATTGTCGTACGAATATAAGGAGTGTCAACGGCGTAATATTCGATTTATTGAACTCCACGCAGGTAAATTAACACGCATTGCGTCACGATCAAGCCTTGTTGGATTGTTACGATTTCCCATTGGATTTGTTGTTGCCTTGCTCATCTTACTTAAAGAGCGGCCCAACCTTATTATGTCATTTGGAGGGTATATAGCACTACCCATTGCATCGTGGGGTAAGCTGTTTGCAATCCCCGTATTTACCCACGAACAGACCATGAAGGCGGGAACCGCAAATAAATGGATTGCTTCATTTTCTGATAGAGTTTTTACCGCATTTCAGGATACTCAAAATCAGTTTCCCCGTGGTAAGACTACATGGATTGGAAATCCGGTGCGCCGTTCAGTGTTTGCAACTAACACGCTATCATTGCAATGCGATGACACTGTGCCGGTTTTGTACGTAACAGGAGGGTCGTTAGGGTCGCATAGTATAAACGTTCACATTTTCAACATAATAGACTCACTGGTAAAACGTTTTACCGTCGTACATCAGATTGGAGATATTAAAGAGTATGGGGATTATGAAAAAGCAAAGGAGATACAAAGAAAAATCCGCGCGATGTATCCAGGGAGATATATTCCTGTTACTCATGTTTCTGAGGATGATATTGGAGCACTGTATGCAAAATCAACCTTAGTTATCGGGCGAGCGGGGGCAAACACGTTTTTTGAACTAATCCTTCTTCGCAAACCCGCACTTCTTATTCCTTTGCCTTGGTCAGCAAACGGCGAGCAGAAAGCACACGCGCAGTTTTTTGAAGACAATGGTATCGGTCACATTTTTGATCAGAAGCAAAAAAGCAATGAGCTATTAAAAATAATTGAAGAGATGTGTATAAACAAGAAAAAATACATCGAGAGATTTAATGCGTTACCACTTCAATTTAAACATGATGCAACTCAAAAACTTCTTGAAGAAATTCATCGTACGATATAGCTTGTTTTTAGCAGGAATCATGATAGGCCTCGGCTGTATGGCTTTGTCTCAGCGGGTTTTTGTTTATAAAAATATCTCCATTGTTGGTGCTACAGCACCTGACCGCGACAGAGTAACCAAAGCAATAGTAGGCAAATCGGTTTTTGTGTTTCCCGCACAAAAAATAGAAGAAGTTGTGCGTGTATCGCTCCCAACCTCAGCCGACATAACGGCGCATGTTACGCTTCCAAGTACACTATCTCTTGAGGTGAGGTATAAGAAAACTTTTGCCGCACTAGCAACAGATAAAGGCTATTTATATGTTTCAAACGATGGAATGATCATCAAAAAAGACCGGGAACATGATAAAAAAACACCTATTATTCATAATAATTTTCAAATTCTTCATAACGAATATCAGACGGGACAAACAATCACCTTTACCAGTATAGGTAGAGCACTCCAAGCAATACAGGTTCTCACCGCAGAAGGACTAATAGTTGATTCTATTGATATTGACAGCGTTGATATGATAGCATGTAAAACAAGGACCATTGAGGTTGTGTTTTCACAGACAAGAGATTTTGCGTTGCAGACACATGAAATGCGCCAGATAGTAAGGCGTTTGCGATTGGGAGATTTAAAAATTGAAGCAATTGATCTCAGATTTGACAAGCCAATTGTCAGAACTAAGTCATAAATGTTATGAGTGACAGGATAATTACCGCAATCGATATTGGTAGCTCAAAGATAGCTACGATTGTTGGAATTGACACAAAAGATTCAGACGAACTGCGTATAGTTGGATTCAACTCAACACCTTCACGAGGAATAAAAAAAGGACTAATCATAGATATTGACAAAGTTTCGGAGTCAGTCGAAGAGAGTCTTGAACGTGCTGAGCGCATGGCAGGTCAAAAAATTACTTCAGCCTATGTTTCGGTAGGGGGACCACACATTTCGTCTCTTAACTCGCGGGGAGTTGTAGCTGTTGCTCAGGCACACGGGGAAATAACATCCGAAGACGTGGCTCGTGTTATCGAGGCCGCACGGGCAATTTCACTTTCATCTACTCGCCAGATTATTGAGGTTACGCCCCGTGATTTTATTGTTGATGGACAGGAGGGTATTCGAAACCCTATTGGTATGAGTGGAGTACGGCTCGAAGTAGATACACATATTATCACTGCTTCACAGATTAACCTCAAGAATATTGGGAGATGTATTGAGGATTTGGGTGTACAAAATAGCGGATTTTTGTTTGCGGGATTAGCTTCTGCTGAATCCGTACTTACAGAAACAGAGAAGGAGCTAGGCGTTGCGTGTGTTGATATTGGTGGAGGCAAGACAGACATTTCACTATACGTTGATGGTGCACTTTCTTACTCATCATCGCTTCCAATTGGTGCTCGGCATATAACAAACGATATTGCGGTAGGATTACGTGTTTCGCTTGATTCTGCTGAAAAAATAAAGCTTTTTTTAAGCCGATACTTTAAACCTTCGGATCGAACAAAAAAAATTCCGGAGCAGTTGCCCATGCATGAACTCGTAATCCCCGAACAGTTGGATGGATTTACTCCAAAAACGGTAATAGATGGAATCATTGCCCCGCGATTGGAAGAGTTGTATAAACTCATTGGTGAGGAAATTGTGAAAAGCTCATATATGGAGCAAATTCCATCTGGTTTAGTAGTTACTGGTGGTGGTGCACATACAACAGGAATTATTGAGATGGGGAGAAAGGTTATTGGTCTTCCAGTACGAGTGGGCGTGCCGGGTGGTGTGACTGGACTCATTGACGAGATTTTGGATCCACAGTTTGCGGCAACAGTTGGCCTCATATTATATGGAAGATCACATGGAGGCGAAGTAAAGGAAGGATCATGGGTTGATATGGGATCGATGTTTAAGGGGATTTCAGGAGGAGTATCGCCAGATAAAATTAAAAATTTCTTTAAGCAGTTTATTCCATAAAGAACATAATAAGTTGTGAGCTACAAGCTATAAGTTACAAAAATCTATGTTAATAAAACCAAGCGCAGGTCAACCAGCCCGAATTAAAGTTATTGGAGTTGGGGGTGGCGGAGGTAATGCGCTATCTTCTATGATAGGTGAGGGTGGTATCGCAGGTGTTGAATTTGTTGCGGTAAACACGGATGCACAAGCATTACTACATAATAAGGCGGCAATAAAGGTGCAAATAGGAGAACAGGTAACTAAGGGCCTTGGATCTGGTGGTAATCCTGAAGTGGGTCGACAAGCCGCTGAGGAGTCACGCGAGCGAATCAAGGAAGAGATAGCCGGTAGTGACATGGTTTTTATTACGTGTGGCGAGGGTGGTGGTACTGGCACGGGCGCCTCACCCATAGTTGCCGAAGTTGCCAAAGAATCAGGGGCATTAACAATCGCTGTAGTTACACGGCCATTTGAATTTGAAGGTTCGAGAAGAAAATTTGCTGCCGATGACGGTATTCAAAAGTTAAAGGAAAAAGTTGATACTTTGATTGTGGTACCAAATCAACGTATTTTACAGGTTGTCGATAGAAAAACGCCAGTACTTGAAGCGTTTAAGAAAATAGACTCTGTACTACACCAGGGAGTAAAAGGAGTTGCTGAACTTATTACTGTACCCGGACTTATTAATGTAGACTTTGCAGATGTGCGCACCATTATGAGTAACGCAGGTACAGCTATAATGGGAGTTGGTACGGGTACCGGTGATAAACGGGCTATCGCAGCAATTAAAATGGCTATATCATCACCACTTCTTGACACCTCAATCGAAGGAGCTCGCGGAGTACTCTTTAATGTGATGGGTGGACCAGACCTCACGATGGCTGAGATAGATGAAGCCGCCTCTCTTATCACTAAGTCGGTAGATCCTGATGCTGATATTATTTTCGGAGCAGTAATTGATGATCAAATGATGGATCAAATAAAAGTAACGCTTGTAGCCACAAAGTTTGATGAGTCCCGCATTAAACTTTTTAACTTTAAAAAGACGCCAGAATATACCGAGCCAAAATACGAAGAGAAAAAAGAGGTGATAGAAAAAGAGGTTGATGAACGAGTTGACTTAGCTTCGTCAGATGAGATGATGGAGGACGACAACGAGTTTGACATCCCAGCATTTTTGAGAAAGAAGTAATGCTATAATTATCTTCATGTTTAAACCTGTTTCGTCTACTCAACACTTTCCAGATATGGAAAAGGCCCTTCTTGATAAATGGTATTCCACCGGAATAATTTCAAAGTATATTCATAAAAACGCAACCGCCACAAAAACATTCTCATTTTTAGACGGACCAATTACAGCAAACAATCCCATGGGCGTACATCACGCGTGGGGTAGGACCTATAAAGATATATGGCAGAAATATCACAATTTACATGGTTATCGTGAGCGCTTCCAAAGCGGATTTGACTGTCAGGGGTTATGGGTTGAGGTTGAGGTTGAAAAAGAGCTGGGACTGAGGTCGAAAAAAGATATTGAAAATCTTGTGCCAGGCGACCGCAATGCATCTATAGCCAAATTTGTTCAGTTGTGTAAAGATCGCGTACATAAATTTTCCAAAGTGCAGACAGAACAGTCGAAACGGCTTGGCTATTTTATGGACTGGGACAACTCATATTTTACGATGAGCGATGAAAATAACTACATGATATGGCATTTTTTAAAGGTTTGCTATGAAAACGGATGGATGTATAAAGGGCATGAGTCAGTGCCGTGGTGTCCACGATGTGAAACAGCCATATCACAACACGAAATGCTTACCGAAGACTACAAGGAAGTAGTACATGATTCGCTGTTTATTGAGGTCCCCATTGTTGGGAGGAAAAATGAATATTTGCTGTATTGGACTACCACTCCATGGACACTGCCGGCAAATATCGCTGTAGCCGTTGATGAGAATATTGAATACTCACTCGTTGAAGGAATTACGGGAAAACAGTTTTGGGTCGCAAAGGATAGGGTTGAAGACATATTTGGAAAAGAAAAAAAATCAATAATTAAAACTGTTAAGGGTAAAGAGTTGGTCGGTCTAAAGTATGAGGGTCCGTTTGACCATCTTCCCGCTGTATCCGAAGTTGGTGGTTCTCACCCTCTTTTTCACACAGTAGTTGCAACCGACCCTCTCATCATGCCCATTTCAACAACTGAAGGAACTGGTCTGGTACATACAGCGGTGAGTGCAGGTACTGAGGATTTTATGCTTGGAAAAAAGCGAGGTTTACCTATGATACCTGTTATTGCTGATGATGCCTCGTATCTTCAGGGTTTTAACGAATTTTCAGGTAAGAATGCAAAAAAACATCCAGAACTGATTGTTGAGTTTGTAAAGAATCATAAAGATGGAGAGTTTTTCTTTAAAATGCTTCGGTACAAACACAGATATCCAGGATGTTGGCGATGCAAGTCTGAATTAGTTTGGAAAGTAGCAGATGAATGGTACATTGGAATGGATATAAAAGGTAAAGACGGCAAAACGTTTAGAGAGCGTATGATTGCTGTTGCAAAGCAAATCAACTGGATTCCATCTTTCGGACTTGAGAGAGAGCTTGACTGGCTCAACAATATGCATGATTGGTTGATAAGTAAAAAAAACAGATACTGGGGTCTTGCGCTTCCCATATATGAATGTGAGTCATGTAAAAAGTTTGAGGTGATTGGTTCGAAAGATGAACTGAAATCACGTGCAATATCCGGCTGGGCTCAGTTTGATGGTAACTCTCCTCATAAGCCTTTTATTGATGAGGTAACTATCGCATGCGGATCCTGTAAAAAAGAAATGCTACGCATAGATGATGTGGGAAACCCATGGCTTGATGCGGGTATAGTGGCATATTCCACAATTGCCAAAGACAACGGAAAAACACCTCTTTACCTGGAGGACAAAAAAAAGTGGGAGGAGTGGTTTCCAGCAGATTTTATTACCGAATCATTTCCAGGTCAGTTTAAAAACTGGTTTTATGCACTTATTGCGATGTCGACAGCTCTCGAAGACAAGCCGCCTTTTAAGACAGTGCTTGGATTTGCAACTTGCACCGGAGAAGACGGAAGACCCATGCATAAAAGCTGGGGAAACTATATTGAATTTAATGAAGGCGCGGAAAAAATAGGTGTCGACGTAATGCGATGGATGTATGCACGGCAAAACCCAGCTGACAATCTTTTGTTTGGCTACAAACGAGCCGATGAAGTTCGCAGACAGTTTTATTTGATGATTTGGAATATCTATAAATTTTTTGTTGACTACGCGAATCTTGAAAAAATATCGCTAACAAAGAGTGCAAATGCCGTTTCCGTGTTGGACCAATGGATACTTGCAAGACTGTATCAATATGTTGAAACTGCGAAGACGGCTTATGACGCATTCGATGTTCAAACGGTGGCGCTTCAGGGGGAGTCGTTTATTCAAGATGTATCTACCTGGTTCATTCGCCGAAGCCGAGATCGTGTTTGGGTGAATTCAGATAACGCAGAAGATAAACAGTCATTCTATAATACGATGCACACAGTACTAACAACGTTTGCGGTGGTAACCTCGCCCGTAATGCCATTTATCACCGATGAAATTATTACCAACCTTACTGTAGAGTCATCGGTGCATTTGTGCAGTTGGCCGGTACTTTCTCATGACTTCAAAAACGAAGATATAATCGGAGATATGGCGCTTGTTCGTACCGTTGCTGAAACAGGGCATAGAGTGCGCAAGGAAAATAAACTCAAAGTGCGCCAACCGCTCGCCAAGGCAGTAATAATGTTAGGAAAGGGTAAAGCATTTGGAATTTCGACAAACCGCGATGAATACATGAAACTGCTTAAGCTCGAACTGAACGTAAAACAACTATCCTTTGAGTCTTCTCAATCCGATGATTCCAGTGTTGTCTTTGATACTGGTATGACAGACGACCTGATTTATGAAGGAAAGTTACGAGATCTAATCAGATCTATTCAGGAAATGAGAAAAAATCAGGCAGTGCGTACAGATCAAAATATCAAATTGAGTATTCCTGCGGAGTTTATGAAGTCAAGCGATGTAATTGCAAAAAAAGTATTGGCAACAGATATTACGGAGGGTGAACTATGTATTCGCTCTTAATTCCTGCGGCGGTATTGTGGATATTTTCCATAATGAATCAGTTTGGGATTGCGACCCGGCTGGGTATTGCGCAGATTGGATACACATTAGCAGGGATTACTGTTTTTTTTATTGTAAAGCGGTTAGGGAGAAAGTTTATTACCGCAAATATCCAGACTATATTCTGGGTTTTTTTTGGTCTTCTGATTATTACCTTTATGGTGGGGCTCGAAGTAAAAGGTTCTCGACGGTGGCTTGATCTTGGATTTGTCAACTTTCAGCCGTCTGAATTCCTGAAAATTTGGTATGTAGCCTATCTTGCTCAGGCGCTTGCCGGCGTGCGTAAAAATAATTTAACTCTTTCATTTTATTTAACCCAACTCATTACAATGGGTCTGCCATCTGGCATAGTTCTACTGCAACCCGATTTAGGGAATGCGCTTGTATTTGTGGGTATTTTTTTTATTATGTTGCTTTGTTCAGATCTACCCAAAAAATATCTTGTGAGAACTGTGCTTGGGGGTGCAGCTCTTTTGCCGGTAATTTGGGTTTTTCTGCACGATTACCAGCGCAACAGACTGTTAAGTTTTGTACAGCCACACCAGGATCTTCAAGGTACCTCATACAATATGATACAGGCAGTTATTACTACAGGATCAGGAGGTTTTTTGGGAAAAGGTCTAGCGAGGGGAACTCAATCGCGACTATCATTTTTACCCGAAAATCACAGTGATTTTGCCTTTTCATCCCTAGTTGAACAGTTTGGCTTTATTGGAGGATTTGTGGTTATTTGCGCAGAATTTGCCTTAATAATTCTTCTTTTACAACGTGCGCACCGATTTTTACAGAGCAATGATCAAGACTCTCAGTACAAATACTACTATTCACTCGGTATTGCAGCCCTCCTCATTATTCAGGTGCTTGTCAATATCGGCATGAATTTGGGGGTGCTCCCCATTGCGGGAATCGCGCTTCCGTTTATTTCAGCAGGCGGGTCGATGTTTGTGGCTGTTTGCATTGGTTTTGCTTTGGTAAAATCGTAGACATAATTATTGTTTGAAAATTAAGCCCAAGTGCTTTATAATTACAGCTTATGAGTAAAGTTGCGGTGGTGAAAACAGGTGGAAAACAATACATAACGAAGGAACAGGACTTTCTTGTTGTCGACAGACTTGGTCTTGAAGCCGGAGCCGAATGTGAACTTGACGCCGTTGCTGTATTTGACACAGAAGGCGACGTTGAGGTAGGAATGCCTCTTCTTGAAAAGAAAGTAAAAGCAAAAATAGTTGAGCACGTTGCAGGCGATAAGGTTCGCGTCTCGCGATTTAAGGCAAAAGTCCGCTATCGCAAAGTCAAAGGATTTAGACCAAAATATACAAAAGTTCAAATTTTAAGTATTTAACAGCTATTAGCTAGTCGCTAACAGCAATAAGCTAACTATGGCACATACAAAAGCACAAAAAGCAGTAAAAGGAAATCGTGATTCACACGCACGCAGACTTGGTGTAAAGCGCTATGGAGGCCAGGTTGTTGATGTCGGCAACATAATTATTAGACAGCAAGGTACAAAGTTTTGGGCAGGAGAAGGCACAATACTTACAAACGACTTCACTATACAAGCAGTAAAAAAAGGCACAGTAGCATTCATCAAAAAACAAGGTAAGACCTACGTAACCGTGGCATAAAACAGTACTGCTCTATATGATAGAATGTTCACATGTTAGAGGAACATCGCGCAGTTATTGAACAAATTAAAAACACTCCCGATTATTTTCAAAAGGCGAAGCTTATTGCTTACCTGATGCGTGATCACAACGTGCGAATAAAAGATATTGCCGAAATGCTCAAAATGACGCAGTCATATGTATGTCATATTATTCGGTTGAACAAACTTCCAGAATTAATTACAGACGGATACTACTCAAAGCTTATCACTATTAGTCACTTGTTTGTACTTTCGCTTCTCAAGTCAGAGGAAGCAATGATTACACTCTATGAGGAGATTTTAAGAGATAGTCTCAGTGTAAAGGCAACCGAAGAGAGAATAAGAAACATGGTGCACAATGTGAGTTCTGAGGGGGATTATGTTGATAAGCACCATATACAAAAATCAACCCAGGTAGTAATGGATAAATATTCTGCGAAAGTAAAACTTATCCAGACCCGCATAAAAACAAAGTTGATACTTGAATGGACTGGTTCGCGCAAAGACCGGCATGCAAAAGTAAAGGAGTTGCTTACAAAATTATCCCAAATCTAACACAACTGCAGGAAGTGCAGTTCGTAAGTTAGAAGGAAACGGATTTTGTATTGTCCCCATTTTAGAAGGGGGGAAATAGCGGTAAAACACCTGTCCGATAACACTCTCCATTGGAATTGGACCAAACTCACGGGAATCAGATGATCGAGGTCTGTTGTCACCCATAACAAACAGCATGCCATCAGGCACGGTCACTGCTTCTCCGTCTTTGGAAAAGCCACCCTCCCACAGATTAGTTTTTGCGGCGATATAGTCTTCTTTAAGAAGTTGACCATTTACATACACTTCGCTGTCTTTTACCATTACCTGATCGCCAGGCACACCAATAATACGTTTAATATACTCAATATCGGGATTGTGAGGGGATCGAAACACGACTACATCGCCACGCTCATACTCTCTCATTTTATAGGTGACTTTGCTTGTAAAAATATAGTCGCCTGAGTTAAAGGTAGGGTCCATTGAAGCGCCTTTTACCTGATTAGGCTGCATAACAAAAAGATATACCACAATAAAAAGTGACCCAACAAAAACAACCGTTTCAAGAATATCCATGATGAAGTTGAATATCCCTTTTGCAATTTCGAGAAAATCGATATCAAGATCCATAAAAGTCATTGTACCATTTTTTAATGACCAATGATCAATGACCAATAACCAATAACCAAAGCGGGTAGAGTTGGAAAAAGAGATGGGAATCAATTACAATAGGAGGGTATTAATTGGCTGTTTAGCTCAGCTGGCTAGAGCGTTGCATTCACATTGCAAAGGCCGGGGGTTCAAGTCCCTCAACAGCCACATACGATTAACCTGTTAAATTTAGTTTGAATAGGTGTTCATTATATATTCAATCCATTGAGAGTACTTCCGGATATCTACAAGGAAAGTTGGGTATGGTGCTTGACCTGACTCGGCACTGTGCATCAGTCCTACCAAATAGTCTTTTCCATTATGATGTATAAGTCCTGGTCCGCCGGAATCTCCGCCGCATGCACTAGATGTATAGTTTCGTTCATCTTTAAATCCCACATTAAAAAGTGATTGATGATCTATGATCTTCAATACAGGTAAACTAATTTTTCTCAGTTTGCCATCAATATAAAGTCCCTCCAGCGGGACAGGTGCGTTAGTAGGTTGTCCTATGGGCTCCCTGCATCCATAGCCAAGTAAAGTAACATATTTACCTACTGAAAGGGTGGCTTGAGTAATAATCTTTTTTTTACCATCCTGCACTATTTGATTGGATTTAAGAGTGGTGGGGGGTAAGCTTGGATATTTGCTTATAGTTGCCGGTGTTTGAAGTTTGACCATAATGAGATCGGCTGTGTAAAATTGTTGTTCCTGATTATTTGGGTCAAATTGATATGCATAATATTCTGTGCTCATTGAGTCATAATCTACTCCTACCTGCTTGCTACTAATGTCGGGATTGTCATAGTAAATAAAGGTAGCATTTGCAAATATATCTTTGCCAGTATAGTCATCGACAATACAATGTTTAGCTGTTAAAAGCCAGTGCTGGCTGAGTAGCACACCACTGCACTTGTTATAAGGAGCATCAGTTCTGTCAGAAAACCATGCATATACATAGGCAACATATGGATACTCTCCTTTTTGTACTTCGGTTCCACCGATAATTGATGATTTATTTGTAACCGGTGCGGCCTTAGAAGTGGATGATTGGCGTTGGGTGAGTAGGCGCTGGCTTAAGTATACTAGACAGAAAAAAAGTAATGCTGTTGCGAGAGAGAAGTATGTAATTTTTTTTGAAAAACACACACGATTTAAACTCATAATTTATAGTTGATATTATTTTAAACTTTGTTATCTCTAAATATAACAATAATAAGTAGCTGATTAATAAGGAATAATGTTGGTATTGACTTATTGCAAATGATTTGCAATAATATCACTATGGATGATGCAACGAACCTCACGCGGGCTGGTGTTCGTATGACCAAACAAAAAAAGTGGATTCTTGAAGGTCTATGTCACCACCCGCAATCAGCTGAGGAATTATTTGTAAAGCTTAAGAAAGCCGGTCATAGGCTTGATATAACTACCATTTATAGAAATCTGGAAACTCTCGTTGTCGGAAATATTCTTGTTATGACCCGGTTTGCCGACGGTGTAGCACGATACGAACTCAAGCAAGGAGCAAAACATCATCATCATGCAGTGTGTGATAATTGCGGAACAATAATTGATATTGAACTTGATGAAGACTTACTCATGAGTCAGGTATCTAAACAGACCAGTTTTCGTGTCGATCGTCATATGCTCGAGTTTTTTGGCAAATGTGCGAATTGCAAATAGTCTGATTTTACTAATTTTCTTAATAATCATATGAATCAGAAAGGTTTGGTTGGGATTGTTCTTGTACTGGTTGTTGGTCTTGTAGCAGGCGGTTTTTTTTATTTTCAACAAATCGGTACGAACAAAAAAAATACTGAAAATCCGCCGACAGCCAAGATTCGTGTCACAACATCGTTTTACCCGTACACATTTCTTGTTCAAGAAGTAGGTAGGGAACTTGTTGATGTAGTTAGCCTCACCCCACCTGGTGCCGAAGCTCACGACTTTGAACCGACCGCAAAAGATATTGCGCTCCTTGAACAAAGCGCGCTTATTATTGTAAATGGTGGAGGTGTTGAATCATATGAGGATAGTATTAGAAAAGCCTACTCAGGTAAAAATATACAAATAGTTGCACTAGGGTCCCTCCATATGGTTGGCCGTGACCCGCACGTGTGGCTTGACCCGGTTATAATGGGAAAAATGGCACTTGATATTGCTGATGCATTAGGTGAAATAAGCCCCAACAATAAGCGTGAGTTTGTAGCCAATGCAAAACAACTCCAAGCACAAATGAATGCACTTGATAGCGAGTACGACAAAGCTACCGAGCGTTGCAAAAAAGACACTATATTTACTGCACACACTGCGTTTGGATATTTGGCAAAAAGATACGGTTTTAATGAGGTTGGTATTGCCGGCATACACCCTGAAGAAGAGCCATCTGCGAAGGAGCTTGGACAAATAACTGAAGAAGTAAAAAAAACAGGAGCGCGATATGTACTTCTTGAGGAGATGGCACCTACAAAATTTTCAGAAATACTCGCTGAAGAAGCTGGGGTACGTCTGCTTGTGTTAAGTCCAATTGAGAGTATTACTCAAGACGAGCTAACTGCAGGAGAGTCGTATATCACAAAACAAAAAGGTAATATTACAACTATTAAAACAGCACTTGAGTGTTTATGAATAAACAAAACACAATAGAAGATATTGCAGTTTCTCTTAAAAACGTATCATTTGGATACGGTGGGGAGTTAGTGCTCACTAATGTAAGTTGCGATATACAAGCAGGCGAGTACGTGGCGCTTGTTGGGCACAACGGCAGCGGTAAAACAACATTGTTACAGCTCATGCTCGGTTTACGATCGCCCCACAAAGGGACGATTCTTTTATTTGGTAAGGATACTGCCCAATTTAAGTCTTGGAACTGGATAGGATATGTTCCACAGTACTCCCCGCTTCGTGCAGCACAGACTCCCCTTCGCGTGGATGAAGTGGTAGGTATGGAAACTGCAAATACTGATGAGATAGTAGATGCACTTGATGCAGTTGGCATGAAGTCGTATGCTCACGCACTGGTACGGGAGCTTTCAGGTGGTCAGCAACAGCGTGTATTTATTGCAAGAGCGCTTGTAAAGCGACCTAAGTTGTTGATTTTGGATGAGCCGACTGTGGGAGTTGACCAGACAACGCAGGATAAGTTTTATGATCTGCTAGACAAGTTTAATAAAAAATACGGAATGACTATCATTCTTGTATCACACGATCTTCACACCGTTTCGCACCGCGTTCAAAAGGTAATGCAACTTGATCGAAAAATGTTCACATATACCACAAATGACTGTTATGTTGATCATATTCACGAAAAACATGGAAACGCTCATTAATCTTTTTCAGTACGAGTTTATGGTTCGCGCATTTATTGCGGGAGTTATGATTGCTGTGGTAACCCCTCTTATTGGGGGGTTTTTGGTTGTGAGACAGATGTCGATTATGGCAGATGCATTAGCCCACGTGGCACTCGCAGGGGTAGCACTAGGTTTATTTATAGGAGCTGACCCCATAATTACAACACTTGTTGTAACCATTTTAGTAGCAGTGACCATCGAGCGTCTTCGTAACGGCGGAAAAACTTCAAGCGATGCACTCCTTGCTATGTTACAGCCCGGAGGGTTGGCAGTATCATTAGTTCTGGTGAGTCTTGCAAACGGTTTTAATGCAAGCCTAACCACCTATCTTTTTGGATCAATAACCGCAGTAAATGGAAACGACTTATGGATTATGGGAGGACTTAGCATTCTCATTATTGGTACGATAGTAGGTTTATATAGAACTTTGTTGTACACTGTGTTTGATGAAGTAAGCGCGCGGGCTAGTGGAATGCCGGTATTTGTACTTAACTCAATTCTTATGGCGCTTACTGCACTAACTGTATCAATTGCCCTTCGTACTATCGGAGGACTTCTCGTAGGAGCTTTAATGATTATTCCTGTGTCGACTGCTATGCTGTTTGCACGGGGATTTAAACAGAGTTTGTTTTATGGAATTGGAATCGCCTTAGTCGAAGTAGTATTGGGACTTATCGTCTCATATTACCTTGATCTTCCCGCCGGCGCAACCATAGTACTTGTTTCCCTCCTTACTTACCTTTGCACCCGGTTTGTTTTTTCTGCAAGACGCTAATCTGCACTTTTAATATTTGACAGATTTTGTAAAAAACCCTTGATTTGCACCAGTGCGGTAGTGCTCTCAAGCTTGGATGTTTGATGCATTGTGGAGTGGGAGTGGGTTCTGGTGTGGAAGTTGGAGTTTGCGCTTTATTTATTGTACCCCCTGTTACACTATCAAAATCAATCAGATACTTGTCACTTTTTCCTTCATAAGTATCTGCTGTAAACGTAGACCACTTATGATTATCCTCCCCTATTTGCCAAACATGCACAGTATAACTCCCCGTTTCAGTGCCAGTTATGGCAAGTGTATAATTACCGCTCATGATACTAGTTAGATGGATGTACGAATCACTTTCAAAAGCTGTACCTGTTGGTCCGACCACCCTCATTGTTGCAGGTGACTGCAAGAATAACAAGATTGCTGGAAATATAGGAGTTTGCTTACCGGGTAGGAGTGTAACCTGACTTGAGTCTAAGTCTAATTTATCAAAAATTGCATGTAAAAAATCATCCCTATAAATTGTCTCTCCATGCAGAGCCTTTGCGGTATAAAAGGGATAAATACTTGCACTATTTTCTGGGACTAACCCATCACCATATTGTATTTGTGTGGAGGTTGGGTGCCCGTCTGGATATATATTCAATAAAATATCAGTTGGAGTTCTCTCCGAGAGTGTGTATGCATACTTTGTTTCATATTCAGTACCTGCTATACGCGTTAGGACCTGGTTTTCAGAGTGTATTGGGTAGCTCATTAATACATTATTTGCGATAAGAGAATTGATGGGTTGATAGGTGTTATTAAAAAGAAATGAATAGGTTGGAACAAGATCAAAAAGAACTGGCATGTATTGGCGAACCACATCTTTTTTTGAAGTGAACATACCGGCATTTAATTGAAGAATAATATTTTCTGCAAGCCAGGTAAGAGTATTCTCACGTTCAATTTCGCCTGCCGCAAGGGGTTTATATGACTGAAGTGTTCCCCTAAGAGGTGCCGCAACTGATATCGATTTTTTAATTGGTTTTTTATGTGAATTATCTGAACCATATATGTGTGAAATTACACCTCCAAGTGAATGTCCAATAATTTGGACAGGTTGATATTGATTGCGTCTCCATATTCGACTTTGTATAAACAGATCAAGTTGTTCTGTTGTTTTTTTTATGGGTTGACGCCAGTCATACGGAAATATAAAAAATGTACCATTTTCACTGTAACCTAACTGATTAAATGCAGAAATGAGTGAATCGTATTCTGTAACTACAGGATTAATTTTCCAATCGTCAGGCATCACATCTTGGTTATGAAGAATTGCATTTTTATTCCAAGATGCAAACATGCCTGGAATAAGGATTGTTGGATATTGAATAGCAATTTGCTCTTGTGACATTAGACCGATACCTTGGGAATAATCACCGTAAAGCCAAATATCGTTATTTTGCTCTAGCGGATTGGGATTTCCCATAGTATTTGTAATTATTTGTGGAATACTCCATTGTGTTTGACACCCTTTAAAATCAGTAGATTCCACATACTCAAGTCCCCGTGGTGAGTTATAAAACAGTAAACTTGTTCCGTTATGAATTACAAAAGCAGGTCCCGATCCCTCGGGAAGTATGGGATTATGGGTGCATTTATTCCAAATTTTTCCATCGGTTGATTCTGCAAGGCCAATCTGCCATTTTCCATTCCCATTACCCGCATACAGTAAGTAGTATATATTGGCAACTTTAAAGATATGGGGCGAACTAAGCGAACTACCCTCCCATGGTTCTCTTGAAGAAAGCATTTGTTGGGCATTGTCTGGATTAAAATCGTTATCAGCTTGGGCAGTATTACTCCAGATAGAAATAGGTCCACCATTAGAAGATCCAAAAAAAAGATGATATGTATTATCCTCGACTAATAGTGATGGATCATGTGCATGAAGATTATTAGTCACATTGAGAACCTCATGAGCATACCAATCAACTCCATTTGCAGATCGAGCAATCGCAATTTTTACTCGTTGTCCATCACTGGCACTAAACCACATACCATAGCCATATGGCTGACGTGCTATCGATGATTGAAAATATTGAACAAAATTTTCAGTTGGGGAAATTAACGGCGTATTTTGGTATAGATGGGGAGCATATGTGGCTTGAACTGGTACAACAAAAAAAAGAGTTAATATAACATAAATAAATATAACCATATACCAAGAGTTGTAGGACGAAGTTATTAGTCATGCAATGGTTTATATACCACATTTGCTTATTTTTTATTGATATATAGCTCTAAAATACTACCTTTATGGTTGATAGTTAGTAAGGGTGTAGCTATTTTTGCAATACACAAATCAAACAGATAATAAAAAAGAGATTTCCGTAGTGAATCATTACTCGAATGTGACAGTTGATACCCTTCTACTTCCTTTTTTTCTTGATTCTTTCTTTTTTTTAAAATAGCTTTCAAAATACCCATAAAATGTTCGCTATAGCTATATGTTTTAAATTGCATATTGCACTTATACTTTTGGAGCATTTGTTTAAATGAAAATCGAGAAAATATCCAAGGATGTTCGGGAGCAAGCAGAAATGTGTAATTGCTCTTTTCTGCGTATAGTAGAAAACTATCAGCATTTGGAGTTTCAATGTACAATAATCCACCTGGATTAAGCAGTGTAAATAAATCCTTTATATGTTTTTGAGGATTAGCAAGATGCTCAATAACATGAATCGAAGTGATGATGTCATATTTTTTACTGTGTTTTGACTGTAAATATTCGTGTGCAGTGCCAATATAAACAGGTAAGTTAAACTTTAGATGTGATGATTTTGCAAGTACTTTTGCAGGTTCAATACCGAGTATTTCGTTAAAATACGGTTTGGCACAATCCAGAAAAAAACCATAACCGCTACCAACATCACAAAGCGAGGCATTATTGCCTTTCAAAGTAACCAACTGTTGTATTATTTTTTTTGATCTAGTTCGGATTATATGTTCATTAATAGACCCGTCAGCATAGGTAAATGTATCTTTGTAAAACCTATCTAGTTTTTTTTGACTTATCCGCGGAAAAGTGAAAATTGTTTTGCATAGTTCACACCTATAATATGTATACATTTTTAACTCAGCAAAAAAATGTATTGACGTACGAGAACATAGTGGACATATTTTTGACTTCATGCAGCAATCCTATGCGAGCAAGAAATTTTTGTCTGTAGCTTATAAACCACAAATCATTATTTTTGTGTTGTTATGAAGGGAAAATTTGTTTATTATCGGTAATATCTGATTATTCGAATAATCAGATATAAAATCCTATGAAGTGTCAAGCTTGTCAAACTCCGATAAGGGAAAAAGTAAATAAATTAAAAGTTATACATGGCGTGCAGATTTATTCATGTCCTGAGTGCGGACTTGGGTTTGTGAGTCATGATACCCCAAGACGTCCAACCCATGAGATTTATTCATTTGCAGACTACGATGCTCGGCGCTTTCAGTTTGAGACGAGATACAAGGGCATAATTAAAAAAATAAACAATCTCTATGTAGATAGACCCAATCGAAAACAGATACACATTCTCGAAGTCGGAGCAGGTTTTGGATTATTGTCAAAAATGGTAGCGGACGAAGGCTATACAGTAACCGCTCTTGAACCATACCTAAAGCCTGACTATTTACAAAAGACATCAGTTAAACATATTCAAGTTCGACTGAGTGAATATACCACACAGACCCGTACTACCTATGACTGCATAATTCTTTTTGATGTACTTGAGCATGTAGACAATCTTGACGCAACACTTCAAGAGGTAAGAAAGTTACTTAATCGAGGTGGGGTACTCATAGTACAAACACCAAACTATGCAAGTGTAATGCAGTATTTAAGTAAAGATTGGTCGTGGTGGATGATTGAGGATCACCGATTTTTTTTTACAAAACAATCGATCAATCGGTTATTGACTCGAAACTTATTTAGTGTTCTTTTTTACTCAAGTTATGAGGACTGGGAAGACTACATTAAAAATTGCACAGGATGGACAACCACTATACAAAGTACAGTTCTTCGCAAAATTGCAAAGCTGATTGTATATATATACAGTGGAGTGATTAGAAGAATCGTCCAGCCTTTCTATAAGTTGGGCTTTGGAGGATTACACTTAATCATCGCAAAAAAATACAACTAAAAAAACAGACTACGCTCAAAGCATGAAGTAGGCAATAGAGAAAAAACAGTAAAAGGGGTATAATTGCGGGAATACTATGCGTGTGACACTAAGAGCCTTACAGATTGCAAGTATGCTCTACATTGAGCTACCAATTGCAATATTTTTCGTGGGGTGGGTGCGACCAATAATTGGTATACCTCTCACTCTTTTGCTTATCATTCAGTTTTTGTTTTTTTTACGAGAAACACGTAATGAAAAGACAAGTATACATATACACTGGCAACAAGTAATAGCACTTGCAGTAATTGCATTAACCTGGGTAGT
>CAZAUL010000001.1:120021-129156 GCA_964488545.1 uncultured Gammaproteobacteria bacterium
ATATACACTGGCAACAAGTAATAGCACTTGCAGTAATTGCATTAACCTGGGTAGTTCTTTCTGGTGCTGGTCACCGGGGTGAATATGCGGGAGATTATCTTAAACACAATGCACTACTGAACGACCTCATTAGACTACCCTGGCCCGTTCATTACCTTGTTGAGGGGACAGCTCGACAGGTGATGCTTGTTTATTACACAGCATACTATTTGCCGAGTGCTGTATGGGGAAAGATGTTTGGATGGGTATCAGCAAATATATTTCTCATGTTGTGGACCTATGGAGGAATTTTGCTCGTTGTGGGATGGCTTACTCATTTTTTTTCAAAAAAACCTGTCCAATCGTTTCTTTTATTTATCGGTATGAGTGGGCTTGATTTACTTGGTCGTGTTATTTTGTATCACCGAACAGGTATAAATCCTGATTGGGAGTGGTGGGCGGGTGAGTGGCAGTACTCTGGTGTTACCACACTTTTATTTCATGTGCCACAACACGCGTTGGGTGCTTGGATTGCCATGTCTTTTCTATTATCAAAAAAAAGGGAGTTTGTTACATTTTATTCATCACTTATTTTATGGTCTCCTTTTGTATGGATTGGAACACTACCATTTGTACTGTACCAAGTTCTGTATAAAAAAATCCGAATATCATTTTTTGATTGTATGGTGGGTGTTTTTGTCGGTCTCGTGTGCGGAATGTATATTGCAAGTTCACTTTTTTCAACTGCCGGCAGTTCCGCTACTGGGCATTGGCTTTGGCAGAGGGTGCCAATTTTTAACAGTTTAACACTTCTGCGACTCATGTTTTTTTATCTGTTTGAATTTGGAATATGCTTTGCGATAATAATGAAGGTGAAGTACTTATTTCTTAAAAACAAGGCTCTGTTGTATATTGCAACCATCCTTCTTCTTTGTATTCCCTGGTTTCGACTTGGACTTTTGAATGATTTCGCAATGAGAGCGTCGATACCTGCGTTATTTGTACTAGCACTATTTGCAATCCATGCATTTCTGTCGAGCAAAAACAAGATGAGGTTGATTGTTTATGTACATATATTAATTGCCGCACTTTATCCACTGCTACTCATAGCAAACGGAACAGTCCATTTCTTCGATGTATCCAAGCAAGTTAATCTTTCAGAGTTGGACACTCCACAGGTGAGGGTTCAGTATACAGGAAGTACGCACTCGATATTTTCATCGGTTTTTGCAAAGCAAATTCCAGAGAAAATTGGCACCATTAATTTAACCCAATAAGACATGAACATATCAGTACTGATAATTACTAAAAACGCGGGAGATACACTCGCGAAAACACTACGATCGGTACTTCCTCTTACAGACTCCATAATTATTGTTGACGACTACTCTACTGACTCTACAAAGCAAATAGCTCTTACATACAACTGTAGAGTATATTTACACCATGCATTTGATCTTGGAATTCAAAGAGAGTATGCACTTTCAGTTGTTGAGTCGGAATGGGTACTTGTGCTTGACGCAGATGAATGTCTAACTCCCGAACTTGTCGCAGAAATAAAAACAGCAGTTACAAAGAGCAATTATCAGGGGTACTATGTTCAGCTGAGAAATCATCTCTTTGGAAAAGCGCTTCTCCACGGGGAGCTCCATAGAAAGCTTATTCTGTTTAAAACAGCTCACGCTTCAATTCATCCTTCCCCAGTGCATGAAACGTACGTGGTGGAGGGCAAGAAAGGGGTCCTCAAACATGCGATTCGTCACTACTCGTACAGGAATGTGATTCAGATGTATCGAAAGTTTATCGACTATGCGCATCGACAAGCTTTGATTTATAAAAAAAACAATACCCCCTATGGATTAAAACAACTACTCATAAATCCACTACATATGTTTTTCGCACGGTATATACATGATGGAGGTTGGCGTGACGGTATAGTTACTCGACTTCCACTTGACGTGGGATTTGCACTCATGGAATTTTTGTCATATGCATTCATACCGTTTGTACGTCCACAGGTGCGAGTTGCACTCGACTCAGGTGCGTACTTTAGGGAAGGTATTGTAAAAAGCGGAATAGACCGCCTTTTGCAGGGCATAGACCAGTATCATTCTGACTCATACGAGTATTACTGGTTCGGATTTCACTCATCTTCTGAGCGGAGACTTTTTCCTTGGTTCTTTTCACAGTTATGGTTACCTCTTGCGACACTCTTTCACAGATGTGATGTTTTTTTGGGAACCTCAGGTACCGTGCCTGCGCTTCTTCGCTTTTTCCCTATACGGAAAATAGTATTCATTCATGACTTTGGTTTTTTTAAGCATCCGGAAAAATACAAAGGTTCTGCGTTTAAGTTAAAACTGCAGACAGATGAGTCAATGCGTATAGCTGATAAAATTATTGTCTTTCATAAAACGTTATATGATGAGTGCATTGAGCGATATCCAGAATATGCTCACAAAGTCCGAGTGATAAATGCAGGCGCTGATCATCTCGAAAAACTGCATCCACTACCCCTTATGATCCAAAATAAAAAACCAATCATTCTGTATGTGGGAGTGGTAAAACCAATTAAGAGGATAGAGTTACTACTTCAAGCTGTATCCGATCACTATTTTATTATCGCAGGACCAAAAGAAAAATTATATGCTCAAGCCATTCAGCTCCATACCAAAGATAACGTACAACATATAGAAAATTTTAACGATGCTCAACTGAAATGGCTATATAAAAAGGCGGATGTAATGGTTTATGCTTCAGCTCAGGAAGGGTTTTGCTATCCAGTGCTTGAGGCCTTACTAGAGGGAGTTCCGGTTGTTGCATTTAGACTCCCCCTCTTTGAAGATTATCAACGATATTTTCCGCATCTTTATTTAGTCGACACAGTACAAGAAATGCAAAAACTGCTTACTAAAAAACACCCACGAACAATTGTTGCAAGCCATTCGCACCCACTCAAGTGGAGTAAGTTTCATGATGAGCTGTCCCGCGAGATGCGCTCAACCGAAATAAGCGGACCTACACTAAACGAATCCGACAACTGCCGAGTTGGGTTTATTTGCGTGCTCTTTAAAACAGAAAAGTCAGATACTGATCGTATTCAAAAAGAAATTGCCACAATGGGAATTCATAATTACAAAGTGTATTTTGTGGATAATACAGAAGGCGGTCGAGGATATGCAGCAGGGATTAATGAAGGTATCCGCATGGGACTTAAGGATGGCTGTGATTATTTTGTTGCGCTCAATCCAGATATATCATTTGGAAAGCTTAAAAAAGATGACTTTTTGCGTCCAATGAAAGCATTTGACGTATGGGGGTTTGCAATGAAACAGGATGGCGTTACTTATTATGGTGGCGAGATTGATGCATGGCGTCTCAGTGGTGGTCTTATAAGCAGTAAACCACCTTCAATACTTCAATCAGTAGATTTTGTATCGGGCTCAGTGCTCGGGTTTTCGCGTGACGTGGTAGAAAAAATAGGCCAATGGGATGAGGGTTATTTTATGTACTATGAAGATGTTGATTATTGCAAACGTGCGCACCTGGCAGGGTTTAGAGTAGGAATTGATTCAAGTATTGTGTATGATCACTTTGAAATTTCAAAGATGAACGAAAAAAAAAGGATATGGATTGCCAAAAGTAGATGGAGATTTTTTTGGAAGTATGCCAATATCATTCAGAAAATCCGTGAAATTGTCCGACTTCCTAAAACATTAGTAGAAGACTCTCTATGAACGTGTCATTTATCCGTGGTAAATACCTCAATAATTTTGAAGGGCAAAACTATAATATGAGTTCATATAAATCAATCCGTTTTACCGGATACGCATCTCTACGGCCAATTGACGAAAATGTGCCGTTTGATGTGGTTCGACTGCCAAGTCTAGCAGATTTGGGTTTTTCAACTCATGTCGGGAGAGCGTTGTCGTATGTGGCAAACCGATCGATAGGTGACGCGCAAGTTTTATTTGGCCTTGAGAGATATATTGCTGGCTCAGACATTGTGCATACTGCTGACCCTCATTATTATTATAGCTATCAGTCGGCAAAACTCAGACAAATGGGGAAAGTAGGAAGACTTGTCGTTACTTCTTGGGAGACGATCCCATTTAACAATGAAAGTACTAACCAAAAAAAGAAGCGAAAATACTATGTTATGAAGCATGCAGATAAGTTTATTTGTCACACCAATAAAGCCTGCGACGCCCTTATAGCTGAGGGAGTCCAACGCACGCAAATTGAACTTATTCCACTTGGTGTTTGTCTCGATAGGTTCAATCCAGTCAACCATTATAAGGATACGCCAATTTCAATTCTTTTTGCAGGAAGACTTGTTAAGGAAAAGGGAGTTATTGAGGTATACAGCGCATTCAAAAAGGTGTATCGAGAGACTGGTATAAAAATAAAACTTCACATTGTTGGAAGCGGGCCTTTGTTTAACGACTTAGTTTTCATGAGAGAGAAAGATAGACTTTCTGAAGTTGTAATTATTGAGAAAAAAAAATATCAGGACATGCCAGAGGTATTTAGTGGATCATCTTTCCTTGTAGTTCCCTCACGCAAACACCCAACATGGGAAGAGCAGTATGGCATGGTGTTTATTGAGGCAATGGCATGTGGAATACCCATTATTACTACGCGTACAGGTGCAATTACAGAGGTGGTCGCAAACTGTGGCCTCTATGTGGCAGAAAATTCTTACCAAGAAATCGCTCACGCAATACACACACTAGCTACAGATGCATCATTGAGGCAAAAAATTGGTACAATGGGAAGACAGCGGGCAGAGGAGCGGTATAACGCATCTGCTGTATCGAGCCGATTATACGAACTTTATCGAAGTTTGCTGTAATAATCATGAAAATAACTGGAGTCATACTTGCTCGCAATGAACAACAAACTCTACGAACTGCACTTGAGTCACTGCATTTTTGTGATGAACGCATAGTGTTTGACGATAGCTCAACAGACGACACTAAAAAAATAGCAGTGGAATGCGGTGCTCGAGTAGTAGATTTTCCGGTGTCAAAAAGTTTTGCAAATGCTCGAAACGAGGCGATGAAGATCGCTACACATAACTGGATCTTTTTTCTTGATGCTGACGAAACTGTAACTCCCGAACTTACGCAGTCAATACTTCATTGTGATGAAAAAAAAGATGCATATGCGATACCGAGGCGAGATTTTTTTTGGAATACAGAACTGGTGTGGGGTGAGACGCGCTCTGCGCGGACACGTGGAATTACACGATTGGTTAAAAAAGATAGCGGATCATGGGTAGGTATGGTGCACGAAATATTCGCTTGCTTTGGAACAGAAGGAATTTTGAAAGGGTTTATCAATCACAAACCTCACCAAACCATCGCCGAGTTTGTGCACGATGTTAACCGATACTCAACACTTCGTGCCAAAGAAATGTATCACAATAAAAAATCTGTATCTGTGCTTGAGTTATTATTGTATCCTGCGGGAAAATTTGTGTATACCTACTGTATAAAACTTGGATTTCTAGATGGCGCTCCCGGGTTTGTGTATTCGTTTATCATGGCATTTCATTCTTTTTTAGTTAGATCAAAATTAATTACCCACTATGATTGAACGCATTCTTGCAATAGCGATAGCAACAAGTGTATTATTCGGCCAGTTTGGCAGAATTGAACTTGGTAACAGATTGGTGAATATTTATCTTCATGAGTTGGGGATGATTATGTGGCTTGTATATCAGTTTATGCGATTTAGATTCAAAACGTTTCAAAGTATTTTTCACATTCCACCACTCATTTATTTTGTTGTTTGGATGGTTATTGGTTTTATTGCAACAACTCCGCAGTTTACATTTATTCAAAATGTATTGTCTGCATTGTATCCGCTTCGATTTATTCTTTATGTATGTTTTATCTCTTCCTTTACTACCTGGCTTTACGATAACGGTATTAACAGATCTTTTGGGGTGAGTATTTTATACACATTTAGTGTACTTCTTGTTGGTGTGTCACTACTGCAGTATATTTTTGTGAAAGATTTATGGAGTATGTATCCCTATGGATGGGATCCTCACCAGTTTCGTGTCTTTGCTACCTATCTAGATGTATATGTAGCCGCAGCAATTTTAGGGTTACTAACTTTGTTTTGGGTTTATAAAAAGAAATATGTATTGGCAGGGGCTCTCCTTGTATGTCTTGCACTTACTTTTTCTCGCTCAGCCTATATTGCGTTATTTGCCTCACTTATCGTATATGCATTTTCACATAAAACATACAAACTTGCCGTACTTTTGGGAGTTATATTTATTGGGCTAATTGTGATAATACCTAAGCAATGGGGCGAAGGCGTGAACCTTCTTCGCACATCAACCATAGGATCACGTATCGCAGACGCAAAGCTTGGAGTACAAATCTGGCAGACTGCCCCGCTTGAGGGCCACGGATACAATCATATTCGCTATGTTAAGGAGCAGATGAACTTACTGCATCTTGATGATAGATCACACTCGGCGGCATCGTTTCATTCAAGTTATCTCATCATTCTTGCAGCAACAGGAGTAATTGGACTTGTCCTATTTATTTGGACCCTCTATGTTCTTCTGCACCATGAATATGCTCGTGTATATGGAGTATTTCTCGCGGTAATGGCACTTTTTGACAATGTACTACTGTATGGAATGGTTGTAGTTATTGCAGTTCTCGTGGTAATGCTTAGTCGTCCTTTGCGTACGTCACGGTGAGTGATTTTTTTTCTTGATTACCTACTATATCCTCGGCTATTACTTCTATTTTGTTTTCTCCATCTTTGAGTCTAAATAGTGTTGTGAATTTACCCTCTGCATCAACCACGATTGGCTGGCTGTTAATACGTATGGTAACTTCTTTATCTGTTATACCGCTAATCCGAATATCCTCCTTATTTGTTCGAGCATTTTCACCTGGTTCAGATAGTTCAAGTTTTGGTTTTTCGTCTTTATATATAACATCGTACTCCTGGGTTTTTTCCGTTTTTTTCGTCTTAGATGATTTGGCTATAAAATAAAGAGTATTATTGCCCTTTTCAAGCCCCTGCACTTCGGAGGAAAATGTATCTGAAATAGTAATTTCGTCTCGTTTTTCGTCGTTTAAATATATCTCCAAACTATCATAAGAAAGTGCGCTTCCAGAAAAAAGTATGGAAGAACTACTAGTGGCGGATGGAATAGGATCAATATTAATCGTACTCAATGTTTCTGTTTGCCGGATTTCAGTTTCGTTACTACCACCGTTTGCAAGTTGGTTGATAAATAATGTGAACGAAACAAGCAACTTAATACCAGTTGTAAAGAAAAATACTATTCCTGCTATTACAAGAACTACGGTAATTACAATGCGCTGTCTTGTTTGTTTTTTTGAATGCTGTTCTAGTCGGGTCATACAAGTATTATACAATGAGCCGAAGATCGGACTTGAACCGACAACCTACTGTTTACGATACAGTTGCTCTACCAATTGAGCTACTTCGGCAATCCATAACCTTTCTATTTTATCATGGTATAATCACGAAATGTCCTATACCGCATATGCTTGGATGGCTACTTTTATTTACGGAGTTGAAACAATCATCATAAAGCTTTCAAGTAAATACGCAATAAAGAATCCATGGCTATTTAACATATTGTGGAACGTACTTTTTGTACTATTTATGATTCCGGTGTATGCCACTCAGCAGATTGATGTTCCTCAAAAATGGGGAACACTAATTACCACCTCTTTTTTATCTGCCATTTGCTGTGTTCTTTTTATGATTTCTACGTACCGACTCGATGTGTCAGTGTTATCGCCACTGTACAATGTGCGCACCGGATTAAGTGTACTTTTTGCGGCTCTCCTGCTTGGAGAAGTTATGAGCCCCTTTCAAACTGTTCTTGTAGGCGTGATACTATTCATGGGGTTTCTGGTTACCATTGATGAAAAAACTACGCTTAAATCCTTTTTCCGCAAGGATATATTAATTGCCATGACGTTTATGATATTACTCGCTCTGTATACGGTGTTTTTAAAAAAAACTATACTTGAATTAGGTTATTGGAACGCAACAGTATGGGTTGCGGTACTTAATCTTGTTTTTTTGTTGCCCACATACCCAAAATTTGCGCCCGATATTAAAACTCTTACTAAGAAACAACTGATTCCAGTGGTAATCGTAACCGCAACAAGTACGGTTGCCTATTTGATTTCAAATAAAGCATATGAGTCAAATGTTGGAGTAACAAGCGTAATTATGACATTTCCCGCCTCAATGATTATTGCATTCGTACTTGCAGTAATATGGCCAAAACTTATGGAGCGGCATACCATGAAGGTATATGCACTTCGTTTTGCGGCCACTGCCGTAATGTTTGTATGCGCAATACAACTTACGCTCGCTTCAGTGGTGGTTCCCGCAAACCCAGTGACGAAAACAAAGTCAGTACAAGCATCTGTAAGCATAACGCACTCAATTCTTTTTCCAGAGACTGTTACTCGTACAATTACCGTACAAACAGGAAAAACGGCGCTTGAAATACTTGATTCTACGGCAACAATAACTACCTCTAAGTCGTCATACGGCGTGTTAGTAGAGTCGGTTAATGGGTATAAAAACGGCACAGACAATAAGTACTGGACCTATATGATTAACGGAAAAGAGGCCCCCATAGGAGCAGGCGAGTATATAGTGAAAAACGGTGATATAATTGAGTGGAAGTTTACTTCGTATGAATAAAATACATATATTATCTATCATTGTTGCCGCGATACTTTTCCGCGTTTTCCCTCATGCACCCAATCTTGTACCTGTTGGGGCAATAGCACTGTTTGCTGGGTATGCGATAAAAAGCAAGTGGGGAGTGATCATTCCAGTTTTAATCATGATCATTAGCGATTTTTTTATAGGATTTCATAACACCATGTGGTTTGTGTATGGGAGTTACATTGCAATTACAATCATGGGAAGAGTAGCTGCCTCTCAAATCTCATTGCCGCGTGTCATGTTTGTATCTATAGCAGGATCAGTGCTGTTTTATGTGGTAACTAATTTTGGTGTTTGGCTCATGGGAACAATGTACACAAAAGATATATCAGGTCTTTTGCAAAGCTATGTATATGCTATTCCTTTTTTTAGAGCAACACTCATAGGAGACTTGAT
>CAZAUL010000002.1:0-53230 GCA_964488545.1 uncultured Gammaproteobacteria bacterium
GTATGTGTGAATTTTTTAAGATCGCTTGTCTTAAGTCGGAGGGGAGCGGGTGTGGTAATTTAGTTTTCATGTTACCAATAATTTAGATTTTAATCTTGAATTTTGTTATGTAAACTTATTTATATGTAGCTAAGGGATTAAATTGTTCCACATAATGAGCGGGTAAAGGGAATTGAACCCTCTTCTCATCCTTGGGAAGGATGCATACTACCGGTGTACTATACCCGCTTTAGGAGAAGTATATCAAACAAGAAAGTGTTAGGGTACGATTAGTTTTTGCCCTTCAGTCACATCATAAGGATAAGGTAGATTATTTGCCTCGATGAGCATACTCATTTGATTGCCGTCACCATATACTTTTTCTGCAATAAGCCAAAGATAATCACCTGGCTGAACAACATAAGATGAAATTTTCTTTGTAGAAACTGCCATCGGTGTAAGATCGCCTTGTGTGGGTTCTTTACTGGCAATTTTTGGTATGATGAGAATCTGGTTTTCGGTAAGCACGTATGGCTCCTGAAGTTTATTAGCCTTTGCGATATCAAATGCGTTATATCCTGAACCATACATCTGTTCTGCAATTTTCCACAGATCGTCTCCTGCCTTAACGGTATAAATCTTTACAGAAGTATCTACAGGAAGCGTTCGTGTTGGTTCTGAAGTCGTGAATTGTTGATTCACTATTATAGGTATAAACGGGGCAGTCACCATAAAAAAAAGCGCGACACCTGCAAGAAAATAAGGAGTCTTTTCTTTAAGCAACAAAAACACTGCTTGTTTATAGTCAACAGTTGGAGAGATAGTTTTCATATTAAGAGCATCACAGTGTGCTAGAGGTATGATAACACATAAAAATTTATTTTCAAATGACCAATGAACCAATGATCAATGACCAAAGACACATTTCAAATCCACAAATTAATTACAAATAACAAAACTATTATTACATTGATCTTTGGAATTTGATAATTAACGAGTTATGTGTATTTGTGCTGTTTGGTGATGGTATAATAATCGTATACAGTGGAATGTTATTCATTAACCATCTGTATAGCAATCATATGAGCACAGGAATAGTAATAATAGGAGTAGCAGTACTTATCGGGTTATTTCTCATAAGTACATACAACATGCTTGTGGTACTGCGAACCCGTATAAAAGAAGCTTTGTCGGGAATAGATGTACAGCTCAAACGACGAGCAGACCTGATCCCTAATCTTGTAGAAACAGTAAAAGGATATGCCAAGCATGAAAAAGAAGTATTCGAAAATGTTACAAAGGCGAGAAGCTCTCTTATGTCTGCTGGAACATTAAGTGAGAAAGCTGAGGCTGACAATATGCTAACTGGTGCACTTAAGTCGTTATTTGCAGTTGCCGAGGCATATCCTGAACTTAAGGCGAACACAAACTTTCAAGACTTACAACGTCAGCTTGAGGACACCGAAGACAAGGTGTCGTATTCACGCCAATTTTACAACAGCAATGTGCTTGAACTAAACACCAAAGTGCAGATGTTTCCTAGCAACTTAGTAGCAATGTTGTTTGCATTTAAGGAAGAGCCATTTTTTGAAGCAAGTGAAGAAGAGCGAAAAAAAGTAGAAGTAAAGTTTTAAGGAGTATGACCATTTACTCGCAAATAGCATCCAATAGGCAGAAAACGTATTTTATCTTTGCGCTTTTTATCGCCTTACTGACAGGATTTTTTTACCTCATTGGGTTGTACTATGGTGATGGAAATGGCTATTTAGTGATGGGGCTCATAATCTCTACTTTCACCACTTTTTTTAGCTACTTTTACTCCGATAAGATGGTACTCTTGAGTGTTGGTGCTGTGCCCGCCAACAAGCAGGAGCATTTTGATCTGTATACTGCAACAGAGAACATGGCTATGGCTGCGGGATTGCCAATGCCAAGGGTGTACGTTATCCATGACCCCGCGCCTAACGCATTTGCAACAGGCCGTGACCCAAAACACGCAGTAGTGTGCGCAACAACTGGCCTTCTTGCCATAATGGACAGAGCTGAACTAGAAGGTGTAGTGGCTCACGAAGTTTCACATATAAAAAACTACGACATACTCGTCATGACTATTACAAGCGTGCTTGTTGGCACAGTATCACTTGTGGCCGACTGGATACTCAGGTCACTTTGGTGGGGAGGGCGACGATCGAGTGAAGACCGTGAATCGGGCCGCAATCCAGTCACACTTGTTCTTCTTCTGCTTGCTCTCATCATTGCGCCGCTCACAGCCACACTTATACAACTGGCAGTTTCTAGAAAGCGAGAGTATTTAGCCGATGCAAGCGCGGCACTTCTTACTCGCAGGCCGGTTGCACTCGCTTCAGCATTGGAAAAAATAAGCGCATATGCACGCCCCATGCGATCGGCAAATACCGCAACTGCTCATATGTTTATCAGTAATCCACTTCGAAAACATACAAAAGGTGACTGGTTTGCCGGCTTATTTAGTACTCATCCACCCGTTGCAGAGAGAATACGCATTTTGCGGTCGATATAACGTTTTAGTTTTTAGTTTTAATTGAAATAATTATTCAATAAAAATTGAAAATTAATAATTAAAAATTAATCTTTCCTTCGTGTTCTATATTGCATTATTTGTTGCAAAGTGTGTAGATTTTTGTATTAAAAACATCCGTCTTGGCGCTGGTTCGACCTGGCCGGGGGAAATTGCACTTCGCATCGATTCCCATTTTGTTCACCATGCTCTGACTCTTAGTAAAGTGCCCTCACTCATCATTGCCGGAACCAATGGAAAAACTACCACATCACTTTTAATTGCACATGGATTACGAAAGAGAAATAAAAAGGTAATCACAAACCCCGAAGGCGCAAACCTACTCAATGGTATAGCTTCAGCTATTGTGAAAAACAGCACACTCTCTGGAAGGATGGTTGCGGATTATGCGCTATTTGAAAGCGATGAGAACGCACTCGTGCAAATTCTTGCAGAAATACAACATCCAACTGTAGTTGTGTTGATGAACCTTTTTCGTGATCAACTTGATAGGTATGGTGAAGTACATGGTATTGCACAAAAATGGGAGCGTTCAATTACGTTGCTTCCCCAAGAAACACGTTTAATAGTCAATGGAGATGATCCGCTCCTTGCATTTCTTGGAAGTAAACATACCAATACCACCTATTATGGTGCTTCGGTAGATGAAAAAAAGCAACAAGAACTGACTCACGATGTTGACTCAGTGCATTGTCCTGTATGCGGAGGCGCACTCAACTACTCAAAGATAGCATATTCACATATGGGAGATTATGTGTGTAATTCATGCGGATTTGCGTCGCCAAAATCACGGAATGTCGAAAGTCTTGGCGATCTACCCCATTTTAAAGGATTATATAACCGTTACAATATGCGGGCGGCAGTAGAAGTTTTGAGTCTTCAACTTACCCTATCAAGACTAGATGCATATGACCTACTTATTGACAGTATGCCTGCTTTTGGCAGACAAGAGGAGATTGAGTACAAAGGAAAACGATGGATAGTACTATTGTCAAAAAATCCGGCAGGTTTTAACCAATCAATATCGGCTATGGGTGAAATTGCAGGAGTCGAAAAACCAACGATACTTATCATATTAAACGATCGTATACCGGATGGGACTGATGTTTCTTGGATATGGGATGTTGAGTTTGACAGAATTTATAAGTATTCAGACAGGGTGTACGTGTCGGGCGACCGAACGTATGATATGGCAATACGGATGGAAACAGCAAGCGGAGTCGAAAGTCAAAAGTCAAAAGTCGTAAGGCTGTATGCAGAAGAAAATATCACAAATGTAGTTCATATGATTGAAAAAGAGCATACATCAGAGAAACCTATAATCGTACTTGCAACATATACCGGAATGCTGGAAGTAAGGAAGATTTTGACGGGAAGGGCATTATTATAAATTTAAAATTCAAAATTTGAAATTTAAAATTACTATTGGATGGCTGTATCCAAAATTAATGAGCACCTATGGTGACCGCGGTAATATACTCTACTTCAGTAGACGTGCGTTGCTTCGAGGTATTGATGCCACTGTTATTGCGATCGATCAGAGTGTAGATGCAGAAAAAATGAAGGAAATTGACTTTTTCTTTGGCGGAGGGAGTCAGGATATTGAGCAGGAAATAGTTATGCGTGACTTGATAGGCGCAAAAGCTAAACAATTAACACAAAAAATTGAACGCGGGACACCAGCTCTTTTTGTCTGCGGATCACCTCAAATTATGGGTAATTCGTATGAACCTGGTATGGGAAAAAAAATTAAAGGTCTGGGAATTTTTGATATGGAGTCGGTACACCCTGGACTTTCTGTACCTCGATGTATTGGAAATACAGTTGGCGATGTGATTGCAGACAACCTAAAAACAGTACTTTCGGATACTCGCATTGTTGGTTTTGAAAATCATGGAGGAAGATCATATTTGGGTAATAGAGTTAAGCCTTTTGCGAAAGTTATAAAAGGGTATGGCAATAATGGAGAAGACGGGTACGAAGGTATGGTATATAAAAATGCAATAGGGTGCTATTATCATGGTCCATTTCTTCCTAAAAATCCAGAAATTGCAGACTTTTTCCTTACACGAATAATCGAAGTAAAGTACAGAGAAAAAGCAACTCTTCAACCTCTTAAGGATGAATTCGAAAAGAAGGCACGTAAAACGTTGTTTAAACGCTTCGGAATATAACTTTTGTTCATATACACTATTCATTCACAAGATCTGCGTATGTCGCTATTTGAAGCGCTTACTACTCGACTTGTTCATGAACAGTGTATATGAACAGTATGCTCTTTAGATATCATTGGAAGTATCGTATAATCTAACACATGAGTACCAAATCAATTTCCAAAGACGAGGTTCTTCACCTCGCTAAACTGGCCGGCCTCACCCTAACCGAGGCAGAAATTGAAACACTAACCCAACAATTTGGCCAAACTCTTGACTACATCAAAAATCTTGATGAGCTTGACACTAAGAACACGTCTCCTACAAATTCGGTAGTAAGTTTGTCTAATGTCACATTTGAAGATGGAACACCCAATGCACGAAATCTAACGCATGATCAGGTATTTTCAAATGCGAAGAACGTTAAACAGGACGGGTTTGTTGTAGACAGAATTGCAAATCAGTAAGCGCTTTGTTTCCAACATCTATTTTTAAATTCTTTTATCAATATGCTTTTAGGAAAAACTATTACAGAGATCAAAGACATGATTTCTTTAAAAACGATTTCAAAGGAGGAAGTATTTTCTTATTTTAATGAACGCATTCATAAATATAATCCTCAATTGAATGCCTTTTTGACAGTTCAGAATAAACCTCAAAATGAATCAGTTGGCATCCTATCCGGAATTCCTCTGGCTGTAAAAGACAATTTTTGTACTCAGGGAATTCGTACAACCGCGTCTGCAAAAGTTCTTGATAATTTCATACCTCCGTATGAATCTACAGTCACCATGCGTCTTAAAGAAGCGGGGTACGAGTTATTGGGAAAAACAAATATGGACGCTTGGGCACATGGCTCATCCACAGAAACTTCAGATTATGGCCCTACCAAAAATCCTTGGGATAGTACGCGAAGTCCAGGTGGATCATCGGGTGGAACTGCCGCCGCTGTAAGCGCTTACCTTGCGCCAGCCGGTATAGGATCTGAAACAGCTGGATCTATACGACAACCTGCTTCATGGAGTGGTGTAGTTGGACTTAAGCCAACATATGGGCGTGTGCCACGGTATGGAGTTGTTGCCATGGGTTCATCGCTTGACTGTCCCGGTCCTCTAACGCTAAGTGTTGAAGATGCAGCGCTTATTTTGCAAGTTATTGCGGGAAAGGATCCGTACGATGCGACTAGTGCACCAGAAAAAACAGAAGACTATATGGGAAGTCTAAAAAAGAAAAAGACATACACCATCGGTATCGCTCAGGAGTATTTTGAAGGTTTAGACGAAGATGTAAAAAAGTCACTTTTGGAATCAATTAAGACGTTTGAAAAGATGGGATTTAAAACTAAACCAGTCTCCCTTCTTTCACCGCAATATGCAATTTCGGTTTATACCATCATCCAGCGAGCAGAAGTTATGTCAAACCTTGCCCGGTATGATGGAATACGATATGGCAACTCACGTACTACATTCGGATATGAGGCAAAACGAAGAAGCATGCTCGGAACATATACATTATCCTATGGCTATTACGACGCTTTCTTCAAAAAAGCACAAAAGGTTCGCACGCTTATAATTGAAGATTTCAAGAGGGTATTTCGTGATGTTGATTTTGTTATCGGTACACCAACCCCTATTACGGCCCTTAAATTAGGCGAGTTTTCCCAATATCCGTTCTTCGGTGAACTCATGGATAAGTTCAACGAACCCGGAGCTATGGCTGGTATACCTGGGATAAGTCTCCCTTCAGGTCTTGATCGAAACGGATTACCTATGAGTATTCATCTGATGGCAGACTATTTTCGTGAAGCAGATCTATTAAATGCAGCATACCAGTTCGAGAAGGAAACAGATTTTATGGGAGTAATTAAGCGTGGAGTGCAGAATTTTAAATAACAAATCACAAATTTCAAATTATAAATCAATGACAAATGACAATTCGCCAATAACAAATACATACGAGCCAGTTATTGGACTCGAAATACATGTTGAGCTAAATACAAAATCAAAAATGTTTTGCCAGTGCAGTGCAAGTTATTTTGGCGCAATACCCAATACTAATACCTGCCCAGTATGTTTGGGACTTCCTGGTGCTCTTCCTGTTCCCAATAAGATGGCGATTGAGTGGATGCAAAAAATAGGCATTGCACTTGGATGTACGCTTGCTACTCATTCAAAATTTGATCGTAAGCATTACTCGTATCCTGATCTTCCAAAGGGGTATCAGATAAGCCAGTATGATGAACCATTTGCAGTTAAGGGAAGCTTAACTGTAGCAAGTCCGTATTTGAAAGGCGGTCCAAAGACAATCCGAATACACAGAGTACATATGGAGGAGGACACTGCAAAACTTATTCACTCAGGTGACGATACCATAGTTGACTTCAATAGGTCAAGCGTTCCTCTTGTAGAGATTGTTACTGAACCAGATTTTAGCAGTGCGGAAGAGGTAAAGGTATTTTTAGAAGAGCTTCACACAATTATCCGCTATCTTGGTGTTTCAGACGCGGATCTAGAAAAAGGGAGTATGCGGATGGAACCCAATATTTCGGTGAGAGTCGTAAGTCAAAAGTCGAAAGTCGAAGACACAATTGACCAATTACCAAAATATAAGGTTGAAGTAAAAAATATCAACTCATTTAACTTTGTAAAACGTGCAATAGAGTATGAAGTAAAGCGCCATATTGAAATTCTGGAATCAGGCAAGTTACCAGCACAAGAAACTCGAGGATGGGATAGTGAGAAAGGAAAAACATATGCACAGCGTTCAAAAGAAGAAGCGCATGATTACCGCTATTTCCCTGAGCCGGATATACCTCCCTTTCATTTTAGTGAAGAATATCTAAAAAAAATACAGACAGATCTTCCCGAGTTGCCATCTGCGCGAGTAGAGCGCTATGTAAAGTCAGGGGTAAAAGAGATGGATGCATTTATTTTGACCCGCGATATTGATTCGTCAACATATTTCGAAACAGTCGTAGAAAAAGCATCTCAAGGCGGTAAGAAAGAGGAAATCATGGGAAAGATTGCGAGTGTTATAGTAAATAAACGTATTCCAACAAACCTTCAACCTGAAGAGTTTGTGAAGGAATTCCATAAGATTACAAAACCCGTGGAGACAGACTCTGCATTACTGAGCGCTGTCGTTACTGATGTAATTAGTACTAATCAAAAGGCTGTTGCAGAGTATAAAGCTGGCAAATTAAACTCAATCATGTTTTTGGTCGGACAAGTCATGAAGCAGATGAAAGGCAAGGCAGATGCACAAACAGTAAGAAAGACGCTGGAAGAAAGTCTCAAAGTCTGAAAGCCTAGAAAGGCTATAAAGTCATAAAGAAGTACTGTCAATTATGCTGTAAAGAATTATATTTAATATGAGTAATAACGTATTATCGACTGAGGAGCAACACACAATTGATTCATATAACGCAAATGCTCATGCCTTTGCAAGTTCCCGAAGTGACGAGTCTTCCTGGTTAATTGAGAAACAAAAATTAATCACTTTCCACCCTAAGGGGAGCATAATTGATATCGGATCAGGTGGTGGGCGCGATGCCAAATTTTTTATTCGAAACGGGTATGAGTACGTTGGAATTGACTATTCCGACGGCCTTTTACATGAGGCAAGAAAAATTAATCCAGGTGTACAGTTTTATAAGCAAAGTGTGTATCAACTTGATTTTCCACCAAATACGTTTGATTTATTTTGGGCGTGTGCAGTTCTACTTCATGTTCCCAAACAAAAAATGGATACTGCGCTCCAGAGCATATCTCGTGTCGTCAAATCTGGTGCGGTGGGCTGTATAACTTTAAAAAAAGGTGAGGGTGAACGCATAGTCGCAGGCGACCATAAAGGATTAAACTACTCACGATTTTTCTCATTTTACGAGCAAGACGAATTTGCCACAGTTCTTGAGCGAAATCGCTTTATTATTAAAGAGTCCTACGTAACCGATCATTCTCATAAAAAATGGTTAGTATATTTTGTGACGTTGTAACTTTAAACGACTAAAGCTATACTAAGTCAATTATTATGGCATTTACCCATCTTCATGTTCACACAGAGTACTCTTTACTTGATGGAATGTGTCGCATTCCAGACGTAATTCAAAAAGCTAAGGATCTTGGTATGACGGCGCTCGCCATAACCGATCATGGTGCACTCTACGGAGCGTTTAAATTTTATATAAAAGCAAAAGATGCAGGCATAAAACCCATTATCGGCGTTGAAGTATATAAAGCAAAAAACTCTCGTTTTGATAAGGATACCGAACAGGATCATGATCGTTCGCACTTAGTGCTACTGGCAAAAAACCTTACAGGTTACACAAATTTAATGAAACTAGTTAGCCTCGCTCATCTTGAAGGCATGCATATTAAGCCAAAGGTAGATTTTGAACTATTAGAAAAGTATCACGAAGGAATTATTGCTTTATCAGGATGCATGGAGGGAGAAATTTCAAAGGCGATACTAGACGGGCAGATAACCGAAGCTGAGACACTTCTTAAAAAATATGTTTCGATATTTAAAGATGATTTTTATATTGAACTTACACGTCATCCTAATATGCCCCAACTGGAGGTTGTTACTTCTGAACTTATCAAATTGAGCCGTAAATACACCGTACCTGTAGTTGCCACAAACGACGTGCATTATTTAAGTGAGTCGGATGCATATGCGCAAGAAGTGCTTTTGTGTATTCAAACACAGCGCACAATCTTTGAAAAAAATCGACCGCTCTCTATGGTTGATACTCCCGACTACTACTTTAAAACAGAGAATGAGATGCGCACAGCATTTGCCGACATTCCAGAGGCCGTTGACAATACTCAGGTAATTGCTGACAAGTGTAATCTGGAGATTCCCTATGGCAAATGGGTACTTCCCAAATATGAAACACCTGATAATTTGACACCTGAGGAATATCTCAGAAAACTAACTCATGAAAAAAAGAATCGTATAGTTGGATATGATCAGGAACTTGTAGAAAAACGCTTAGAGTATGAACTAACCATCATAAGCAGTAAGGGTTATGCAACCTATTTTTTGATTGTTCAGGACTTTGTCAACTGGGGTAAGAAAAATGGAGTGGGAGTAGGTCCCGGGCGAGGCTCTGTTGCTGGCTCGCTCGTTGCATATGCACTTGGCATTACCGATATTAATCCACTTGAACACAATCTACCTTTTGAGCGGTTTCTTAACCCTGAACGCCCAACACCGCCAGATATTGATATTGATTTTGCTGATATACAGCGAGATGAGGTGCTTGCCTACGTAACTAAAAAATACGGCAAAGAAAAAGTGGCGCAAATAATTACTTTTGGGACTATGGAGGCGCGACTTGTGGTGCGCGATGTGGGGAGGGCATTAGGCATGTCGTATTCTCAATGCGACCGCATTGCTAAGATGATTCCTCAAGGGAAGCAGGGATTTCAGATGAAACTATCGCAGGCCCTGGTCGAGTCCGCACAGCTTAAATATGCATACGATAATGAACAGGATACCAAGCGACTTCTTGATGTTGCCCAACGGCTCGAAAGTCTCCCTCGCCACTCATCGGTGCATGCCGCGGGAGTCATTATTGCTGCCGACGACCTTACAAATTTTGTGCCAATTCAAACAGAGGCAAAGCAGGGAAGAGTTATTACACAGTACGATATGTACTGTCTGGATCTAAACGCAGTTTCCAATAATAAAGCAGTTGGTTTGCTTAAGGTTGATTTTTTGGGTCTGCGCAACCTTTCTATCCTTGACATGGCAATTCGCCTTGCCCATGCAAAAACTGGAATAAAAATTGATATTCACGATGTGCGAATAGATGATACAAAAACATATGACCTCATTTCAGAGGGACATACTATAGGTGTATTTCAGCTCGAGTCGGCTGGTATGAGAAGGCTTGCAAAAGATCTCAAACCCTCCCGCATGAGCGACATTACTGCTATGGTTGCGCTCTATCGCCCTGGACCGATGGACCTTATCCCGCTTTTTATTTCAGGAAAAAATAATCCAAAAACAATCAAGTATCTTCATCCCGACTTAAAGGAAATACTGGGTGAAACGTACGGGGTGCTTGTTTACCAAGAACAGGTGATGGAAATTGCTCACCGTATGGCAGGCTACTCCATGAGCGAAGCAGACAATCTCCGTATGGCAATGGGCAAAAAAAAGAAGTCTCTCATGGATATGGAGCACATAAAGTTTGTAGAAGGGTGTCATAAAAACGGGTATACACGCACACTTGCAGAAAAAATATTTGAATTTATGGAGAAGTTTGCGGCGTACGGATTTAACAAACCTCATTCAGCATCATATGGCCTTATTGCCTACTGGACTGCATATATGAAAGCCAACTATCCAGTCGAGTACATGACTGCTTTACTGACAGCTGAACTTCAAGGGGTTGCGGGGCCAATGCGTGAGATAAAAATGGCACAGGCCATAGAGGAGTGCAGGCGTATGGAAATAGCAGTCCTTCCTCCGGATATTAATACATCAGAGAGCGAGTTTACCATTGATGGTGGTAATATCAGGTTTGGACTTTCCGCTATAAAAAATGTTGGGTCAGCCGCCATTGAGTCAATATTAGAAGTGAGGCGAAAAGAGCGGTTTACTGGGTTTACTGATTTCTTAACAAAAGTAGATCTGCGTAAAGTGAACAAGAAAACAGTAGAAAGCCTTATTAAGGCAAATGCGTTTAGCGCATTTGGTAACTGCGCTACACTGCTTACCGCATACCCTGACACTGTACGTGATATTGCACATGATAAGGATAGCCATGAGAAGGGTCAGTTTGGTTTATTTGCAGGACATATGGAAAGAAAGAAAGCAGTGGATGCATTTAAGGAGATGCCAGAGTTTTCTGAAGATCAACTCGCCATGTTCGAAAAAGAAGTTATTGGGTTTCTCATTACTAAAAATCCGTTATCACGATTTGCGGCTATCATTAAGGAAAAAGCGTCAAAGCAAATTGGAGAGATAACAAAAACCGATACTAAAAAAACTCTCATACTTGCCGGAGTGATAAGTAGCAAAAAAATCATAAAGACAAAGAAAGACAATAAAGACATGGCGTTTATCACCATGTATGACGATACAGGCACAATTGAGGCTGTTTTATTCCCAAAAACCTACGAAAAACTTCGCCAGATTCTTGATGTAAATCAGGCAATAATCGCCAAAGGTACAGTAGCTAATAGAGAAGATAGTATGAGTTTTCTCATTGATAACGCAGTTAAGTTGGGTTGACTTTTGATTTTGAATTATGGTACAATACGGGCGGTCTCGTATTCAAAAAGTGAATGAGGAGTTTGAAATACAGCCCCATCATTCAAAAAAAAAGAGTACAGAAAGCGACACATTGCCGCTTCTTGATGCAATGCATGTAGGAGTTTATCTGCTTGTTCCTCTGTTAACGGGTATAGGTCTTGGAATAATGCTAGATAACAAGTTGGAAGTAAAACCGTATGGTTTTTTTTCTGGTTTGTTGTTTGGTGTTATCGGCTCTTTTTTTAATCTTATAAAGTTTGTTCGCCAATTTTCTCGGCATGCCAGTAATAAGCATAAAAGCTGAAACCCTGTTACGAATCGGATCGTTTGGGATAAACAACTCGATGGTACTTTCATTTGTAGTAACATCCTTCTTTATTTTTTTATTACTTCGATATAAACAAGAATTTGAATCAGGTAATAGAACCACGCTTTACTATATAGTAACAATGGTGTTGAGATCGCTGTATCAACTCTTTCAGTCGATCGTTCATGAAAAAATTGCAGTATTTTTTCCTCTACTTTCTGCTTTTTTCCTCTGGATTCTTATTCAAAACTGGACAGGACTCCTACCAGGAGTTGGAAGCATAATGGTGAAGGTCCCCGCCTCAATTGTACATGGAACACATGCTGAAGATATGTCGCACACAACCGAAGCAGAACACACAGATAAAGTAGTTGATGATGAGCACATTGAAGAACAGATTATCGATGAGCACGGACTTATAGTTGAAGAACCTGTTGTTGCCGATACTCATGAAAAAACAGAAGAATCGCATGACGAACTGCTTTCTGTTCCTCTTTTTAGAGGCAACAATGCCGATATTAATGCAACTTTAGCGCTTGCGATCATATCGGTAGTCATGATTCAGGTATACGGAGTGCAGTTTCTTGGATTTAAAGCTTACATTTCAAAATTTATCAACTTTAAGGATCCGATTTATTTTGTGCTTGGAATACTAGAGATTGTTTCTGAAATATCAAAGGTGGTGTCATTTGCATTCCGTTTATTTGGAAATATATTTGCAGGTGAAGTACTACTAACTATCGTTGCGTTTCTTGTACCAGTGCTTGCCTCGTTCCCATTTGTCATACTTGAGGTATTTGTTGGACTCGTTCAGGCGCTTGTTTTCTCGATGTTGACATCGGTATTTTTGAGCTTGGCAGTAAGCCACCACTAAAGGAAATTTCAAATTACAAATAACAAAATGATTTTGTGATTTGAAATTTGTGATTTGTCATTATTAATTAAATTATTTGAAGGGGGTGACCGAAATTATGGATTCAGAAGCAATGAAAATATTGGCAATCGCCTTCACAATGGCTATTGGAGCAATTGCACCTGCAATGTCAATTGGAAAGATTGCATCAAAAGCAGTAGAGGCACTTGGTCGAAATCCTGAAGCAGAGTCATCAATTAGAACAGCAATGATTCTTGGACTCGCTTTCGCAGAAGCTATTGCTATTTACGCATTAGTAGTCGCACTTATCATTAAGTTCACTTAACAGTATCGTTCATATTAATTAGGCCGTACTATGGAAAATATCGGTGTTGATCCAAAATTATTACTTGCACAGCTCATCAACTTCGGGCTTTTCTTTTTTCTGTATAAAAAATTTGTAGCTGGTCCATTTGTAAAAACAATGGCTGAGGAAAAACGAAGAGATGACGAACGAAAAAAGCTAGCCGAGATTGCGGTTAACCAGAAGGAGATGCTGGCAAAAGAAGAAAAATCAGCACGGGAAGAAATACGGCGCAAAACAGAAGAGAGTCTAAAGGCGGTCCATACTGCTGCAGAAGCTGAGCGTGAATCACTTATTCGCAAAGCAAAAGAAGAAGCGGATCACTTGCTTAAAAAAGCGGCAAAACAAATGGAAGAAGAGAAAGCACAGATGGAACAGTCATACAAGGACGCCTTGGCAAAGGTAAGCACATTAACTGTCGAGCATGCGTTGAAAGACTACCTCACTGAGGACATGCAGAAACAGATTAACAGTAGAATTCTTACTAATTTAACCAAGAAGTAATATAGCCTATGCGCCTAGATCCCCGTGTCAAAGAACGACTGAAACAGACATTTGTCGACGAGATGTCGGTGAATAAGCAGGTTCTGACAATAGTATCAACATACAAGCTTTCAAATGAAGAGCAGAAGGCCATTGTTGGACAGTTTCCTGAGTTTCAGTACTCAACCATTGAAAACGTGGTTGACACCTCGCTATTGGGTGGGTTTATTCTTAAACAGGGTTCAAAGGCGGTAGACTTGTCGCTCCGCTTTGCATTACAGACATTACAAAAAAAACTTGTATGAAAGCAGTAGATCACTATATCCAACAAATTGAGCGAGAAATTCGCGCATCAAAACAAACCGTAAAAACTGATGAGATTGGTATTGTGCAGGAAATTAGAGATGGCGTGGTGCTCGCAACAGGGCTTGATCATGCAGGTTTTGGAGAAGTAGTCGAGTTTACGAGCGGGGCAAAGGGATATGTTATTGATCTTACCGAAGAGTTTGTCGGAATAGTAGTGCTTGGTGACTATTTGGCAATTAAGTCGGGTGAACAGATTAAGGCTCTCAACTACACGCTTTCGGTGCCAGTGAGCGATACTATGATTGGTCGGGTAGTCAACCCACTCGGTGTTGCAATTGATGGCGGTGAAGCGATAGTAACAGACAAAATGAATCCGGTAGAAAAAGTTGCACCATCTGTTGTATATCGAAAACCAGTAAATGTACCTTTGCAAACAGGTATAAAATCAATTGATGCACTTTTTCCAATCGGGCGCGGACAGCGTGAACTTATTATTGGTGACCGTGGTACAGGCAAGACAACACTTGCAATAGACACCATAATCAATCAAAAAGGACAAAATGTAGTCTGTATCTACTGTGGAATCGGTCAGAAAAATGCAAAGATGGCAATTGTAAATGAACTGTTGCGCAAACAAGGAGCGCTTGAGTATACAGTAGTTGTTAGCGCTTCGGCATCTGATCCTGCCTCGTTGCAGTATCTGGCTCCGTATTCTGCATCTGCAATCGCAGAGCATTTTATGGCACAAGGGAAAGATGTGCTTGTTGTATATGATGATTTGTCGAAACACGCCTGGGCATATCGTCAGGTTTCACTTATTTTAAGACGGCCGGCAGGACGTGAGGCGTATCCAGGAGATATTTTTTATCTTCATTCACGTCTACTTGAACGTGCATGCCGCGTAGATGAACAATATGGAGGTGGTTCGATTACAGCTCTCCCAATTATCGAAACACTAGAAGGTGATGTGTCAGCGTATATTCCAACAAACGTGATCTCCATTACCGATGGACAGATATTTTTGGAAACAGACTTATTTAATGCTGGAATTCGTCCTGCAATTAATATTGGAATTTCAGTATCACGTGTAGGTGGTAATGCACAAACTAAAGCAATGAAGCAGGTAGCAGGCAAACTAAAACTTGAACTTGCACAGTATCGAGAAATGGCCGCGTTTTCCCAGTTTGAGTCCGATCTTGATGAGGACACCAAAAAGCTACTAGACAGAGGAGCAAAAGTAACTCAGCTTATGAAGCAGGATAAAAATAAACCATACAAGCTTGGCGAAGAACTTATGGTGCTCTGGGCTGCAAACAAAGGTTATCTCGACAAGGTGGCCCCACAAAAAGTAACGGATTTTGAAGTGGTATTACTGAAACAAATCCGACTACAAGGCGCCGAACTTACAACAGCTCTTGAAAAAGAAAAAGTTATATCACCCGCAGTTGAGGAAAAGCTTCATGCATTTGTGAAGCCAATTGTGGAGGGATTTGTAAATGGCTAATCTATGAATGTACGCCAGGTGAGAAAAAAAATTAAGTCAGTATCAAATGTAAAGAAGATCACCCGTTCTATGCAGCTTGTATCTGCTATAAAAATGCGAAAAAGTCAGCAGGCCGCAATAGAGGCAAAGCCATTTCAGTCGCACCTTGACTTAATCATTAAGAAAATAATGACCAAAATTGGACAGGTGCAGTCGCCTTTGTTGGTATCACATGCACCTGAAACTGCACCAGACCTGGTAATTATTATATCGTCAAACAAAGGTCTATGTGGCTCATTTAACGTTGATCTTTTCCGCTATATGGCGGCAAATATAGATCTGAAGCACACCAAGTTTTTAGCACTTGGCAAAAAAGGGGCACAGTTTGTATCAAAGACCTCAGATTTGCTTGCAGATTACTCTACCAATAGCCCGATGCACATGGTTTCAGCTATTAATAAACTTGCTTTGGATGGGTTTTTGGCGGGGAGTTATAAAAGAGTATTTATATTGTTCAATAGATTTATTTCGACCCTAAAGACAGAGGCGGATTTACTGCAAATATTACCATATAAGCTTGACTTGAGCGAGGAAATTGAAGCTAAAGAGTTTATAGAATACGTAATTGAACCAAATCCCAAAGAAGTGCTCGAAATGGTCCTTAAAAGCTTTGTAGAGGAAAAAATACGTGATGCAATAGTACAGTCTGAAGCAGGCGAACATTCTGCGCGAATGGTTGCAATGAAAAATGCAACCGATAACGCAAACGATGTTATTTACAACCTAACCCTTTTGGGTAATAAACTGAGACAAGAAAAAATAACGAATGAACTGTTAGACATGGTGACGGCAAAAGAGTCGGTTGAAGCGGGGTAATTTAATTTTGAATTTTGAATTTTTATTGAATATGCATTTCATTAAAAATTAAAAATTTTAAATTAAAAATTAATTTTAACTTTATGGCTACAGGAAAAATTGTTGCAGTACGAGGAGTTGTGGTAGATATTCAGTTTCCCGAAAACGAAACACCAAATATCTACGAAGCACTTGAATTTCATGATAAGAAAACAGGTAAAACAGTATTTGAAGTTGAGGCGGTGCTTGAACCGGGCCTTGTGCGTACTGTGGCCATGGGTAATGTATTTGGTGTATCCCGAGGCACTGAGGTAACGAGCACAGGTAAACCAATAGAAATACCCGTAGGTGAAGAATCGCTTGGACGCATAATGAATGTATTGGGTGAAACTATTGATGAAGGTGAACAGCTAAAAACAACAAATAGAATGCCGATTCACAGAGAGGCCCCGGTACTATCGGAGCAGGCAGTCGAGCAAGAAGTATTTGAGACTGGTGTCAAAGTAATTGACCTTATCGCACCCTTTATTAAAGGCGGAAAGATAGCAGTATTTGGTGGAGCAGGAGTTGGTAAGACCGTTACAATCCAGGAGCTCATTCACAATGTTGCAAAGGAGCATGCGGGAGTATCGGTGTTTACCGGTGTAGGCGAGCGAACCCGTGAAGGAAATGATTTATGGAGGGAAATGAAGGAAACTAAGGTTATTGACAAAACAGCTCTCGTGTTTGGTCAGATGAATGAGCCACCAGGCAATCGTCTTCGTGTTGCACTTACTGGAGTTACCTCAGCTGAATATTTCCGCGATAAGAAGAACATGGATGTGCTTTTATTTATTGACAATATTTTCCGCTTTGCACAGGCGGGAAGTGAGGTTTCAGCTCTACTTGGGCGCATTCCATCAGCTGTGGGTTATCAGCCGACTCTTGCCTCTGAAATGGCAGCGCTACAAGAGCGAATTACGTCGACAAAAAAAGGATCAATTACATCTATTCAAGCGGTGTACGTGCCAGCTGACGATTATACAGACCCAGCGCCAGTTGCTACATTTTCTCATCTTGACGCATCACTTAACCTTGAACGATCTCTTGCAGAACAAGGCTTGTTTCCAGCAATCGACCCTCTTTCATCTTATTCTCGATCACTTGATCCAGATGTGGTAGGTGAAGATCACTATAATACTGCACGTGAAGTGGTTAAAACCCTTCAGCGGTATAAGGATTTACAGGATATTATTGCAATTTTGGGTATGGAGGAATTATCCGATGCAGATAAGCTGGTTGTAAACCGTGCCCGTAAAATTCAGCGTTTCCTCACCCAGCCAATGTCAGTTGCAGAACCGTTTACAGGCCGGCCAGGACGATATGTACCGCTTAAAGAAACGGTACGCGGCTTCCGTGAGATATTGGATGGCAAGCATGACGACAAACCAGAAATGGCATTTTATATGGTGGGAACAATAGATGAGGTTAAATAAGTTATAAAGTCTGTAAAGTCAATAAAGTTCATAAAGTTTATACAGAGGTATGTCGAAATTAAAACTGACAATTATTACTCCTAAGCAGATCATGCTTGAGAAGATTATTGATGGGGTGTCGTTGCCTTCACCAGAGGGTGAAATGACTATTCTTCCTCGTCATATTAATCTGTTTAGTCTGCTTGAAGAGGGGATTGTACACTATTGGTCAGGAGAGGATAGTGATTATCTTGCGATTGGCGGAGGGTATGTAGAAACAGATGGTGAAAGTGTGAGGTTATTGGTTTCCCGAGCATACGGACAAGATCAGATTGATGAGAAAAAGACGCAAGAAGCAATTGAGATGGCAAAGGCAAAAATGAAGAATGCAAAAACGGTGGATGCCCGAAAGGAAATTGACTCTCTGATGCGCCGTTCGGCAATTGATTCTAAACTCCTTAAGAAAAAAAGAAGAGTGGGCACCTCATAATTGGTCATATTATATGTTATGTGTGATATAGTAAGAAAATGGCGTTAATCATAGTGGAGTCACCAACAAAAGCGCGGACTTTTAACAGGATACTGAAAATTGACGGCAAAGCTGAGCAGTACTATGTATTTGCAACGCTTGGTCATATTCGTGATCTGCCGGGTAAGGAAATGGGAATAGATTTTGACGATAATTTCCGACCAAAATACGAATATATTGCGAAACGAAAAAAGGCAATTGATCAGCTTATCGAGCTTTCAAAAGAACATGATGAAATAATTCTTGCTACCGACCCTGATCGTGAGGGTGAGTCAATATCATATCATGCCGCTTACATTATCGGTCTCATGAAGGAAAAATGGCCAGATATGCAGTTTGCAGATGTCGCAAAAAAAGTAAAACGTATTGTATTTCATGAAATTACGCCATCTGCCCTCAAAGAAGCGCTTGAACATCCATCAGAGCTTCGTCTTAACCTTGTCAAGGCTCAACAGGCACGGCGCATACTAGACCGCATAGTCGGATACCAGCTTTCTCCCCTCTTGTGGAAGAAGACAGGTAAAAATTGGCTATCTGCAGGACGAGTACAGACAGTCGGTGTGCGACTTATTGTAGAACGGGAAAAAGAACGAACAGCATTTAAGCAGGAGCCATATATGTTGGTTAATGGAACTTTTACACTTGGTTCGAGTGAAACAAAGGCGAAACTAGTGAGGCTTGATGGTAAATCAATAGAAGAGTCAAAAACCCTTCCGCTATATGCTGGCGAGTATACCTACACAAAAACAGTGATTACTCCTGATACAGTGGCTGCGGTTACAGAAGATCTTAACAAAACTACATACACTGTGCAAAGTATTGACGAAACAGTATCAAAGCGTTTTCCACCGCCTCCCTATACCACATCACTTTTACAGCAAGACGCCTTTTTTAAATGCGGGTTTTCATCAAAACAGGTAATGAGCCTTGCACAGTCGTTGTATGAAAAAGGATATATCACATATCATCGCACTGATTCATTTAACCTATCGACCCAGTTTGTGTTTCGTGCAAAAGATTATATAACCGAAACATTTGGAGAAGCTTATGCACTTGAAAAACCCAGAGGTTATCGTACCAAATCACGTCTTGCACAGGAAGCCCACGAGGCAATTCGTCCGACCAAACTAATTCCCGTTGACAAGCTTGCAGATAAAAAAGAATCGTTGACCGTTAATCACAAAAAGCTATATACGCTTATTTTTAATCGTGCAGTAGCAACTCAAATGAAGGAAGCGGAGATAAAAACCGTTGTTTGCACACTTGAATCGCCAGAGAAACACGCTTTTGAGTCTACATCGACACAGGTCATGTTTGATGGATTTTTGAAATTAGTTGGTGCGGAGCGCTTTGCATCGCAGGAGTTTGTACCCGTTGAGAAGGGAACGTCTGCAGTTCTTGCAAGTATCGAAACAAAAGAGCAGAACACTACTCCACCCCCCCGCTATAACGAAGCATCTCTCATTAAAACAATGGAAGAGCAAGGGATAGGAAGGCCATCAACATATGCGGCCATTATTAGTCTCATCCAACAAAAAGGATATGTGGAGAAGGATGGACGATATTTTGTACCAACCCCAATAGGCACATCGATATCTGATTATCTCAGCAAAAGTTTTACTAGTATTTTTGAACTTAAATTTACATCTGGACTTGAAGACAAACTTGACAATATTGCTGAGGGAAATGCCGATATGATTCAGGTCCTTCGTGAGTTTTATACGCCATTTCAGACTGAGCTTGCAGGTAAAACAAAGGATAACGAAACGATTCAAATCAAGGAAGAAACAGGTGAACCGTGTCCTAAATGTGGCAAGTCACTTTTGATCCGCTACTCAAAATTTGGCAAGTTTTATGCGTGTAGTGGTTACCCTGAATGTAAATTCACCAAACCTTTTCTCTTTGCAATAAAAAGCAAAGTTTGCCCAAAATGTGCTGGCGCAATTGTGGTAAAATTTACTAAGACCAAGAAAAAATTTTATGGATGTGCAAACTATCCCAAGTGTGATTTTTCCAGTTGGGCATTAGCTAAAATACCATCAAGTAATGAACCCAAGAACAAAACCGATTAAGTATATTTTTATTTCAGGTGGTGTGATTTCCGGCATAGGAAAAGGCATCACATCTGCTTCCATCTCTTACCTTTTACAGTCATGTGGGTATACTGTTGTTCCTCTTAAGTTTGAAAACTATCTCAATATTGATGCGGGCACCATTAATCCTATAGAGCACGGGGATCCGTATTTATGTGAAGATGGTACTGAGGCAGACATGGATATCGGGACATATGAGAAGTTTTTAGGCCAGGAAATGGGCGCTGACAATTTTTATACCATGGGTCGTATTTATAAAACAGTTATCGATCGTGAGCGCAGATTTGAATACAATGGTGAGGATGTTGAGGCGATACCCCATATCACCAACGAAATAATTGAGTCGATTCATAAGACGGCGACTAAGAAAAATGCCGACATTATTATTATCGAACTTGGCGGTACTGCTGGTGAGTATCAAAATGTGTTTTACTACGAAGCATCCCGTATGCTTACACTACAAAAGCCTAACGACGTGGTACATATTCATGTGAGTTATGTACCCACACCAAAACATTTGGGTGAACCAAAAACAAAACCAACTCAGCTTTCGGTACGTACCTTAAACTCGATGGGTATACAGCCAAACTTTATTGTTGCTCGCTCAGAGGGGTATCTTGATAAGCGAAGACGAGAACGGTTTGCTCTGTTTTGCAATGTTCATGGGGACGATATCATATCAAATCCTGATGTTAAGTCGGTATACGAGATACCTCTTGTATTGCATGAACAAAAGTTTGAACAAAAGATATTAAAGAAACTTCATCTTGAACCGCGTGAACCAAAACTTGAAAGTTTACACTCCCTCATAGCTTCCGTACAGAAACCAAAAGAGAAGAAAATCAAAATAGCAATTGTGGGTAAATATTTTGGCACCGGCGACTATCAACTTCGTGACTCGTATGCCGCCCTTTTTGATGCGCTTGACCATGCATCGTGGCAGGAAGAGGTTGAAGTTGAGACGAAGTGGGTTGATGCTGAAAAGCTTGAAAAAAATCCAGAACTGTTGCAAAAACAGCTTGGTACTGTACAAGGTATTATTGTTCCTATTGGTTGGGGTGCGCGGGGTTCGGAAGGTATGATTGCCGCCGCAAACTTTGCTCGTGAAAAGAAAATTCCTTATTTTGGACTGTGTTACGGAATGCAGCTTGCTGTTGTTGCCTTTGCACGGCATGTTGTTGGCCTGGAGGGAGCAAACACAACTGAAAACTACGAAAAGAGTCCACACCCGGTTATCCACCTCATTGAGGGTCAAAAGGATATGCTTGAACGAAGAGCATATGGTGGAACTATGCGATTGGGTGGTTGGGATGCGCTTGTGCGTCCTGGAACGCTGGCATACGAACTGTACGGAACCTCCGACACAAGCGAGCGTCATCGTCACCGATGGGAGTTTAACAATGCATATGCACAACAGCTTGAAAAGGCAGGGCTTGTGATAAGTGCGCGATCAAAAAAAGAAGGACTAGTTGAAATTATTGAACTAGACCGGAAAACGCACCCTTTTTATCTAGGAACCCAGGGACACCCGGAGTATAAAAGCTATCCAGGTAAGCCTCACCCTCTTTTTGTAGGGTTTATTCGCGCTTGTAAAAAGCACGATTAATTGATACAATAATTTCTTAATTCTATGGCAAACTCTGTTGAATACGAAAAAAACACTATAAAAGTAGGCGACACAGTATCTGTGGACTACAAGTTTAAGGATGGTGAAAAAGAAAGAACACAGGTATTTCGCGGTATTATTGTGAAAATAACAGGCAAAACTCCAGAAACTCGCCTTGTAACTATTCGTAAGATTTCAAAAATTGGAATTGGTGTCGAACGTATTATTCCCCTTGCTTCACCCAATATTGTAAGTCTTAAGCTTATACGAAAGGGAAGTAATCAAAAGGCTAAACTATACTACATTCGCGACCTTACCGAAGCAGAAGTCCGAAACAAGCTCTACAGCACAAAGAAGTAATAGCTAAGGCCAAGTACTTGTAATTAACCACCGCTTTCCTTAAGTTTTTTCTCTGCTTCTTTTCTACGTTGCTCAAGTTGTTTCTTACCCGCAGGTGAAGCTGAGTGTTGAAATTGATTTTGAAGTCTAGTTACACGTTCAATTTCAGCTTGAGCCTTTCTGCGGTTACCAGCACCTTCTTCTTCGATTCGCTTAATACCCTTATTTACATCTCGCATAAGTCTCTCGTCACGATTGGCTAACCAGTTTATTCCGGCTGCAATTCCCCCCAACAGTGCTATTGTACCAAGGCAGAATAGACCAAGTACTTGAACATTAGGTTCAGGATTTTGAGAAAGTTCAGCCGCAATACCAACAGGAAGAATAGGGCTCAAGCGCATTGCAATATCGCCAAGCCGAGGAATATTACCTGCAGGGGTAATTGCGGGAGAAAAAAGCATAGTATGGGCTCTGGTTGATTCCATATGTATATAGCATTATACTATAAGTCTTCTTAGATTACAATAGTGAGGTTGGCACACAATAAATTTTAAAAAGGTATTATGATTGTATGAACCTCACATTTGGACGAAAAGGTGAGTGTATTGCCGTAGAGTACCTTAAGCAATCCGGTTTTTCTGTACTCCAAACTAATTATCGTACTAAAGTGGGAGAGATAGATATTGTTGCAAAGAAAGATGCAACGATCTATTTTATAGAGGTAAAGACACGCACGAGTGAAAGATATGGCAAACCATACGAATCAGTAACCCATACAAAGCAAGCACACATGAAGCGTGCCGCACAGTGGTATGTATTGCAAAATAAAATTGGGAGGAGTAAACTGAAGCTCGCTGTGGTTTCGATACTGATACATGGAGAGAATGTAAGTATACAAATGTATGAATTTGACTAGTACTTGGTATTCAATTTTAATTGAAAATTAAATTAAAATTATAAATTTAAAAATAAAAATTTCTTTCTATGTTTGACTCAACGAGTGACGTTCTCAATAGTTTTTGGAAGCGCTTGTCTGATTTTTTACCTGATTTATTTGGTGGGATACTCATTGTATTAGTTGGTTATATTTGTGCAGTTCTACTGCGAAAACTCATCCTTGCTCTCCTTCACTTTTTTCGCATTGACACACTATTAAGCAAAACGCATCTTATTGCACACCGCGAAGTGCGGTTATGGCAAAGCATACTTGCCGAGCTTGTAAAATGGACGGTAATTATTCTGTTTATGGTTCCTGCACTAGAAGCATGGGGATTATCGCAGGCTACCGCTGTACTTAATCAATTTTTATTTTATATTCCGAATGTAATTGTTGCAGTAATAATAGGATTTGTAGGTATTGTGGTATCCAATCTTGCCGCAGATGTGGTGCGACAAAGCATGAAGTCGGCAGGTGATCAGGCTTCGGGCACCCTCGCAATGTTTGCTAAGTCAACCATCTTCTTTTTTACGGTACTTATCATGCTCAATCAGCTGGGTGTCGCACAAGACCTTATACGCATTTTCTTTACGGGGATTGTTGCAATGGTGGCACTAGCTGGAGGTCTTGCCTTTGGTCTGGGGGGAAAGGATCATGCTCGTGAGCTTCTGGATGAGTTGAAGAAAAAGATAAGCAAATAACCTGTACAATAAAAGACAGTATGGTTATTGAAACACTATTATATCTAACCTCGTTTGTTGCTATATGGCTTGGCGCAGATCTTATAATTAAGTCGATAGATCGTATTGCACGGAAATTAAAACTTTCTACATTTGCAGTATCTTTTTTCCTCCTGGGTATTCTTACCTCAATTCCTGAAATAGCAATCAGTGCAACTGCAGTTGCAAACAGAATGCCTGAGATATTTGTTGGCAATTTGCTCGGGGGGATTATTGTTATATTTCTGCTAGTTATACCGTTACTTGCAGTGGTAGGTAAGGGAATTCGTATTAACCATGATTTAGATAAATCTACACTCATTCTTACGATCATGGTTATGATTGCACCAAGCCTCTTGCTTACCGATCAAAAAATGACGACTACAGAGGGGCTTTTCCTCATATTTTTATATGGTTCGCTTTTTTACTTTGTGCAAAGTAAACATGGAATATTTGACCATCAGTCAACACGCATAATGGAGTTGAAAGCTTATTCGTTTTTAGATCTTGCAAAGGTGGGTTTAGGTGTAGCTATTGTTTTTTTGTCAAGCCAGTATATTGTAAGGCAGACTATTGCCTTTTCGGAACTATTAAACATTCCGTCATACTATATTAGTCTACTAGCACTTTCTATTGGCACCAATTTACCAGAACTTTCAATTGCAATTAAGGCGGTTATATCGGGAAAAAAAGACGTAGCATTTGGCGACTATCTGGGGTCGGCGGCTGCAAACACACTGCTTTTTGGCATATTTACTCTTATAAATGAAGGAGAGGTATTTACCTATTCAAGCTTTTTTATGACATTCCTGTTCACTGCTGTAGGCCTGGTTTTGTTTTACCGCTTTTCACGTTCAAACAAATTTATATCAGTACCGGAAGGTTTGGTGTTATTGGGGATCTATGGACTATTTTTAGCGTACGAAATTATCCGCGCCCTTCCTATATGGAATGTCTAAAAATTACCGATTAGTCTATGCAAGAAAATATAAATAAAGTGCCATTAATCAAAGAATGTATGTACGCGAATCAGTTGAAAAAGTTACTCCGTTCTCAAACGAAGCACTCAGTATTGCTGGATACTCCTCTGCATAGCCAATTAATTTCAACATTTAATACCTATTTTGTACGTTTTACACTTTGTATATATAACTAGTAGGTAAATGTTGAATAATACATAACTAATATGTATACTATGGGGTATGACAATTGGTTGTGAAGCTCCATTTGTACGAAAGCTTGCGGCAATAGCTTACGCAGCAAAGGGAGGTATAACTCAAAACGATAAGTATTCAATGCAAAAGCTTCTTGACACTGGCTATATAAGCCCAAGGGCTTATTCAAATCCTCCACTCTACATACTTGAGGAGCAATTTATGTCTTCAATGGAGTCCTGCGGCCCTCTTAAAAAAGAAGATGTTACTACATTACCATGGACTCACTCAACCTTCAGCAAGGGGCTTCATTTGCAGACTATGGTAGCATTTACGGATCAGCACGACGCTGAAGTCGCTGAAGAATTGTTTGCACCCAAATTATCAAGAAGTTTTGTAAACAATGTAAGAGAATCTGCAAGTAGAATGAAACGACAAATAACACTACCTGAACAATTTGAGATAGCACTTGAGCTTACCAATAATAATCCACTTGCCGCCGCAATAATTGCACACGCCGGGAGTAGATCTATTACAAAACTTCGAGATTCACGTGTAGCACCTGAACTAACATTTACTCTTGATGATGCGAGGGAATGGCGTGATTGTGTAAGCACATTTCAGGATATTACTGGGGAGTACGGAAGTCCACGTGCCGACTCTTATCATTTTTGGGGAGCATTCATTGCTGGACTAGTGTCTGAAATTGCAATAACCTCAAAAGATAAAATTCTTAATCCTCTGTACCGATTTATTTATTTAAATACTGCGGAAATTACTACATTACTTCGGTATAAGCTTGCGGGTAAGGGAATGGGTCCGGTACATAAAGAACCCGACATACTTGGATATCATATCGGCTCAATGATGGGGCAGCATATAAAATAAACACACTTGCACAATTCTTTTTTGCTACACTTAGTAGTAATTGTCATATTAATTTGATAATAAAAACTCTATGCGTATTAAAGTTGCAGAGGTGATAATGGTGGTTGTAATGAGCGTATACACATTTAGCAGTGTGGTAGTTGTTCCAGTTTATGCGGCAAACGATGCTGAGCTTATGCAACAGGGAAAAGTGCGAACCTGTCTGCGTCCCCAGTGGTCAAATGGCACTGAGTCCGGTGGTTCAAAGCAAACAAGAGGAGTGGTATTAACTGGACGCTGTGAAGCACCGACAGGGTGTGATTGTATGTTGTACCAACATCCAAATGGAGCGGTGGCGGCAGATCAACAGGGAAATTTAGATGCTGATTTTTGTGAGGAAACAGCTAAACTAGACAGTCCAGAAAAGGTTAAACAACTTGCGCAGGTATTGGGAGTGTCTGAATCGTTGTTGGCGAAGTGGTCGCCTCCAAAACCCAAATCACCAGAAGAAATTGCAGAACGTAATAAGAAACTACGAAATAGATGTCAAAAAGCAATTCGTGAAGCTAATGATCCAGTATTAGGCCAGGTTCCTGTGGGAGCACGTAAATGTAAAATAGTAAAAAATAATATCGCTTCGACGGGAACGGGTAACAGCAATGTACTTGGACTTACTGCCGATGGAAAAATTCCATACGGAGATGTAAATATCACTGTTCAAGAGGAAACCTACAAGCATTCGCCTCTCGAGTTTTCGGCTGTAGGCACAAATGACCCGGTAGAGACTTCAAGTGGTGGTGAAAATAACGCCGCAGGTGCTGGTGGCCACTCTACGCTTAAAAATGCACTTCTCAGTTTTCTTTCAAGCGAGACTACAGCAACTGTTAAGGATTTGGCTAAAAACTGTACATCAATTAGCTGGGACCCTTACGGCCGAGTATTTGACTCACAGACACTTGAACCAATTCCTGATGTAATTGTGGAGCTTATGGACGAAACTACCAAAAAACCAGCCGCAATGCAGTTTAATATAAACTACGACGTTACCGGCGATGATGGTCTATATAATATTCAGGTAGAAAAAGAAGGAATCTACTCTCTTACGATTGATACACTTACCCAGCATACTTTTGAAAAAAATCCTACTTTACACCCAAATTGGAAATATATTTATTCAGATCTTTACTACCCGGGAGACATCTTTGCTGAGTCGCAAGGAATTCCAACTCATCATGACATACCACTTTATACAGAAGGCGAGCCCTTTCGAGATGCTGTCGCAAAAATTGTGCCGGGTACACTCAAAAGTGAAGATATGAACGGAGTTATGGTATATACCGGTCGCACTACATTCCCCATGGCTCGCACCTGTCTTGTAAACGAGCAAACTGGTGAAAATGTGGGAGCCTGTGTGAATGCAAACAATATTGGAAGGTTTACTATCGCTCTACCAAAAACAGATGTACCCAGTACGCGTCTGAGAATAAACGTTCAAAAGGTAGATTTAACTAATCCAGCACTATTTACGGATAGCGGAGAGTTAGAAAATCTCCACATGAACAGCCTTATGCTTCCTGAGAATCAAGCCCCCTATTATTTTGATCCAGTACTTAGCATGGTTGAAGGATATGCTCACGATGCGGCGGGTAATCGTATAGGCAATGCTACTGTGCAAGTTAAATTAAAAGCGAATAAACAGTTATTTTTTGAGACCAAGGCAGATGCGTTGGGACTTTTTACTTTGTACGCACCCAACCTGCCCACTCTTGAGTACTATCTTGAGTTTGGTGACCCAAAAACCGGTAAAAGCGCAGTCCAGTCAACTGCCGAATTTGTAGCCGCCAATAAGGAATATCTTGAGGAGAAAAAATTAGACTTGGTGCTTGCCCAAAAAGATGAACAACCGGTGGAAGTCAAAAAAGTAGAAGGCAGAATGGGCACAAGTACAAGTAGTACCGGCCAACAAGAAGAGCAGGCTCCGGTACAGCAGCAGGTTAAGCCTGCAGTTGATTCGAGAGTGATTATTGTTGCTGTGATATTATTCATGCTTGTTGGTGTTGGTGTTGCCGCGGCGATACTTATCAAACGACAAAGTAAAACAGTATAAAGCTGGAGCATTGAATGTGGACAGGTATAATATGCGCAATTTTGTGATAGTCATTGTGTCAGTTGGGATAGCGAGTGTGTTGTATTTTTTAACACAGAGCTCAATCTTTCCAAACCTTAAAAAGGAGGATGTTTTCAAGAATTATTCTAGTAATAATGGTAAATTTTCAATAGATCTACCCTCTGATGTGGTAATGTTTGAGCGCCCAGAAACGACAATGGATGGTGGATATGTTCGCGGTGAAGTGTGGTTTGTGTTTGGGGAGTTTAATGAAGAAAACCCCAGGGGATTAGTGGTAACTTACGGAAAGCCCTCCATTGAAGGAAAAGGGGGCGCTTGTATAGATGAGAACGGCGAGTCAATGTATTCCTCCGAAGTTATAGCTGGACAGGATGTGTCTGTGTGTGATACAGATAGAACTTTTAAGGCGGAGTACTTTATCCATCCCTCAGATCAGATAGAGTATGGGATTTATGTGAACGAAACTGCAAAGGAAAGGATTCAACTTTTTAAAGAGGCAATTCGAAGCAGTTTTACTTTCAACTGAAGTCTTAATGTGCTCGTATTGATATAAGACCTATAATAATATATAATCATCAAATGGGTTTAGAACAAGGTCGTCACAGCGAGTTGGTCAGGCACAATAGTATTCAAATAATTAAAGCTGGAATGCCACTTATAGAAACTGCAACAACCGCGACAGAATCAAGACCGGTAATTTGTCCACCAATATTACTCCCTTCAGGAATAGTAACCGGTCAGTCAATCTTTATAATCACTTCTGCAGTAAATGGTGCAGTTGTATTGGGTGAGGGGACACGAAAGGGTCAATATATATCGCATTTTAGTTGGCATGTTCATTACAATGACAGAGGATTAGGAATTGCAGAGATTGAACCTGATATGGATACCTTCCGTTATAATAGTGTTGGTATTGGTAGAGGTATATTTGAACTTGGTATGGCTCTCGTGCATAAGGTTGGACCCCTACTTCCAGACTTGGAGGTTTATTCGGTAATAGTAGATGGTTCAAGTGAGAGTGGTCATGGATGGACTTCAGCGGCAATGCAGGGTCAAAAAGGTTACGAAACAAGCGGAGCGATGCATAATAGACTAGGGCGTGAGGAAGCCGGATATGTATTCTTAAGAAAACTCAAATAACCCAGCAGAATATTTGTGATCCCGAGGGGATTCGAACCCCTGATTCTCTGGCTGAAAACCAGATGTCCTAGGCCGCTAGACGACGGGACCAATAAAAACTAACTTCATAATTATAAAAAACAAACCCTCATTTGGCAACCTGAGATATGAATTACCTTTTATTTTTTTATACAACGTAACAGTATCTCTTTATATTTTCTTGGATCATTTTTGTTTACAATATTCAATGAGGTAACATCAAAACCTTCTAAATGTAATTTTTGATCAGTCTTTGCATTTTGACGTGTAAGAGTCTGTCCGACAATTGCTGCGGCAATTTCACCGACTAAGTATGCTCGTTGGGATGTTTTGTATTCAAGTGGATCTGGATTGTCAGCTTGATACTCATAATATCTTCCACCTTTTTTAAGTACACGACGAAGTTGCTCCATCATTATCAAAACCTCTTCATTTGTTAGGTAAGCCTGTAGGCCATTTGCCATTGCAATATCAACCGATTCTACTGGTAAATCTAAGTTGAGCACATCCATTATCTGTAGGCTGAAATCACCAATCTTTCCTTGCTTTTGTGCTTTCATGAGTTTTTTTGTGCACTTTCCATAAGTGCAGTAGTTAGGTCGATTGCGGTAGTTTTTTTCGCACGTTTTCCCAGTACTAAAGCCATTTCACCTGTACCCGTGGCAATGTCTAAAGCGTGTTCAACTGAGGTAGGTTCCATTTGAGTTAAAATGGAGTCCATAAGTGAGTAAGCTCGATCATGTTGAGGTTTCATGATCACATCGTAATAACACACGCCGGTGTTAGATTTCTCACCTAATATGGAATATACTTCCCATATATTTTTACAGTCTGCAATTCTATGACCTACACGCCTAAGTTCTTGGATTGATATGTCCTGAAAACCATCGGAATGATTAAGTTTCCAATTTTTTTGTCCAAACTCTTTTAATGCCATATGTGAGCGTATGTCTATACGCTGATGCATTTTTTGAGAAAATTCTGGATTAAATAAAGATTTTATCTGAAGCTCCGACATAAGCTGCTAATTATACCATTAAATAGACCTATAGTCAATTATGCGGGAGTAAACCAGTCGCCGAGAGGAGACTTGTCGGTAGGTATCCAGTTGTAGTTAAAAAAAATCTCCTCATTAGCAGGAATATTTTTGAGAGCAACAACGGTAATTGTCTTTTTTTTATAGTTAAACGTATATTTTGCATTTGGAGTATAAGAGTGGTTATACAAACTGCAGTAGCCAAGCGCAACCGCAAAAAACTCCTTCGAATACTCAAAATAGTAGTAGTACAACTTGGTTTTTTTGATGTGTTCAAAATCCTTCATGGGTACCAGAATAAGCGGGCACACCTCGATAACCTCATTTTTTTTGATCGGCTCTGCCGCAAAAACCCCCATGCCTTTTATTGTTTTTGATTGGTTTACGAAGACGCGTTGGCCTTTCATGAATTATTTATTTTTTTGACCAGATTAAGAACATCTATCATACCATTATCTTGTACAGGACGCACTACATAATCTGCAATTGCTTTAAGTTCTGGTCCTGCATTACCCATAGCAACCTTAATACCACATGCTTCGAGGAGGGGAAAATCATTATAACTATCGCCGACACCTAATATATGAGCTCGATCAATACCGGTAAGGTGTGTATATGCGAGTAAGGCGGCTTGTTTTCCGGCCATGCCGGCATTTATATCAATACCCAGTCCGCGCGAACTTGAAGTGCGGATAATATGTAAGTGGGGAAACTTTGTTTTCACTGCTTCGTATACTGGTTGTACCAGGGCTGGATTTTGAAATGGTGGAATAAATATTTTTGGGGTGGGAGCATGAGGAAGGTCTGAGAGAAGGCCATATGACACACCCTGGCCAAACTCGTCGTGTGGTTCTCCCGATTTGGAATATAACAGTTCACCCTGTTCAACTACATAATAAAGATCTTTAATGGTTGCAAGATGCTTAAGAACCTCTTGAACATCGTCGTACGAAATATACTCACCCCACACAACACCCTTCTTTGTACGTGAATATATTTCCGCACCACCCCGTACAATATGGAGATCAGACAAATTGAGTTCGGAACAAACTTGTGCAACCACGCCTTCATATGCTCGACCGGTTGCGATTGAAAATTGAATACCTGAATTGCAAAATAGCTTAAGATCCTTTTGTACATCTGGAGGAACAGTGTGATGTATGGCGAGCGTGCCGTCAAAGTCGGAAACCACAGCTTTAATCATAACGGTGAGTGATGATAAGTATACCAAACATTGCACTACGTTTTTAAAAAAGATAGATCTGCTTTTTCAGGTGGAACAAATTGTAATCCGGCTACATCTATATCGTCTTGAATGCGTAGTGTATAGTCATACGCCGCATTTTGTGCAAGTTGGCGAATAACATCATCTTTTGTGTTGTTTAACAAATGAGACCAAACCGATAGTGGAATTGCGTTTAAGCTTGCAACTTGCGTATCATGAAAAAGTTCCTGCTCAATAATATCAAGGGGAGTTAGGTGGTTTTTAAGTGCGCGTTTAAATGTTCGTTTTCTTCGATAGGAATCATATTCCTGCCATCCTAAATTAAAAAACAAATCGCCCCTTAGTACCGCATCAGCAAGTTGAATAGGATCGTGTAATTCGGATCCAAACCCAAGAGGAGATAGGGCCAAATCAAAATAGAGACCGGCAAGATGGCGATGTCTGTCTATTTTTACATTATGGGGTGCATACTCACCCCAGATAGGGACCCGTTCAAACTTGTCAATTTCAGCAGTAAAAAGCATGGCGTCTGGATTAGTTACTGATTGCTGGTAATCGGTGGAATACATGCGGCACACATCGCTCTGTGCTAAATAGTTGAGTAGCTGGGGTGCAAAAGTGGATACTGTTGTACAAAGTTCGGTATAAGCGGTGATTCGCAGTTGGGGGTCGTGGTATAAAAATGCTTTGTAAGCATTTGACAGATTGTTTTGAAGCTTTGAGCGTGTACGACGATGGTTTTCTCTTCGTCTTATTGCCTCAATCATGAGGCTAGTATCACATACGACTATTTATAAGTCAACGTGCATTAGTCATCTCGTAATCTCCATGCGTATCGTTCACGCTGAGTTCTGCCAAAAAATGGCATTATAGGACCTGATTCGTTATCACGACTTATAGCATCGTGGCGTGGCTCTCCCAGAGGATACGTAGGTAGCGACTGGATAGTTGATGTTAAAGCTTGAAGAGTGTCATCTTTGACTTCTTGAGAAAGCGCCGCTATAAAATCGTCCTGACTCGCCTGTGTTAGAGTAAAGTTGGTATTTGGTTCTATGCCAATAACGTGCAGAGTCGAAATTGGGAGCGTGAGCGACGGTTTTTCCCATAATTTTTTATTTTGACGTACGTCAGCGGTCTGTTGTTGATACAGTTCCATAAATATCTGTTTCACTTGTTTTTCGGTATAGGTTAGCTTCTTTGGAAAGGTAAGTGCAAAAAAGGCCAATCGGCTTTGAAGATAGCCTATGTACTGCTTATTCCCATCTTCATCAACAAGTGGCTGAGTCGCAATTATTGCAGTGTTGGGGATAGATGAACTTCTGTATGGCTCAGTTGTGCGTATTAGGCTATTGAGTCGTACAAACGGAGGGAGTGTTTTCTGTTGTGCTGGAATGGTAGAGTAGTAACCGCCAAGTTGTGCCACTGCATAGTTAGCAGTCCTTATATCTTTACTGATCTGGGGTAAAAAACGATCAAATATCCTCAATCCTTCTCCTGGTATAGTTGCCATTATACAATTATACGCCAAAAGAGGCCTATAGTCAATTAAATATACACACTAAAAGTGTATGCATTTTATAACAAGACATACAAACATTGGATTATTTCCAATGTTTATTGTATACTATAGGTATGAATTTAAAGACACTTATAGAAAAGATTGAACGGGTATCTGACTTCTATTCAGAAAAATATCAGATATCGCGAGATAAACTATGGTACTTACTTAAACTTCAGGAGGAAGTTGGCGAGCTCACTCAAGCATACCTTTCAATGAGCGGACGAGGTAGACATAAAAATAAAACACAAGAAGAACTCAAAACACAGTTTGAACTTGAAATTGCTGATGTGTTGTGTCATGTTCTTCTTCTTGCCAAAAGTGAAGGTGTTGACCTCAAAAAAGCTATAGATGCAAAATGGCTATCGAAAGTTAAACAGAGTCTAAAAGTCGAAAGCCAAAAATCTTAAAGTCACCTTCCAAAAGTTATACCTCTTTTCTCTTAAAACTATAAAGGACAAGAAGTGCTCCAATACCAATAATCCCCACAAGTGGCCCCATAATACCAGCTTCAGGTAGACCGCCTTTTGTAGTGCTCATATCAGCAGAGGGAGCTGAGCCAATGGTAAGTATAAATGAATATGAGTCATCACCAGACCCAATGCGCACCTGATGGTCAGCAATTTCAAGAGTGCCCAAATTGTAGCTCCATTTGCCTTCTGGGTCGGACTTAATAGTTTCAGTTTTGCCATCAATAGTGATATCTATATTTGCCATTTTACTTCCGGTACCCTTGAGTACAACTTGAACCGGCTCATACCACCATTGGTTGTACCGAACACCCTTCGTTTCCATTGCACCAATATGAGTTAGGGTAAATTCTGCGGCATGTGACTGAGAACTAAAAACTAAAGTTAAACTTAACAATATAAACGAAAGTAAAATACGCATATAACTTAGTATACACCTAATTTACAACATCACATATAGACTTACTACTGTTCCATACACACATACCAGCATATAAACCACATTCATCACGTGATCTTGTTTTGCATATAGGAGATAGAGGATGCTGTGTGGGATAAACGGAACTAGCAGTGATGGTATTAATGTAGGATGGCTCAGATCCGATTATACCTGTTATCCATGTACGATATGCAGGAACTGACACATAAGCAGTTGTTTTGCTTAAATTACAGTACCCACCCGCTATCACTCCAATAAGTGTTGGCACTCCCTTGATCGTTGCAACTGCCGGCCCTCCCGAATCACCTGCGCAACCTGACTGAGTTTTTGAAGTAGTTGATTCTGCCTTAAATAGGTTCTTTTTTGTGTCAATCGAAGTTACTTTCATCTGGGCCTCATCAAGAGTTTTGGAAGGGGTGTTTGATGTTATTGATTTTGTGCCGACTCCTGCCATAGCAAATAACATAGACGTTACATCAAGTGTAGCTTCTGGTAAGGCGGGAACGGGAATTGCATAGAGAAACAATTCAGTATTAATAAGCGCTATATCATTTTCGTCATACTGATGAACAGGTTTATCCTCATACTTTTCATGAATAAAAATCTTTGGATGATCTTTACTGTGAAAAATTACTTCTGCATGCTGGCCATTAAAATCACCACTATAGGCGTTTACACCGAAAAGTACAAATAAATGGCCACCTTCGTCACTTTGAGTAATAAAATGAACACAGTGAGCAGATGTAAGTATGAACGAGTGATGTATGAGAGTACCACCACATGTGCCGCGCGATGTACGTATTTTTACATAATAAGGATATGCGTTCATTGCTGCAACCGATCCTCCATATATAGCATAGGAAGACGTGGCATTACTTCGAGATAACAATGTTGAGCTAGCAAAAGTCAAAATAATAGTTATAGCCGTGACCCCAGTAAGAATGCTGAATATAAAAAATATCTTTTTAGAAAAACAAAGGCGACCACGCATACCTAGAGTATGAGGCGATTGAATAGCAAAGTCAATACAATAATTTATAAGTAAAACTCTTGACTCTAAACCCTAAACTCTAAACCCTATACTCTGAATGGTTATTGGGAAAGTGTAAGTGAGATGATAAGGACAAGCTCTCCCCGAAGTTCCTTTACAGCTAACTCTGCTGGAGTACCACTTACTACTTCTTCAAACTTTTTCGTCATTTCGCGGCAAACAGTAATGGTAGCTGTAGGTATGTGGGATGAAAATAAAGACATTGTTGACTGAAATCGGTCGGGGGACTCAAACGCAATAAATACATGGTCTTTTTTATACATTTCCGGCATTGTTTGCATCTTTTCGATGAGGCGCTTTATGTCGTTGTTTTTTTTAGGTAGGAAACCCAAAAAAGTCCATGTATGAGAGGTGTTACCAGCTAGTGCAAGAGCTGTTGTGATACTGCTTGGACCTGGAACAACCGTAAAGGGAATACCCTCTTTTCTACAATGCGAGGCAAGGAGGCCGCCTGGGTCTGAAATAAGTGGCATACCTGCTTCTGAAATAAGTGCAACCTGTTTATCTTCAGCAAGGAGTGAAAGTATATAGGGTAGTTTTTCATATTCACGTTCTCGATAATACGAAACGACAATTTGTGAACTATTGCGAGTAACATTAAATAGCCGTTCTGCCGCAGATATAAGCGTTTCAGCAGATCTGGTATCTTCGGCTAGTATTACATCTGCTTCCAGAATTGTTTTGGACTGGCGAACCGACAAATCTTCAAGGTTACCGATTGGAGTGCCGACGAGATACAACATAAGAATAAATCACAAATCACAAATGACAAATAACAAATCAATTACCAATTAAATTTCAAATGTTAAATGATAAATGGTAAATTTTTTTATATTTTTCCTTTTTTTTGTGATGCGATTGAGCTTTTGTGCGCTTTTACAAAACTAGGATCATTAATATCATCGCTATGTTCTTTGGTAGTCTGCAATTTATCAAGAATCGTAACAAGCAGAAAACCTGCAATACCAAGTCCGATACAGAGGTAGGTAACTGGGCTATCAAGATTTGGCAAAATGTTTTTCTCGACTACCGGTACAATTTCGCCATGGCTGTCTACACGAGTCATCAATATTTCTTTCCATGGCCATACCTTGCGCATTGAACCAATCATAAAACCCATGAGACCAGCAATGAGAATATCGTGGTGTTTTGCAAATAAGTAGCTAAGTACTCGTGCAAACAGTGCTAAGCCGATAATGCATCCTGCAATAAAAACGAGAATGACAGGCAGATCGCGTTGATTGAGTGCGGTTAAAATCTGCTCGTACTTTCCCATTATAACAAGGAGAAAAGAACCCGAAATACCAGGTAGAATCATCGCACATATTGCTATAAAGCCACTGATAAAAAAGGCCAAGTAACTGCGGGGTGTTTCAACAGGCACAGCCCCAACAAGAATATAGGTAAAGATACTTAGAGCTAATAACGCAAGGTAATCATGCCAGTCCCATGTTTTAACTCTTTTGCGGACTACCCAGACCGATGCAAGTACGAGTCCAAAGAAAAATGACCATAAATAGTCTGGATGTGTTTTGAGGAGCTCAGCAATGGTATGAGAAAATGTCAATACAGCCCCCATAAGGCCGACTCCTAATGGAACGAGAAATGTAAAGGGTATTTTTTGAAAAGCCTCTTTAAACTTTAGTTTCACGAGTAAACGTAAAACTTCACCACTTATTAGCTTAATGCTGTAGATTAACTCCTCATAAATACCTAACAAGAAGGCAACGGTTCCACCTGATACACCGGGAACAATATCGGCAAGACCCATTGCTGACCCTGTTAAAAAAAGACGAATCGTTTGTTTTAAAGAAAATTTTTTTGGTTTCATAGGATATGCGCCTTTTTCTTATTTCTATGATGAGTTATAAACTCAACAACAACTGGTATCAGTGATATAAGTATGACAGCAAATATTACGAGTGAAAAATTTTCTCGGACAAACGGAATATTGCCAAAATAAAAACCGGCAAGCGTTGCACCGAGAACCCAAAATAAAGCGCCTATTATGTTGTAGAGTAGAAATTGACCATAATCCATGGTTCCAATACCCGCCACAAAGGGTGCAAACGTTCTAATGAATGGAATAAATCGTGCAACAATGATAGTTTTGCCCCCATGTTTTTTATAAAACTTTTGCGTTTCTTTTATGTGCTCTTCATCTATTGGAATTTTTGGATGGGCGATGATACGTTTGCCAAAATGATGGCCTATCCAGTAGTTTGCAGTATCACCAAGAACTGCAGCTAGAAATAACAATACAAGAAGGAATGCAATATTTAGAGAACCGAGCGCAGCAAACGCACCAGCCGCAAACAGAAGAGAGTCACCCGGGAGAAATGGTGTAAACACAAGCCCGGTTTCCATAAAGATAATGGCAAAGAGAATAGCATATGTCATTGGCCCGTACTGAGATATTATTTCACCTAAATGTTTATCTATGTGCAAGATAAAGTTAAACAGAATAGTAACTATTTCCATCCGTACATTATGACATAGACTGGGCTGAATAACAATTAGCGGGAACTCCAGTATATTCTTCCTTTATTTATATGTACTCATATTGATAAGGTAGTAGTTTCTGTGGTACAATGATTGGTTTCATTTTTCCCATGTTTCAACTTGAATCACCATTTAAGCCTACAGGCGACCAACCTCAAGCAATTGAGGGGCTGGTGCGTGGGGTTATAAAAGGGCATAAAAACCAAGTACTGCTGGGAGTAACGGGGTCAGGTAAGACATTTACCATAGCAAATGTGATACGCGAGCTTAACATGCCCGCTCTCATCATTTCCCACAATAAGACACTTGCCGGGCAACTATATCAGGAAATGAGAGATTTTTTTCCACATAATGGCGTATCGTATTTTGTATCATATTATGATTTTTATCAGCCAGAAGCATACATACCGTCAACCGACACATATATTGAAAAGGAGGCGGAAATTAACGAACAAATAGACAAACTTCGGCTTCAGTCGACAACAAATATTTTGACGCGCAATGATACAATTGTAGTGGCCTCAGTATCATGTATATACAATATTGGATCCCCCCTTGATTATGGTAGATATGTATTGGAGCTTCGTGTAGGTCAGACGTATGATCAGCAAGCGGTACAGTTCAGGCTTGCTCAACTTCAGTATGACAGATCTCAATTTGACCTTACTCGCGGTACTTTCCGTGTACGTGGTGACAGTATTGACATATATCCAGCGTATGACGATGTAGGCTATCGTATAACTCACACATCAGGAAAAGTTACCTCCATTGTTCAATTTGACCCACTTACAGGGTTAGAATCAAATCACAAATCACAAAGTTCAAATTCGACCCTTGATTCGATAATCATCTATCCTGCGAAACATTTTATGGCAGACCCTAAAACTATAGAAGAGGCTTCTGTACAAATATTAAAAGATCTTGAGTTTGAATCTAGCATGCTTAAAAAGGCAGGAAAAATAGTAGAAGCCCAGCGATTAACTCAACGAGTTAAGCATGATGTTGAGATGATCCGTGAAGTGGGATATGTAAACGGGATTGAAAATTATTCCCGCTACTTTGATGGACGGAAAGAAGGCGACCCGCCTTACTCACTTCTCCATTATTTTCGCCAGGCGTATGGCGACAAATTTTTGGTAATTATTGACGAATCACATATGACGGTCCCTCAAATTCGCGGCATGTACAATGGAGATAACTCGCGAAAAAAAATGCTCGTTGACTTTGGATTTCGTCTTCGTGCCGCTTTTGACAATCGTCCTATGCGTTTTGAAGAGTTTTATGCAGTACCTCCTCATATTATCTATACTTCTGCCACACCTGATGAATGGGAGTTGGAACAGTCACGGGTCGAAGGTCAAAAGTCTAAAAGTAAAACACAGGGAATAGTGGAGCAGTTAGTACGACCTACTGGCATTGTGGATCCTGAAATTGAAATACGACCTTCCAAAGATCAGGTCCAAAATTTGGTAGATGAAATTGAAAAGCGGCTAAAAAATAATGAGACTGGTAAAGTGTTAGTTACTACGCTTACTAAACGCATAGCCGAAGATCTTACAGACTACCTTAAAGATAAGGGCGTACGAGCAAGCTATTTGCATTCGGACATTCAAACTCTTGAGCGAAGCGACATTCTCGACAGTCTGCGCAAAAGCGAATACGACGTACTTATAGGAGTTAATCTACTTCGTGAGGGAATTGATCTTCCAGAAGTGACACTAGTTGCAATACTTGATGCCGATAAGGAAGGTTTTTTGCGCTCGAAAACATCACTTATCCAGACTATGGGCCGAGCCGCACGCAATACTGGCGGGACGGTTATTATGTATGCAGACAAGAGTACAGATTCAATGAAAGCGGCAATTGCAGAAATTCAAAGAAGACGCGAGTATCAGCTTGCGTATAATATCGAAAACACTATTACTCCTCAGACGATTCATAAACCAATACGTGAGCGGATTATCGAAAAAGTTGAAGATTTAAACGAGTTAAAGGACTCCTCGCAAAAGACATATAAACAGTATGTTGACTCTATTAAAAAAGAAGGACTAACACCCTTTGATACAAAAAAAACAATAAAAAGACTTGAGCGAGAGATGAAACGAGCGGCCGACGATATGAATTTTGAGGCAGCAATTTTATTGAGAGAGAAAATTAGAGAACTTAAGTAAATTACAAATTTCAAATCACAAATAACAAATCAAATATTAATCACAAAATTCTAATAGCAAATTGTTTCTAAAATTTGTAATTAGTAATTTGTAATTGATTGGTCATTGGTAATTTGTGATTTGTCATTTAATACACTATGGATAAAATAATAATACGTGGTGCACGTCAGCACAACCTAAAAAATATTAATGTTGATATCCCAAAAAATAAGGTAGTTGTTATCACTGGCGTATCCGGTTCAGGCAAGTCGTCTCTTGCATTTGATACGCTTTATGCTGAAGGCCAGCGAAGATACGTTGAGTCGTTATCGGCGTATGCACGGCAGTTTTTAGGACTAATGGAAAAGCCCGATGTTGATCTTATTGAAGGACTTTCACCTGCAATATCAATCGATCAAAAAAGCGCCTCACACAATCCCCGATCAACGGTTGGTACGATAACTGAGGTATACGATTACTTACGATTGTTGTATGCGCGAATTGGACATCCTCACTGCCCAGACTGTGGTATAGAAATTACTAAACTTAGCCTAGATGAGATCGTCACTAGAGTGTTAGACCAGGTAAAAAAAGAAGTACTCAGTAACAAAACAAAACCGTTGCAGTTTCAACTTGTTGCGCCAGTTGTACGTCAAAAAAAAGGTGAGTTTAAAGATCTATTTGACAACATTCGTGCAAAGGGATTTTCCGAGGTGTTAGTAGACGGAAAGACTTTTTCACTTCAGAGGGATGAGATAAATTTAATAAAGACAAATAAACATAGTGTTGATGTGGTTGTGGATAGTTTTTATTTAACACATAAAGAACTGAAAGATGATGTATTTATGGCACAGCTCAGGTCTCGTATTTCAACAGGAACTGAACAATGCTTATCACTGTCTGATGGTCTGATGACGCTTAAAGGAGTCAGTGATACTCTGTATTCAGAGCATTTTTCCTGTCCTAATTGTCATCTGTCTCTTCCTCCCATTGAACCGCGTATGTTCTCGTTCAACTCACCACTTGGAGCATGTGCAAAGTGCAAGGGACTTGGCACCCTTTTTAAGGTTGATCCAGACCTAATTATTAATAAAAAATTAAGCATTAACGAAGGGGGTATTCTACCATTTAATAAAGTATATTTTCAGGACACATGGTATATACGACTTCTCAAACAAATGTGTGAGGAAGAAGGGATTGATATGAATGCGCCACTTGGAAGCATTGACGAAAAACTGCTCAAAATATTATTGTATGGTACTCAGACCGTTTATAGAGTTGTCGGTCAGAATAGATTCGGTAAAGAGACAGCTATCCATGAAAAATTTTTAGGATTAGTCAACGAATTTGAACGCCGTTTTTTTGAGTCACAAACGGGGGGAGAGGATTTTGAAGCGGGAAGATATCTGCGTGAAGAGCGGTGTGATACATGCAAGGGAAAACGCCTCAAACCAGAGGTACTTGCGGTGACTATTGGAGGAAAGAATATTATGGATATGTGTGATATGTCAATATCAGAACTTGATCCATACGTAAAGGAATCACTTCCTCAAGTGCTCAATCAGTATGAAAGCGAAATCGGAACGATGATCTTGAAGGAAATTTCGACTCGCATATCGTTTCTTTCAAATGTAGGACTAGCCTATCTAACTCTTAACCGTGCGGCAAAAACATTATCAGGTGGGGAGTTACAGCGCATACGACTGGCATCTCAAATAGGAAGTGGATTAACCGGTGTATTGTATGTGCTAGATGAACCTTCAATCGGACTGCATCCCCGTGATGTAGATGCACTTATTGGTACACTCAAACACCTGCGTGATATCGGAAACACAGTGGTTATTGTAGAGCATGACCGCGAAACAATCGAGAGTGCAGACCACATGATTGAACTTGGCCCCAAGGCTGGTAAAGAAGGTGGTCACCTTATAGCCGCTGGACAGTTGCAGGAAGTTATAATGAAGGGGAAATCACTTACTGGTGCATACCTTTCCGGCACAAAAAAAATTCCAGTATCAAAGCGCAAACTGCAAACTGAGCGAGGATGGATAGAACTGCAGGGTGCAACTCAGTTCAATCTCAAAAATGTAAATGTAAAGATACCGCTAGGCAATATGATTGCAGTCACTGGGGTTTCGGGATCGGGCAAATCGACCCTTATAACCGAAACACTGTTCCCTGCACTCAAATACCAAATAGATGGTTATTATCAGGAAACAATGGGAGATTTTAACCGGCTATTAGGATATCACTATATTGAACGAGTTTATCTTGTAGATCAGTCTCCTATTGGAAGAACTCCAAGATCCAATCCAGCAACGTATACCGGAATGTTTGACGAAATTCGTGAAATTTTCGCCGAAACACTTGAAGCAAAGGCACGGGGGTTCAAAAAAGGTCGATTCTCATTCAACATGAAAGGCGGTAGGTGTGAAAAATGCCAGGGAGCGGGTGTGATTAAAATACAGATGCAGTTTCTGCCAGATGTGTATGTTACCTGTGATGTGTGCGATGGTCGCAGGTATAACACAGAAACACTAGAAGTTAAGTTCAAAGGAAAAACAATTTTTGATGTACTTGCAATGACAGTGGTAGAGGCATCTCAATTTTTTACTAATCATCCGCGTATATTTCAAAAATTAAATTTTCTTATCGATGTTGGATTAGGTTATGTAACTCTTGGACAACCGGCACCCACTTTTTCGGGAGGAGAGGCGCAGAGAATTAAACTTGCTGATGAGTTGTCACGCAAGGATACAGGGAAAACACTCTACATTCTCGATGAACCAACAACCGGCCTCCATATGCAGGATACTGAAAAATTGTTATATACCCTTCACCGATTAGTAGATCAGGGTAATACAGTAATAATTATAGAGCACAATGTAGATATTATTAAAAACTGCCAATATATTATTGATATTGGACCAGAGGGAGGTGAGGCTGGAGGATCAATAGTATATCAAGGTGATTTGCGTGGTATCATGAAAGCTAAAGAATCGCATACGAGAAAATACTTATAATGAATTAGATTTAAGTTGTGTTTAAAATTTTAAATTTTTATTTAATTTCAAATTTAAAATTATAAATTAAAAATTAGATGGTTGGTATCAACAAGATGAATGTTCTAAAGTCAGTCTTCGCTCTTTTTAGTGTTATACTTCTTCTCTCTTTAAGTACCAAGTATGTCCATGCCGCTGATTTTAAAACTTCCTACGAAACTGAGTACTATGTACGTGAAAATGATCCTCAGGGATATACAAAAGCAGCCTACACAATCCGATTAACCAACACAAAGCCAGATTTAGTTGTCAAAACATTTACACTTTCGTTTCCAAAATCATTCGCTATTGGCAACATTGTTGCTCGTGACAATAAAGGCACAATTGTTCCCAAAATAACAGAGCGCGAAAGGTATACAGATGTTGCGCTTAACTTTAACGATCCCACACCTGGACTTAACGAAGTAAATACCCTATATCTTGATTTTCAGCAGCAAAATATTTTTCGCGAAAAAGGTACGGTATGGGAGGTATTTATCCCAACAATGCCCACAAATGATACCACCACTCAATCTGTTACTTTTTATCTTCCACCAGGAAGAAACAAAAAGCTTTCCTTAAGCAAGCCTGTGCCAGATCATGTGACGTTTGACAGAGTCACATGGAACTCAATAAAAGGTAAGTCAATATATGCATTATTTGGTCAGTCACAGCGATATAATCTAAATTTAACCTACGAACTGCATAATCCAAATATTTACCAAGTATATACCGATGTTGCCTTTCCGCCAGAAACCCTATATCAGCAGATTTATATTAACGCGATTGAACCGAAACCTGACTCAGTGTATAGCGATATAGATGGAAACATGATGGGTCGGTACTATCTCAAACCGCAAGAGACAAAACGAATTTCCTACCAGGGCCAAGCAGAGATATTTGCCACCCCTCGGGAAGAATTTCTCGAAACAAGCCGAAAGCAGTATGAACTTCAAAAGCAAAACTTATTCAATAAAGCAAAGTATTGGGAGTTACCTAATGCAACACCAGTCCAAAGTTCCTCTATTAAAGATCACTATGCGTATGTTCTTAATACGCTCAGTTATAACTTTGGAAGAGTTATTACAGGAACATCTCGGATGGGAGCAAGTGAAGCAATACGTTATCCAGATCAAGCCGTTTGTACTGAGTATTCTGATCTGCTTGTTGCATCTGCACGTCAGAGACGGATTTCGATCCGAGAAGTCCAGGGGTTCGCGTTTGCACAGGAGGAAGAATTGAGACCAGTACAAAGTGAGTCCGATATTTTGCATTCTTGGGTAGAGTACTATGACGAATCGAAGCAAATTTGGGTCCCACTAGATCCCACCTGGGAAGATACATCTGGTATTGACTACTTTCATTCCTTTGACGTTAATCATATTGTATTTGCGATACACGGAAAACAGGCCGACTACCCGTATCCTGCAGGAAGTTATAAGAGTAAGCCAGGTGGAACATTTGTGCAGGTTGTGCCAACCACACATACAGAAATAGCTCGTCCTGTAGTAGATGTTTCATTTGCAGATCTTGGAATTCCATCATCAGAGCAGGGTATGTTTACAACAAAAATGACAATAACCAATAGTGGTAATGTGGCGCTATGGGGAGAAGAGGTCGATATAGTGCTTACGGGGGGGAAACTACGCAATCAGACAATGTATGTTGAAAAATTATATCCAGGTGAACGGATGGTAAAAGATGTAGAGTTTATACCTGATGGCGGAGGATTCATGAAATCGGTTTCTATTGCGGCATCATACAAAGGAAACACATCGCAGCCATTTCCTATCACTGTTCCCACATTTATTCCTCGCGTAAGGGGATTATTAATCCCTCTTGGTATAATGCTTGCTGGATTTGTCGTGTTAGCACTCCTTTTACGAAAAAAAAATGATAAGTAAAAACAACATTAATAATCTACCTCATGCAATTGGATTATATTTTTTTAAAAAAAATGATGAATATCTATATATCGGCAAGTCTATAGACATTCATGATAGGGTAGCTCAACACATCGAGCGCGCCTTGTTTGATGAAAAGGAAAAAGCAATTTGCGAGCAGAGTGATACAGTGGAGTTTTTGGTGTGCAATTCTGAATTTACCGCACTGTTAACAGAATCAAAATATATTCAACAGTATAAGCCAAAGTATAATGTCATTTGGAGGGATGATAAAAGCTACCTGTATATTAAAATAGAAAAGAAAGTCGACTTTCCCCACATTACTGTTGTGCGAAAGGAACAGAGCACGAATGCCATATATTTTGGCCCTTTTTCCTCTACGCGTTCAGTGCGTTTTTTACTCAAAAGCATTCGAATTATCTCGCCGTTTTGTATGGCGAAGCAACCCCAGAAAAAGCCTTGTTTTTATTCTCATATCGGACTATGTAATCCATGTCCTGGATCGGTAACATCAGAAAATAGAGATGAGTTAAAAAAGCAGTATCACCACTCTATACAAACTGTGATACGCATTCTCAAAGGAAGCTGGTCTGCGCTAAAGCTTGATCTTGAGCGTGAACTGAATCACTGCAAAGATATCCATGACTATGAACGCGCAATAGTGGTACGAAACAAACTATTAAGTTTGGAAAACCTTATACATTTACGTTCATTTCAATCGCTTGATGCAGTCACTACCTATAATCATGAGGACGCCCTGGCACAACTTGCATCACTGCTTGCAGTAAACATCAGCGAATTAAGTCGTATAGAGTGTTACGACATAAGCAATCTTATGCAGCAGCAGGCGACGGCATCGATGGTGGTAGCTACAGGAGGAATAATTGATAAATCTGAATACCGGAGGTTTAAAATTCGTACACAAGGCGTCTCAGATATGAGGATGCTTGCAGAAGTAATGAAAAGACGTTTTGTACACAGCTGGAAATCCCCGGATCTCATTGTGGTTGATGGCGGGTCACCTCAGGTGGTTACAGTTGAACGACAACTTATCAAATTGGGGATACGTAAGCGTATAATCGGCCTTGCAAAACGTCCAGATAGGATTGTCTATCTTACACAGCACGGAACCAAAACGATTCGTCCAAGGAATGACCATCTAGGATTCCGCTTATTGCAACAACTCCGAGACGAAGCACACCGGTTTGCAAAAAAATATCATGTTACTTTGCGTTCAAAAAACATATTCGGTTAATAACACTATTCAAATGCTTAGCACAAAACTACCAGCCGTTTTTTTAAGTCCTGAGGGTGAACCTAGATATTATTGGTCACTATGCAAACTGGATAGTAGTAACATAGCTCGAGGTGTATCGTTATTTTCAAAAAAAACCGCACAAATGAAATGTTATTCTGAAACAGTTGAAAGAATATGTCTTCAGTACCTGACTAATGTATTTTCATCTGCAGTTGGAAATACTTATTCTTTTGCAAAAAAACAATGTCTCTATGAAGCAATAGAGCGGGCTGTTAACAGCAATATGAAAAAAGTTAAAAAAGTTTATAGTTCACTTTCACGTAAAGTATTTGTAAGCACAAAGTTAACCAAACTATATGACGACTGCAAATCCCACAATATCCAACTTTTTTTATATCAAACCATTACACCTGTGGGTGTGTATCACATAACATGCAAGGCAGAGTTTCACATAAGAGCCCCCTTTCCAAACATACTTTTCGGTTCTAAGTGTCATGTCAGTCTCCGTAAAGCAATCGTAGGTAGTATAGAAGAAGTAATTTCGAGGATTCCATGGGCTAGGAAGCACTTAAACAATAGCAAAGCATTAAATATGCAGGAAAGGATATCAAATGAAGAGAGGGAAGTGCTTAATTCGAACACATCAGTCAAGCTTAAAGAACTACAAGAAATGTTTTTAAATGATGAGGTCATTGATATAGCTGAACCAATATTAAAGCCTTTGACCTTTCGTGCTGTACAAGAGTTTGTTTTAGACTTCAAATTAATCAACAAAAGAAAAAGACAATTCAGACAAAACACAGTTCAAATAAACCTTAAAAAAAAACCCCTTTTTTTTTCGTATATATACTAATCAGCAGGTGTCGTCACATCCTGCCGAACAACGACAGCGTGCATCCGGAGCACAATTACAGCTAAAAAAAACACTTAAGTCATCTTGGTTTAATGTTTCGGATGCCTTAAACAGATGTATAACTTGTTTTTTTTTGACTGTAATATGCGGTTTAATGTAGTGTCTATTTGTGTTCATAATTCAATTATTGAATGCGAAAACACAATGGGAAAGTGATGTAAGTTCCACTGCTCGGTAAATCTCACTCTACTTCCCACTATCATTTTTTCCCATTGAGTCGGTTGTTTTGATCCTTTTTTGTAAAACAAGAACCGTGATCTATTTTTTTCAGAATCTTTTAAATTGTAATGCATTATTTTCTCTTTTTGATCATTTTCTATTGTCATAACAAAAGATTTTGAAGCTACGTTACGATATGCTTCTGTAAGCGTTCCTTCAGCCTCATAAGAAATTGTCAGCTTTTGTGAGCTTCCAGATCTCAATGATTCTATCCATGGTATTTCTGCTTCAATAAGATGTTTCATCGCTTCATCATGAACAAGAGGATCTTTAGTTTGACGTTGATAGTAGGGATTTGTATCAACAGTATGATATATTTTATCGATTACACTTGTTTGAACTTTAGAAATGAAACTCAACGGGTGTTTGTATACATAGAGTACAAGTAGTTCTGCAACAATAAATCCTGAAATAAAGAGAATGAACCCTACAATAAAGAACCTTACCATAGTACTTTTAAGACTACAAACTTTTTGATATAAATTCAACTAAGGTCTGTTTTTTTGGGAAGGTAAGTTGATAAAAATTGCGCTGTATTTGTACAAATGAATATAATTCCTGAATTTGAATGGGTTGAATAGAACCGTCATCGGCTGTAAGAAGTTGTGGAGTTAATTTGTTGATTGCATCAAGTCTATCTACTAATTTAAGTTGAGTGTGAACACCCTTACGGAGAAACAGCGTAGCGTGTATTAAAAATTGTCTTTCTAGTTTTTTACGAGATAGAATGTGTTTTTTTTCTTTTAATCCAAGACGAGAACCCACATACGAATTACCTTGTTTTTTTATCACTATATATTCGTCACTGAAGCTGGGAAACTTTTTATCAAGCAGTGTTGTAATAGTGCTTTTACCTCCACCTGAAGGTGCGACAAATAATAATAGGGCATCATGAAAAATGTTCGATGAGGCATGGAGAATAAAAGCAGACTGTTTTGATAGTTGTGTAAGAAGTAACTTTAAAATAATATAGGCAATGTGACTTGTACTTACAGAATAAGGAATTCCAACTGCTTTACCATTCTGTGAAAAAATATAAGCAAAGTAAGACTTACCATTGCCAACGCCTAAATGAGATTTATGTATGACCTGAGTTTTTGAAATGGGTAGATCATAAAATGTGATTTGAAAGTCTGAAGGGCGGTCATATGCATAGGGTGTTACAACGTAGTTTGATTTCAGAAACGAAATAAATTCTTTTTGTCGGTGTTTGCAATAATTTAGTGTAAAGGGAGAATCGCTCGAACGAAATAGTAATCGTATATGGGTAAAGGCGAGAAAAAGACTAAACTGCTTTTCCATGACTGAATTATAGCGTTTAGTCTGTATTTTGATATACTAAATACATGATTAAGCATGCTATACGAATCTTTCTTTTTTCATGTTTCGCTTTATTTCTAACTTCGTATTGGAATAAAGGATTTATCCTTCCTGAAACAGTTGAGCAGTTTGGTAAAACAGCCCTTGTACTTACGATTGTATTTGTGCTTATTCGCCCTCTTGCAAAAGTGATTTTTTTACCACTCAATATCCTTACACTCGGCATATTTAACTTTGTATTTTATTTATTTGTCCTGCATGTTATGGCAAATTCGTATCATCTGTTTACGATACGTGAATGGGCTTTTGGAGGTTTAAATCTGTTTTCCATCGTAATTCCGCCCTCACCCGTATCATATGGTATGAATTTAGTTTTGAGTTCAGTGTCGCTATCGAGTATAATAAACATACTAGATCAGATAACATAGTCAAAAGTTCGAAGCTCTAGATGAAATTAGACTTACTATGAAGGAATTTATACTTGTTGTAAACATTGTTGTTTCAATCGCAATCGTAGCGCTTATCCTGCTTCAAGGAAAGGGGGCCGGACTTGGAAGCGCATGGGGTGGAGGCGGCGAAATGTTTCAGACGCGTCGTGGCCTTGAAAAAGTGACGCTTCGACTTACCATAGTTCTCATTGTTGTTTTCTTTGTGCTGTCACTCATTAGTTTCCTCATGAAATAATCGCATGGCTATCGGAACAAAAAATCTCCGATACTATTATTGGCTTGCACTTGAGTTTGCAAAAAAACATAGCAGACTCATTTTTTTAAGTTTTATTATCTCCGTAATCACAGCTATCAGTGTGGTCACAGTTTCTCCGTATATATCGTCTACAATTACCCGTCAAAAACACATAATTGGACTTGTCGGTTCATATGATCCACAGTCGATTGATAAACTACCTGAGGAAATTCTTACTAAAATATCAAGCGGATTGACAGTTATAAACGAAAAAGGTGTCGTGCTTCCCATGCTTGCAACCACTTGGGAAAAATCCAAAGACGAAAAAACCTACACGTTTCATCTCAGACGAAATGTACTACTCAATAATGGCGAGGTATTTAAAGCTAAACATGTAAATCTTACATTCCGTGATGTAAAAATGAAGGTTATAGATGACTATACAGTACAGTTTATTCTCGAAAAACAACTGGCAATTTTCCCCTTGTATCTTACAAGACCAATTTTGGTGCAACCGTATATAGGTGTGGCAGGATTATATTCCATAGACGCCATAAAAACTAAGAATCAGGCTATTACTGAAATACGACTCAGTCCAAATAGAAAAGATGTAGAGCCAATAACATATATTTTTTATCCCTCAGAAGGAGAAATGATTACTGCCTATAAATTAGGAAAAATAACTCAGATGTCTATTTCCAATAGAACTATGGCGGATGCATTTCGTTCTTGGAAGAACACTGATGTTGTAAAAAATGTGGTATATGACAGACTGTTGACACTTTTTTATAATCAGAATAATCCTCTTATGAAAGAACGCGACTTCAGAGTCGCAGTGGAAAACGCAATAGACTATGATAGTTTTGAAGAGCTCGGAGAGTTTGCATCAACCTCTATCCCCCCCATATCATGGGCGTATAATCGGGATGTGCGTAAAAAAGAAACAGATCGTGACTTTGCACAAAAAACGTTTAAGCGCATGGTTAGTGCATCTGAATCTGCTCAGATGACGTTGCTGACCTACTATGAGTATCTTGATATGGCAGATATAGTCGCACAATCGCTACGTGACGCTGGCCTTAATATGACAGTAAATTTTGCATCTTATTCTACCAACCAACCCCAGTTTGACCTGATGCTTGCGTACATAAAAATTCCTACCGATGCAGATCAGTATTACTACTGGCACTCAACTCAAAGTCTTGCACAGCTTATAGGGTACAAAAACCTAAAAATTGACAAGTTATTGGAGGATGGTAGGGGAGTATATAAAGTTGCAGAAAGAAGTGAAACGTACAACGAAATGCAGAGAGTAATGCGGGATGATCCTCCAGCACTTTTTATCCTCTATCCGTATATGTATACGGTTAAACGCAAGTAATACTGCCCAATTTCATTTTTGAAGGTATAATTGGTGTAGTAGATTGATTATTAAATCATACAAATAGCACAAATCCACAATTGAATAACAAATAACAAAATTCAAAACTAGTAAAGTCATTTAAAATTTGAATTTCATTTGTGTGATTTGTAGATTTGCTATTTGTAATTTTGTACGTTGCCCGGATGGCGAAATGCTCAACTCGATGTCTCTGAGCTTTGCGAAGAGCTACAGCGAGTTAGTCCCGCCAAAGGCGGGGGCATACATACGGTTAAGAAGTATTAGAGTTTGAAAGTTTGCCCGGATGGCGAAATGGCATACGCGCAGGACTTAAAATCCTGTGACAGCAATGTCGTGAGGGTTCGACTCCCTCTCTGGGCACAGGTTAGCTATTAGCTTATAGCTATCGGACTTCTATTAATTTGGTATAATTTGATTTGGTAATTGGAATTTTATTTGACATTTGATATTTGATATATTTGATATTTGTAATTTTGTAATAGTCGGGGTGGCGAAATTGGCAGACGCGCTATCTTGAGGAGGTAGTGCCCAAAAGGCTTGGAGGTTCAAGTCCTCTCCCCGACACCAAGATTATTTTTCATTTATTCATCACTCCATTAACCCATTGAGTTTTTTTGAATGAAAAACGGGTTAATGTAGAAATAAAAAAATAATCTCAGCCTGTTTAGCTCAGCGGTAGAGCAGCTGTTTTGTAAACAGCAGGCCGTCAGTTCAAATCTGACAACAGGCTCATGTGAGCTATTAGCTTTTTGCTTTTAGCTTTTAGAGAAGACCTACTGTTTTATCTAATTGCAAACGGCTAACAGCTAATGGCTACCAATGACCTGGTAGCTCAATTGGATAGAGCAACTCCCTTCTAAGGAGTAGGTTGTGAGTTCAAGTCTCACCCGGGTCACTTCAAAACTTTAGGTTTAGCTTCTTTATGAAAAAAATTATCCCTGTAGTTATCGCTGTAATTTATAAAAACAATAAACTACTTCTTACTGAAAGAAGAGGAATGGATGTAGATGATAAACAGTTTGGACGCATTTGGCACTTTCCCGGTGGGGCGCTTGAATTTGGCGAACAACTTGAAAACTCACTTCATCGTGAGATCCAAGAAGAATTACACTGCAACATTATAATTGAAAAACAGTTCCCTCAAATATATTCAGCAGTGCGTGAAAACTGGCATGGAATCCTCATCCCACACCTTTGCAGAATTGTTGGTATGGAAGAGATAACGCTCAATGAAGAGGCATACCGATATGGATGGTTTACAAAGGAAGAAATATCTCTACTTAAAAAGCTACCTTTGGTGCAGGAGATGGCAAATACAGCCTTTAGCCTTATACAAGAGTGATTCCGATGTGTTTGAGTGCGCGGGGTGTCAGTGTTCGTCCCCGTGTTGTTTTTTTCAAAAAACCAATCTGGAGTAAATAAGGCTCAATAAACTCTTCAACTGTCCGAACATCCTCAGATAAAGCAGAGGCAAGTGTATCAATTCCGGTTGGTTGATTTTGAAATTTCTCTCCCAGAGCCTCCATATATGCACGATCAATTTCAGTTAACCCTTGTTCATCTATTCCCAGTAAATTAAAAACTGTATCTAACAGTTCGGCTTGTGCATTTGAGTGATTACCCACCTGCAAAAAATCTCGAATTCGCTTGAGAATTCGATTTGCGATTCGGGGTGTATTGCGTGCACGGTCTGCAACCTGTTTGGCAAGATTATGCGGAAGCTCAACTCCAAGTAGTGCGGATGCACGCTGAATAATTTGTATCATTTCTTGCCCAGTGTAATACTCAAGTCTCATGAGGAGTCCAAAACGGTCTCGAAGCGGAGCAGAAAGCAATGCGAGCTTTGTTGTTGCACCAACAATGGTTATTTTTGGAACAGGAAGTCGAACTGTGCGAGCAGACGGTCCTTTTCCAATAATGATATCGAGCGAGTAGTCCTCAATAACAGGATAGAGCATTTCTTCAACGTGTTTGGGAAGTCTATGAATTTCATCAATAAAGAGTATGTCGCCATCCTTAAGATTAGTGAGTATGGCTGCTAGATCGCCTCCTTTTTGAATTGCCGCACCAGATGTGATTTTTATTTCTCCACGGAGTTCAAATGCAATAATATGGGCAAGAGTTGTTTTCCCTATACCGGGTGGTCCATAGAGTAAAATATGTTCTGTCGCGTAGCCTCTTTTTTTTACAGCATCAAGAAAAATACGAAGTGTCTGAGTAGCTTTTTTCTGGCCAACATACTCAGATAAAGATGAGGGGCGAAGATTTTCGCTATTGTGCTTTTTGTTACCTTTTGTTGACATGTAATAGTGAGGTCATTATACCGTTTAAACTAAAAAGTGTAAACTGTCGATCTTAATCGTAGATAATAAAAAAAATTAAAAAACACCGTTATTAATGGGTTAAGCGGAGCACGGCTTGTATTTTCTCTTCGATACTGAGGGTGCTTGACACTTTGGAGAGGAGTG
>CAZAUL010000003.1:0-18415 GCA_964488545.1 uncultured Gammaproteobacteria bacterium
TGGAACAAAAAGTATCATAGGCGCTGATCTGTTTCACGACCTTGTTCGGGATGGGGAAGGGTGGTTCCAAATCGCTTCAATAACCAGGACAAGTGAAATTATACTCAATTACCACTGGTTTCGCAAGGGGATGTTATTTGACATTGACAGAGTATAATAGTCATATGCACACGAGTACGCCATGGCACAGCTCGCTTCATGCCCTATGCTTCAGGCCAGATATGCGTTTTGCCGACCAAAAAGAAGGTGAAGACGTCATTCTGAGCATGCGGGCGCATCCAATCACACTAGTGCCGGCGATAGTAAATATTTTTATCATTATTTTACTCATGATGTCATTCAACATCATAATTCCTCAATTTCTCCACTGGTTTGTAGCCTTGTACATAAATGTCTTTTTTTTATTTTTTCTCTTTATTTATTGTTGGATACTGCTCACCAATTGGTATTTTACTATCGGCATTGTCACCAACCGACAAATTATTGACATCGATTTTAACATCGTTCTCTCAAAGGAGATGACCACAACAGGCCTTTCAAGCATAGAAGATGTTACGGTTAAGACGAGTGGATTTTTTCCTGGAATTTTTAATTACGGCAATATATTTATTCAAACCGCAGGTACACAGATAAATACAGAGTTTATCGCTGTTCCAAAGCCTGGACAAGCAGGGCAAATTATTCAGGATGTATTACGCCAATATGGAAAATCTAAGTAATCTATTCAGCATAGAAGGGATAGTCAAGATAGGGGGTATTGTGTTTTCTGTTTTATCACTTGTATTTACAATTCAAATGTATACTCACTTGACATCTGTTACTCGCGTACTGCACACCAAAGCGAATGAAGGCATGAAAATTATTGGCAAACTACTCATCTTTACAAGTATATTATTGTTAATAATAGCCATATTTCTTTTGTAGACTATGAACACTACATATGCGGTTTACTTAGGTAAAGAACAGCAAAATGGATTTACCGGATTTCATTCTGAAAAAAATTTTTACTGTGTAGTAGAGATTTTCGATGGGTACACCCTTGAGCAGGGTGAAGATCTTATGAGTGCTTTGGCTCAGGCCGGAGCGGCCGAGTTTGATTCGCTTGTTGGATTTGATGCGGCAATAAGTAGTATACTTCGCAGACATAACATACCACTTGATACGTCGGTTGCTGTGGGATATTTTAAGGAAGATGTTTTGTACCTAAAAACAGTTGGATCAGGCGAGGTGTATATTCATCGCGGGCGTGCAACCGAGAGAATCATTTTCGGTAATACCATGGCATCTGGCAGGTGTAAAAAAAATGATTCATATATTTTTACAACCTCTTTTTTTACCCAGTCACTTAAAGGGGTTCAAAGACTAAAAGACTGTTTTTCATCACATCACACGCTAGTGGAGTATCCCGACTATATCAAGTCTCAAATAGACCACGAAGATGATACGGGGGCAGTAGCCCTTATTGTTCGGACAGGTGAAGACACCAATGAAGTTGTGCCTTCCGAAACAAATACAAATACATCTGTTTTCCAAGGTGTCGGTCAAAGAATTACAACATTTCCTTATAAACGCCCACTTCTCATTGGAGTGCTGACGCTTTGCATAGCTGCTCTTTTGTGGAATGTTGCTGGTGGGTTTGTTTCCAAAAAAAATGGAGCATCTACACAAAGTTTTGAAAAAGTAGAGTCACTTATTACAGAGATTGAATCATCCAAAGATGACACCACAAAAGCTCTCGATTTGGTAAATCAAGCGCGTTCAGAGCTTAAAATTATGAAACAGTCAGAAAAAGTGAACGAACTTAATGCACGCTTGCAGACAATAGAAGATGAGGTATTAGGCCGCCAAACTAAAGGGTCTGAGTTGTTTTACGATCTTACTATCGAAGAAAAAACAGCTAAAGGACACAAGATAACTGTGTCGGGAGATATCGCATATATACTTGACGAATCAGGGAGTATATATGTTTTTTCGTTAGAAAAAAAATCACTCGAAAAAAGATCATATTCAAAACAGATTGCAAAGGAGTCGGTAGTTGCTGGATATGAAAACAAAGCATATGTGTTAGATCCGGCAATTGGCATCATAGAACTTGATGAGAATAACAAGTCTAAAGTAGTAGTTGCCCGAGATGAGGCATGGAGCAATATAGGAGGAATGCATCTATACAACGGAAATATATATATTCTTTCAAGAGGTGATGGAGACATATACAAATATTTGGTGTTTTCTGAGGGATTTGGCGACAAGTCATCATACTTTAAGGGATCGTATGATCTCATTGAAGACTCATCAACATTTGCCATCGACTCATCAATCTATGTTTTAAGCTCAAAAGGAATTACAAAATATACTTCGGGACTCAAGGACACTATTGAATTTACTTTTCCGCAAGACAACCTCACGCTTACTAAAGTTCTTGCTCATCCAGATGAGTCTGAGTTAGTAGTATGGAATAAGACCGATGGAGTTGTATATGTATTTACAAAAGAGGGAGGATATCAAAAACAAATCGTCAATGATAAACTAAAAAAGGCAAGCGATATAGAACTGTATAATAGTCAACTATTTCTCCTGTTAGGAAATACTATTTTTAAAATAGACCTTAAGTGAACCAAAAACACGAAAGACAGTTTGTTGATAACTACAAGCTCTATCATAAGAGATTGCTTGTTTATATAAACAAGCAGTTGAGAGATATTTCTGTCTCCGAGGAAGTGTATCAGGATATCATGATAGAGTATGCAGAGGACGTAAGAGCTGGCAAAGTGATAGAGTCGGTTAGTGCATATCTATACGGGATTGCACGTCATAAGATTGCGGATAGATTCAGAAGAAAACGCATTAAACAGATCCTCATGTCTGCACTTCCTGAGCAATTTATCAACACATGCGCCTCTGTTTTGTTTCAAGATTCTACTCAACAAAACGACATACGGGATAAAATACTCCGTATTTTAGCTAAACTTCCGAATGATTATGCCTTAATCATCCGACTTAAATATATAGAAGGCATGCCAGTAAAACAGATAGCTCGATCATTATCGATGAGTTTTAAATCGGTAGAAAGCATGCTCTTTCGAGCGAGAAAACTCTTTGCTCAACTGTATAAGTCAACATAACGCATGAGACAGGCAAAAATTTCTACATACAAAAAATCTATAAAGGAGATGTATATTGTCCCTCCCAATGATCTTGGAGTTCCCCTGCTTACTCACTGGTATCGCTCAGTAAATAAGTTTTTTAAGACAGCTCCTTTTTTGATTGTTATACCACTGGCCATTGCCTTTTTTACTGTGCTTGCATATGTGTCGCGTTTTATCCTTGTAAGACTTGCAACTTTTATCCAATATGGATTTTAAAAGAGTATTTGCATATAGCCTTACTGCTTGTATTATGTTTATACGCATATGTGGCGGGCTCATTTTTACACCATATAAAACAGTGCGCACAGAGAGTATATCTGTCAATTATTCTTTTGCCCTCATAGTTGGATTATTATCTTTTTTTTACTTTGTACTTGCCAAAGCGACGATGTATCAGGTTATTTGGGGAACTGGCGTAGCGCTCGGACTTTTTTTTTATTCAGTTTATATGTTTGCATTGCTTCCCGGCGAGGGAGCTATTCAAGATCGAGTAAAGCGGTACTACTCAACTTGGAGTCTTACTTACATTCCAACACTTATATGGTTTTATACAAGCTTTTTCCTATTTATGAATTTTCCACCACCGCGGTCACAGTCAGTTGCCGGAACGCTTCTTAGCATACTGTTCCTTGCATTCTCACTAAGTCTACTTACATGGAAAGTGATACTTGTGTATTTGAGTATTCGATTTAGTTCACGAGTTCAGCTCTACCGTGTTTTATATTACATCTTTCTCTATCTTGCGGTATCGATACCATTATGGGTTTTGTTTTACAATCTTCGAATTTTTCGGATACCCTTTGTGTGAATGATTTGATCTGTTGATGCAGACATATAATGTATGGACTTGCGAAATGCAAAAACAGCAACCGATCGCCGAAAAATGATCGAGGACAAACTTAATGTTGACCTCACATATATTGGTAGAGCGGAATACAACAACGAAAAGGATATTCATTGCGAAAACCGAATAGGAACAGTAACACTCCCTCTCGGTGTCGCTGGGCCAATGCACATAACTGGCGACCACGTACAAGGAGACGTATTCATACCCCTTGCCACTTCGGAGGGTGCGCTCATAGCCTCGGTATCAAGAGGTATGAAGGCAACGTATAAAGCAGGCATTATTACACAAGTAGAAAAGGAAGGAGTAACACGAGGGCCAGTATTCATTACTGAGTCAATTGCACATGCACGGAGAGTTGAAAACTGGATATGGAATCACTGCGACGATATTTCAACTGAGGCGGCAAAAACTTCATCCCATCTTTCTCTTATGAACTTTGATGTAAGAAGAGCCGGAAAATATGTGTTTATGCGAATTTACTATGACACTGATAAGGCAATGGGTATGAATATGGCGACAATCGCAACATCACAAATCGCACAGCATATCGCAAAGCGCACGAATGCAACACTTTGTGCGGTTGCGGGTAATTTTGACATTGACAAGAAACCTGCTTGGATGAATATGATGTTGCGGAGAGGATATGTTGTGCACGCAGAGGCAATCATATCTCAAGACACGGCTGTTGCAGTATTGAAAGCAAAACCGAAGGAAATATACTCAGTATGGAAGGCAAAGTGTATGATAGGTTCTGCTCTTGCGGGCTCAATAGGATTTAACGCTCATCATGCAAATATTGTAGCTGCATTTTTTGCGGCAACAGGTCAAGATTTGGCGCATGTTGTTGATGGATCAATCGGTATGACAATTGTCGACCTACTGGATGATGGCTCATTATATTCTGCAGTGTATCTTCCTGACATAATGATTGGAGCTGTCGGAGGTGGTACAAAACTTGTGGCACAAACAGAAGCACGTTCCATAATGAAAACCGATTCACCATTTGCTATGGCAGAGCTATTAGGAGGAGCAGTACTATCTGGAGAATTATCATTACTTGCATCGCTTGCAACAGGATCTCTTGCAAAGGCACATGCAAAACTTGGGAGATAAAAGCTATGAAATCAGGAATTGTAAGTCTTGGATACTATGTGCCGAGGCAACGAATAAAAGTGGCAGAAATTGCCCAGGTATGGGGAAAGAGAAGTAACGAAATAGAAACCGGACTTGGCGTGGTGGAAAAGGCAGTTGCGACAGCAGCTGAAGATTCTCTTACCATGGCCTATGAGTCGAGTAGTATGGCGCTTGCATTTGCAAAAACAAAAATTGAACTGCTTCTTTTTGGTACTGAGTCGCCACCATATGCTGTTAATCCTGCATCGACTATACTTGGCGAACTATTGGGGGTGGGTAATCGATACCTAGCGTATGATACTCAATTTGCTTGCAAAGCCGCAACTGGTGCGCTTATTTCCGCACTGGGAATGACAGAATCAGGCTCTATAAGAAACGCACTTGTTGTCGCATCAGATAAAGCAACGGGGAAACCCCATGATGCTCTTGAGTATACTGCGGCATCAGGATCGGTTAGTATTGTAGCGGGTACTTCTGACTGTATTTATAGTGTTGAAGCATGGGAGTCATTTTCATCTGACACTCCTGATTTTTGGAGAAGAGAGGGTATCAAATACCCATCACATGGTGGCAGATTCACAGGCAAGCCTTCTTACTTCAAGCATATACAAGGATCGGTATCAGCACTCCTTCATAAGACTGGGTATAAAGTAGATGACTTCGCTTATGTAGTTTTTCACATGCCAAACGGAAAGTTCCCGGTACAAGTTTGCAAGCAACTTGGATTTTCGTACCAACAACTTGCTCCTTCATTAGTCGTAAAAGAGCTCGGCAATTCATATACCGCATCTGCACTCATGGGGTTAGTGGCAGTTACCGACATTGCGCGTCCAGGTGATCGCATACTTTTTGCATCATACGGTTCTGGTGCTGGTTCTGACGCGTTTATATTTAAGGCAACACCAACAATAGTAAATAGACGCCCGCAATTTGATCGTGTATTTCAAAAAAAATTATATATTAGTTACCCGGAATATTTAAAATGTATGCGCATCATATGAAGACACAGGTAACAGGATACTACTCAACACGCTTTGGTGAAATTTGGAATAAGTCATTATTTGACCTTACCGCCGAAGCAGTAGATGGGGTACTTAAGAGCGCAAAGATTGCAAAGAAACAGATTGATGCAGTATTTTTTGGCAATATGTTGGGCGGTATTTTGGAGAACAATCTCCATGCGGGAGCAAAAATTGCTGATCTACTGGATATTTCTGTGCCCATTTTCCGCGTAGAAGGTGCGTGTGCATCAGGGGGAATGGCGTTTCATCTGGCACATAGTTATATTACCTCCGGTAAAGGAAAAACTGTTCTTGTTGTGGGCGCTGAGAAAATGACAGATGTAAATGCCGACCAGATTATCCAGGGACTCATGTCGGCGGCATCTGGAGAAGAACAGGAATGTGGACTCACATTTCCAGGACTCTATGCTCTTATGGCAGTTGAATATTTAAGGAAGTATAAGTACACGAGGGAACATCTTGCATCCGTAAGTGTAAAAAATCATGCACATGCCGCACGTAATCCGCTAGCACAATTTCAGAATAAAATCACCATACAGAATGTACTTACGAGTGCATCTGTCGCCGATCCCTTAGGTGTTCTTGACTGTTCGCCGGTAAGTGATGGTGCATCGGCAGTCATTCTTACCTCTGACCCATCTCTCATTAAAAAACGCCCCGGTGTTGAAGTGCTTGCAACAGAGATAGCAACCGACAGTATTTCTTTATTACGGCGTAATTCACTTGTAGAAATACAGGCAACTAAAGAAGCAGCTACAAAAGCGTTTAGGTCGGCAAAAATCACACCCCGTGATATTTCCATAGCAGAGGTGCATGATTGTTTTTCGATTGCGGAGCTCCTAGCTATGGAAGATATTGGCTTTTGGAAGAAGGGAGAAGCAGGGAGTAGGGCGGTACAGTATGAAACGATGCGCGGAAATAGCTCTTTGATAGTCAACACATCAGGAGGCCTTAAAGCAGCGGGGCATCCCGTTGGTGCAACGGGTGTAAAACAAATAGGGGAAATCTATCTCCAACTCACTCATCAGGCAGGAGAAAGACAGATAGACGGACGACATGTTCGATACGGGTTAACGCATAATGTAGGTGGGTCAGGAGGAACGGCTGTGGTATCAATATTTGGAATATAAACATTATCATATATATATGATCAGTCCAGTAAAAGTTTGGCGACGACAAAAAACAATTCGAGATCTTTTAGGGAAACAAGGAAGAGTGATCTCCTGGACAAAAATTTTTACACCTCCACCACACTTCCGACATATTGCTCCTTATGTTATTGTTCTTGTTGAGCTTTCCAACAGACAGCGAATATGTGCACAGCTAGCAGACTTTGACTCACAATCACCAGTCAAAAAAGGGATGAAGGTTCAGGTCACCCTTCGCAAATTAAGAGAGAGTGTTTCCGATGATGTAATTCCTTATACCATTGCATGTCGAGTAGTATGAAAATAACTACATATTCCGCACCTGCAAAGATTATTTTTACTGGTGAACATGCAGTTGTGTATGGTAAGCCGGGTCTTGTGTGTGCAGTTGACAAACGAATTACAATAGATATTTATTCTTGTACTGAAAAAAGATACGAGCATGATTTTTTTCCAAAAATTGAAACTAAGATAAGGCAGTTTCTGCAGAGAGAAAAGGAAGAATTCTCAGATAAACCTTATTGTTATTCGTTAACGTCAGACATACCGATCGGTCGAGGAATGGGCTCTTCTGCTGCACTTGCCGCCGCGGCATCAGCTGCACTTCTTGAGCACTTTACGGGAAAAGAGTGGTCGCTCCCACGTATTAACCAATGCGCTTATGAAGTGGAAAAAATATTTCATCTTAACCCATCAGGGGTTGATGTATCGGCATCAGTGTTTGGGGGTCTTATTTGGTATCGAAAGGAGTTTGAATTTCTCAAGTCGATAAGTAGTTTAACAATTAATATTCCGAAAACAATTCTTGATTCACTCTTTCTTATTGACTCTGGAAAACCTCAGGAAACCACGGCTCAGATGGTGAGTCATGTTGGTCTTCGATATAACAAATATCCCCGAAAAGTAGAAACTATTATGGGAGAAATTGAACGAACATCAAAACGGTTTGTCATTTCTATAATGAAGGAGGACGTATCGATGTTTGCTGAGTCACTGCAAAAAAATCAAGAACTCCTAGAACAACTCGGAGTTATATCAAACACAACAAAACAATTACTTACTGATTTGAAAATGTTTGGAACAGGAAAGGTTACAGGTGCAGGTGGGAGAAAAGGGAGTTCAGGCTATATTTTGTACCTTGCCCATGATAAGCAAGCCTTTTTAGAATACGCTAAGAAAAAGCAGATAAGCGTTACGCAGTTTCACCCTATATATAAGGGAGTCGCAAGGCATAATATATAAATTCGTATGATTCACACATCCGCACCGGGAAAACTATTACTGCTTGGAGATTATGCAGTAGTATACGGATATCCTTGTCTTGTTACAGCGGTGAATAAGAGATTAAATGTTGCTGTTGAAATAATTAATAAGGAAGAGGATGAGATTATTACCCCACAGGTAAAAGAAAGCAGATTTGTTCTTGAAACAATAGCTTATATCAAAGAAAAATTTTCAATAAAACAGAATGTTCGGATTACGACTCAGGGAGATTTTTCCCATCAAGTAGGACTTGGATCATCATCGGCAGTAACCGTTGCAACAGCAGAGGCGCTTAATAGACTATTTTCTCTTAAACTTTCAAAGAAAGAAATTTTTGAAATAAGTTATACGGTTAATCTTCTCATTCAGGGAGTTGGATCGGGTTTTGATATTGCCGCCGCAACATATGGTGGGACCATCGAGTATGTTAAGGGCGGAACCACACTAAATAAACTCAAACTGCATAGCCTGCCCCTTGTAGTTGGATATTCAGGTATAAAGGCAGATACTCCTTACTATATTCGTAAGGTTGCCGAAGCATTTAAAAATAAAAAAGAAGAGTTAAGCACACTATTTGAAGAGATACAATCCTATGTTCTTTTGGCAAAAGAAGGATTAGAGTCTGGTGATCTTGCATCTGTAGGTGTAGCAATGACAAAAAACCATTCCGTATTACAGCGGTTAGGAGTAAGCATTCCCAAACTTGATGAAATGGTTAACGCCTCAATTCAGTCTGGAGCTTGGGGTGCTAAATTATCGGGTGCAGGTGGAGGTGATTGTATGATTGCGCTTGTAGATCCGAAAAAACGATTAGATGTTGAGTCTGCTATTCAAAAGGTCGGTGGTGAAGTTATACACGTAGAGTTGCAGGCGCGGGGAGTAGAATAAAAGAGATATGAAAGACGACCTATCAGCCTTATTTATTGTAGTTAATGAAAAAGATAGAGTTATCGATTATAAAAGCCGTTATGAATGTCATCATAACCCGCACATTATTCATCGAGCAGTCGATGTAATTTTGTTTAATAATAAAAACGAAATACTTCTTCAGAAACGTAGCAATAAAAAAGATACATTTCCCGGTTATTATACGGTAAGCGCATCAGGTCATGTAGATAAGGGAGAATCATATCTTGCTTCAGCACGAAGAGAAATACAAGAAGAGCTTGGAATAAAAGACATCAATAAAATCAAACTAAAGAAAATTGCAAAATATATATTGCGATTCCCAAATGAAGCTGAAATGACTGTACTTTACACAGGGGTATATAATGGAAAAGTAGAACCCGCCCCAGATGAGGTTGAGTCCGTTATGTATGTAGAAAAAAAAGCCCTATATAATATGAAAAAATATATAACCTCTGGAGCGATGGCAGCATTTTATAAATGTAACTTATTATGAATAAGGCAACAGCACGTGCACACGCAAATATTGCATTTGTTAAGTATTGGGGGAGAAAAGATGAAATATTGCGTCTTCCGACAAATGGAAGTATTTCAATGAATTTAAGTGGTTTATATACAACTACAACGGTACAGTTTGACGCTTCTCTCACCGATGATATCGTTGTTCTTGATGGAAAGAGGAATAGTGACGAACAGAAGAGAGTATCGCACCATCTTGACAGAATTCGTACACTTGCACAATACAAAGTGTATGCACGTGTAGAAACTAGTAATTCATTTCCAACCGGGACGGGGCTTTCATCATCTGCCTCAGGATTTGCGGCACTTACCTATGCTGGATTGAGAGCACTTAATCTATCGTTATCTGAAAAAGAAATAAGCATACTGGCGCGCCAGGGGTCAGGATCTGCATGTAGATCGATCCCCGATGGTTTTGTAGAGTGGCTCGATGGGAGCACGAGCGAAACGTCATATGCACAGAGTTTATATGAGCCGTCTCATTGGAACATAGTAGACGTCGTTGCCGTGGTAAGCACAGAAAAAAAAGACATTCCAACATCGGTTGGACAGACCCTTGCCCAAAGTAGTATATTTTTTGAGGAGAGACTTCGACACATGCCAGACAAAGTGAAAACCTGCAAATCTTTACTAGCGGAGAAAAACTTTACTGCGTTTGGTGAATTTGTGGAGCGGGAAGCTCTTGAAATGCATGCAGTAATGATAACATCATGGCCATCGCTCATTTACTGGCTTCCCAATACTATTGTGGTTATGAAACATGTGCAAAAGTGGAGAAGAGAAGGGTTGCCGGTTTATTTCACTATTAATACAGGTCAAGATATCCATGTACTCACCGATGCGAACAATGCAGAAAAAGTCGCAGATCTTCTTAAAAACATTGAGGGAGTTTCGCGGACGATAAAAAATACACCATCAAAAGGAACATACGAAATTTCCACACATTTATTTGGCTAACGTCATGGACTTGTTGAGTTTATAGTTGGAAGAGTAAATTGGAGTCCATCTCCAATTCCAAAACGACCGCCAAGCACTGTTCCCATTACAACGTTAAATATAACAACGACGACAACCATGAGCACCAGTCCAACAACGGCATACATTATTTTATTTTGTGCCTTTGCGACTTTTTCTTTTTGACCTTCAGATGTAACCCAATCATATGCACCCCATAACAGGTAAAATAATGCAGCAATACCGGCCACAAAGAAAAAACCCTGGACTACAAAAGAGATAATCGATCCAACGGCGTCATTAGGGTTGGTTCCGGTATAAAGTGGATCGTCAACAGGTGGTTTAATTGTTCCAAAAACATCTTTTGTATCAACTTGAGCTAATAAGTGTTTCATAGTGGCATTTGAACTTTAAATATAAATCCAATCACTCGAGTGATTACAAAACTGATAAACATAAGAAATATTCCAATGAGAGCGTAGACAAGCGTAGATTGTGCTTTCTTTATTGCATCGGGATTGCCTTCGCTTTTTAGATATTGAAATGCACCGTACATCAGCATAATTAACGTCATTAACCCCCCTACAACAAGCATAAGAGGTATAAGTAAGTTGGTAAACGATGATATTGAACTATATTTTGCGGCAGGATTGATGTCGGGGTTGTCAAAACGCACCTGCGCAAGGAGTGTAAAAAGCGGTGTATACATGCACAAACTATACTTAATTTTTATTTTGCAGTCAAGCATCGCGGAAAATCTGCGGTATAATGAAATACATGACTACATCTACTCTACCAAGACACATCGCGATCATTGCTGATGGTAATAGAAGATGGGCTAAGAACCGGGGACTACCCACGTTTGAAGGACATCGTCAAGGTTTTGAGAATATTAAAAAATTAAGCAAAAAAGCAAAGAATCTCGGTATTCAAATAATCACTTTTTGGGTCTTTTCGACCGAAAATTGGGATAGGTCTCAGGAAGAAGTAGGATATCTAATGAAACTTGCCGAAAAAGTTATCGATATTCAAAAAAAGGAGGCGATTGCAGAGAAAACGCGCATAGTTCATATTGGTAGAAAGGACAGAATCCCGACCCTCTTGAGAAATAAAATTGAAGAAGCGGAGCGAGATACAAAACAGTTTAGTCAGTATTACTTTGTGGTGGCACTTGACTATGGAGGACGTGATGAAATAGAACGAGCGATTGAAAAAATGAATCGCACCGGCGAACAGTTACTGGACAACTGTTTGGACACAGCAGTACTTCCGTATCCTAACCCAGACTTAATTATCCGTACCAGCGGTGAACAACGATTATCGGGATTTATGACCTGGCAAGGAGCGTATAGTGAATACTATTTCACTGAAAAACTTTTTCCTGATTTCAATCCTGACGAACTTGAGGCGGCAGTACTTGACTATGGTCTCAGAAAACGTCGTTTTGGTAAATAAATTTGTTTCAAAAATATGTTTAATCCATCCTTTACGATTACGAACCAAATACTAACGAATATATCGCGGGTAGAGGCCGCTGAAGAAGTTATAAGAACCGCTCCTCTATTACCCTTATGGGAAAAACAATTTAAGGAAGATGCTATTGTTCGTGCGGCGTACCATGGAACACATATAGAAGGAAACATGTTACAAAAGGAAGAAGCAAAAGATGTTCTACTTGGAAAAAATGTTGCCGCACGACCGCGGGACATTCAGGAAGTTATAAACTATAGAAAAGTAATAGAGCTAATCGATGAAGAGGCAAGTCGTAAAATAGAGAAAATTACCGAGCAACTTATATTAAAGCTTCATAGGATCCTAACCGATAAAACTCTTTCACCTGAGCAGTCAGGAGTCTACCGACTTAAACAGGTGATAATACGTAATTCATCAACTGGAGAAATTACATTTAAACCTCCAAGTCCGCTTGAGGTTCCTTTTCTCATGAAGGAATTTCTTCATTGGGTAAATAAAGACGAAACGAAACAAATACATACAATACTGAAGGCAGGTATTGTCCATCATGAATTTGTTCGCATACACCCCTTTATTGATGGAAATGGGCGCGCAGGCCGAGCACTCACAACGCTTGTGTTGTTGTTAGGAGGATATGATATTCGAAGATTTTTTTCACTAGAAGAGTATTTTGATAGAGATGCAATTTCATATTATGAACACCTCCAAAAAGCATCGGCCGGGGATTTGACATCATGGCTTGAATATTTTAGTTTTGGTGCTTCGGTTGAGTTTACCCGAATTAAAGAGAAAATACAAAAACTTTCACGGGATGTTAAGATGAAGGAAAAAATTGGTGGACAGCAAATATTTCTTACAGAAAGACAGATAAGGATAGTGGAATATATACAGGAAATAGGATTTCTTCAGAATAAAGCGTTTAATACTATTTTTCCCGATATCTCCGAAGACTCTGTTCTTCGTGATGTGCAGGATTTAGTAAAAAAAGGAATAATCAAAAAAATCGGAAGCACAAAGTCGGCAAGATATGTAAGTGTAAACTAGTGAGTACTCTGATTTTTTTGCTTTGTAATGAGGCGGTAAACAGCATATATAAGCCAAAGCACGACTCCACCGCTAAGCGCACCGTATTTATAGACATTTTTCATAGAGTCGTTCATGTCGGGGATAGGATAAATCGACAAATTACGTGACCGTATTCCACCAAGCGCGCCACGCGAGCTCAGCAGGTCAACGGTGTTTAAGACGAAATCAAGATTACCGCTACCTTGAGCAAGATACTGGTTCATTGCAAACCGCGAGGATGGGATAACTACCATAGTTCCACCTTTCGTATGCTTTAGTTCGACTCCCAGGACCCGCTCTTTTAGGTCGTTTGCAAGTGGTTGTGGTAATGTGTTTGGGTCAAGGATATAGTCTTTAGTTTGAGCCCATGACATTTTGGATGTGGTAATAAGTGGTGTCACTTTAGTATTACCATCCTTAGTAACTGATATTGAACTGGTCCATGGATAGGTAACATACTGAGTATTCACAAATAATGGGGATTCTTTATTGAATATATTTGTTCTAATCCAAAACGGGTAAGGTGTAAGAAACTGCATGGTTGCATTTCCAAAGTTTACATACTCTGCCGACGTTGAAAGTACGAGATCACTGTTAATTTGTGCTCCATATGACGCGACAAGCTCATTTATATTGTTCTCTGAGATCTGCGCTTGGAGAGTCTGTTCGTCAATCCATACACCTCCCGAAAACACTATTACATGATTGCCGGACTCATAAAATTTTTTAATTTGTGTTACAGTATCGTGAGTTAACCGTGACTGTCCATCGTCAACTAGGATCAACGTATTTAAGTCTGCAAGAGGATTGTTTTTTTCTTCACCATCTAAACTAAATACAACATCGCTGAGAGTATATTGTTGAGCAAGTGTTTGTCTCAGTACTCCAAGTGAAGACTGTTGTGAAAATGCACTTTGAGAGTCTCCCAAAATTCCGACTTTCGGTATTTCACTTTTAGTCAGACGATATAAGGCAGATGTTACGTTGTACTCAAGGTTTGCATAGTCGCTTACCTGAGGGATTACTTCAGTTTTACCATTATGTTCAATTGACACCCCAAAGTAAAATGATGCTGTTTGATATTTATTTTGCTCAAGCTGGGAATATTGAAGTTTAGGTATACCCAGCTCTTCTGCCTTTTTAGTTGTATCTGTGTCGTTTTTTGCATCTTTCACTTCGACCGCAACTTGCTTTGAAGCACGTTTATACTCTTGGAAAAGTTGCGTAACTTCGTTACGCAAAGGTATGAGTCTTGTTGGGATATCGCTGGAAACGTAAAGGGTAATTTTTACGTCTTTTGAAAGAGACTCAACAATTTTTTTTGTTGCAGGGGAGAGTGTATATGCCCTACCTTTTGATAAGTCAATACGAAGAGGAAACAAGGTTAATAACGCAAAAAGCACACCAAATATAACATGACCTAAAAATTTTTTCATTATGCTCTTTTTTTTAACTGAGAAACAGTTAACTCAAAAAAAATATAACTCAAGCCAACAAAATAAACCACTGAACGAAAATCGATAATACCTTTGGAAAAATTATCCAAATGGAGCGTTGGGCTAACCCAAAGTAATAAATCCTGAATCACTTTCGGAAGAATCGATGCCAGAAAGTCTGATGATAGTGTTGTTACAAAAAAGAGAACTAAGGCTGAAACGAGAAAAGAGGTGATTTGATTTGAAACCCTGCTTGATATGTAAAGGGAAAAAGTGAGATAAGTTATACTTAACAGAACAACACCAAAATATCCAACAATAGTCTCAACAACGGGTATTCCGGTAAGTACTCCAAGCACAATAGGTATAGATAATGTAAGAATCCAAGAAATAATAGAGAGTGATGACAGGGCCAAAAGCTTACCGGCAATAATTGATCGTTCGGTAAGAGGAAGACTAAGAAGAACTTCAATAGTATTCGTTCGCCTTTCTTCGCTTAATGATCGCATTGCTAAGGCTGGTAGATAAATAAACAGAAGCCATGGAGCGATACCGAAAAATGCCTTAAGAGATGCCGAACCAATTACAAAAACATCCTTAATGTACATATAACCGAGAAAAAGTGCAAAAACCGCAGGCGTAACATAACCTGCCGGAGATCCCAGAAGCTGTCCAATTTCTTTTTTAAAGATACTTTTCATTCCGATTTTTTTATTAATTTTTTAAACAGTGACTCAACAGATCCTTTACCCTTTGGTTTGTTGCCGTCAAATATTACTTTTCCGTTATGTATCATAAGTAGTCGCGTAGCTATATCTTCGATTTCAGAGAGTATATGTGTGGAGAATAAAACTATTCTTTTTTTGGCTAACTTTGCAATATAGTTTTTGATTACATCTTGTTCAATGGGATCAAGTCCGGAAGTTGGCTCATCGAGCAAAAGTATATCTGGATTACCACATAAGGCAGCAGCTAGTCCTACCCGTTGTCGATATCCACGAGAAAGCTGTTCAATTCGTTTGGTGAGAGAGTCATCTATATGAAGATCAATTACTAGTTTTGCAAGATGCCTCTCCTTTTTAATATCCGCAATAAACGATAGGTATTCTTCGACGGTCATGTCTTGTGGAAGCGGGTTGTTCTCAGGAAGATATCCAATGCGTGGAAGGATTTCCATCCTATTGCTAACTGGATTATTTCCAAATAATGAAACAGTTCCAGCAGTTGGCATAAGTAGTCCGACAATGAGTCGCATTGTGGTGGTTTTACCTGCACCGTTTGGTCCGACAAAACCAACTATATCACCAGGTTTTGCGTCAAATGTGATATCTGAAACAGCTGTTTTTATCCCAAACTGCTTAGTAACGTTGAGAAGCGAGATCATAGGTACAAGTTATAACAAAAAATTTGTCACCAATCAAGATGATAGGGCATCTGATTACTTATGGATGGCATCAAATGTTTTTTGTATAACATCCCAGTTAATATTTTCAAAGAAAGAGTCGACATATTGACCTCGATTTACTCCGTAATCTGCAAAATAAGCATGCTCATAGGTATCAAGAGCTATAATGGGAGTTGCGCCCCAAAATGCATAGGTGTTTTGAGTATCTCCTACATGGTTAAGTAGTTTTGACTCTCTTGGATTCCATACTGTCCACACCCAGCCCCGTGCGCTAAGTGCAGAAGCCTTCATGTCTTTTTTAAAGTTTTCAAAAGATCCAAAATCTTTTGCTATCTGCGCCCCTAGGCTACCACTCGCCATCCCCCCAGCACCCCCTAAATGAGCAAAGTAGATTTCATGATTTATTACCCCATTCCAGGCAAAACTAAGCTCTGTTTTGAGTGCGCGAACGTGTGAGTACACTTGATTTGCTTTTGTTAAATCTTCATCTGTTAGTTGAGATAGTTTTTCGGAAATTTCATTATATTTGTTTACGTAACCGGAATATAGCTTAAGATGTTCTTCAACTGTTTTTTTTGAAATACCTTGCATTGTATATAGGGTGTCTGAAAATTGTTTAGCTTGAATCATATTTCTATTACAAAATAAGTAACAGTTATAGTATGCCATATCGATATATCCAAGTCAATAAACGGGTATCACTATTGATTCGTATTGTTGCGATCTTTTTCAATAAGATCTCGAAGATATACTGACTTTGGTACATTTTTTTTCTTTGCGGCCTTAGTTAGATAATGTCCTAACATTGAAGAAATGTAAAATGTAAATCTATGTTCTTCCTGAGATTTTGCAAAAAGTAAGAAGTCGTTCAAAATAGATTTCAGTGTTTGTGTTGTATATTTTTCACACACAAGTTTTTCGTTGTCATAGCCAGAAAGCAAAGTGGGGGACTCGTTTTGAAACAGTACAAGAACGGGTTTTTGAAGTTGTAGAGCAAGCGAAATTTCAAAGCCAACACTTACTGATGGAAATGAAGTTTCCACAACCATGCAATGAGCACTCATAATCCAGTGGCGGAGTTTTTTATGAAACCGTTCTCGCTGTGCCTCAGTTTCCAGCTTAATTGAAGTTTCTGATGAGTGGATGATATGATCTGCAATCACCATGTGACCGTGAACTTCAAGATGCTTGCGAATTAACTCATACTCATGTAAATATTTTTTCTTTCCAGCAATAGAAGCAGTAAAATATATGCGCATTACAACAATCTAATTATAGTAATTTATCTATGAGGAAACAAGCACAACTTATTTACAATTATGTGAGTAGATCTGGACGTTTAGATATTGTTTCCTCAAATGATTTTTGTAGCTGCCATTTTTTTATTTTCTTTGGGTCACCTGACAGGAGGACCTCGGGTACTTTATCTCCCCCAAATTCTTCAGGTCGCGTATAGTGTGGATACTCAAGGAGCTGAACCTCTTTTGTGCCTTTTTTTACAAGCATGTCTAATACAGGATGACTTTCTATTGCTTGCCTAAGATCTTCAATAGAGATGAAAAAAAAACTTTCTTCTGCAGTAGCACTATCCTTTTTCAGTACTCCAGGAATCAGTCGTACCACTGAATCCACGATCGTCGCACAAGCCAGCTCTCCTCCGGTAAGGATAAAATCACCTATTGAAATCTCCTCATCAATATACTGCATTGCACGTTCATCCACTCCCTCGTAATGCCCAGCCAGAAGTACGATGTGGTCGTAACTCAGCAAACGTTTCACATCAGCTTGTACATATTTTTTTCCTTTTGCTGAGGTCAATATTGTATGACGGGGGATTGAAATTCGTTCAAAAACCTTTGCAAGCACATCAACGCGTAACACCATACCCGCTCCACCCCCATATGGACGCCCGTCAACAGTACCATATGAATCAAGTGCAAAGTCTCGAATATTTACAATTTCGATTTCAACCAAATTTTTCTCCTGTGCGCGCTTTACAATCGACTCACTTAAAAAACCCTCGATCATCTTTGGGAAGAGCGTCAGAATAGTAATCTTCATAATTAGTATTATAGTATATTTCGCACCATTGAATTA
>CAZAUL010000003.1:18515-39231 GCA_964488545.1 uncultured Gammaproteobacteria bacterium
TTGGTCATTTACTTTGCTATCATATCTCTATGAAACGACTCATCCTCGGTCTTATTCGTGGTTACAAACGCATATCATTTTTTCAGTCGATAATTTTTACGGGGTGTCGTTTTTATCCAACTTGTTCCGACTACACATATCAAGCTATTGAGAAGTATGGAATTTTGAAGGGTGGATTTATGGGTATGCATCGAATACTCCGATGCAACCCCTGGAATAAGGGGGGTATTGACAAACTAAAGTAGTCTCTGCTATCATATTAGCACTTAATAAGTTAAAGTGCTAAGATGAACATCAACTATCAACCACCTCAGGATCAAAAAGACCCATTAACAACATACACTATTAACCTTACTGAAAAGGCAAAAACACACAAACTTGACCCAGTAATAGGCCGTGACGAAGAGGTGCGCCGGGTTATCCAGATACTATCACGGAGAACTAAAAACAATCCTGTTTTACTTGGTGACCCGGGCGTTGGGAAAACCGCCATTGTAGAGGGGCTCGCGCAACGTATTGTAGATGGAGATGTGCCAGATACATTAAAACGGAAACAAATTTTAGTACTGGATCTTGCCGGACTTCTTGCTGGTGCAGCTTATCGAGGTGAATTTGAACAGCGATTGAAAGGCGTATTAAACGCTGTGGAAAAAGGCTCCGGAACATATATTTTGTTCATGGACGAACTTCATACTATAGTAGGAGCGGGTGGGGCAGAGGGCGCCGTTGATGCCGCAAATATGCTTAAACCAGCACTTGCAAGGGGAATAATACATGCGATTGGCGCAACTACGATTAAAGAGTATCGACAGTATATTGAGAAAGATGCGGCGCTTGAACGAAGGTTTCAGCCAGTATATGTAGAAGAGCCTACACCTGAAGACTCTGTTGCAATTTTGCGGGGAATAAAAGAAAAATATGAAGTTCACCACGGCATCCGCATAACAGATGACGCGCTTCTTGCGGCAGTGCGACTATCTATTCGATATATCACAGATAGATACTTGCCCGATAAGGCAATAGACCTTATTGATGAAGCGGCCGCCTCCGCAAAAATTGAAATAGACTCAATGCCTACGGAACTTGATAGACTAAAACGGAAGATCATTCAACATGAGATAGAACTTGCGGCTCTTAAAAAAGAAAAAAATGTCGAAACACGAAAAGCAGTCCTTCTTGAAGAGCGTAACGCCTTTCAAAGAGAGTTTAGCGAAAAAGAATCGCAGTGGAAGGATCAAAAGAAAATAGTTGGACAGCTCCAAAAATTGCGCGCTGAGTATGATTCACTCAAGATAGAGCTTGAACGTGCAGAACATGATGTACTTTTGGAAAAAGCTGCAGAGCTCAAGTACGGGAAAATGCCACAAATTGCAGAGCAACTCAAAAAACTAGAGAAGGAATGGAAATCTATTCCATCAGATAAGCGTATACTGCGAGAAGAAGTCACTGAGGAAGATATTGGACATATAGTTTCTCGATGGACAGGTATACCTATCACTAAATTACTTCAAACTGAATCAGAGAAGCTTGCCGGTCTTGAAGATAGGCTTGCGGTGTCGGTTGTTGGTCAAGACCACGCACTTCACAAAGTTGCCCAGTCTATACGTAGAGCTCGAGCGGGTTTAAGTGAGGAAACAAAACCTATTGGATCATTTCTTTTTTTGGGGCCGACTGGAGTTGGTAAAACCGAAACAGCAAAAGCGTTAGCGCGTGAGTTATTTCATGATGAAAAAGCCATGATTCGTATTGATATGGGTGAGTATCAAGAATCACATTCATTATCAAGACTCATTGGCGCACCTCCCGGATATATTGGTTACGATGAAGGTGGACAGCTTACCGATGCGGTTCGACGTAAACCATTTTCAGTCGTGTTGTTTGATGAAGTAGAGAAAGCCCATCCGCAGATATTTAACTCATTACTTCAGGTACTTGATGATGGTCGTCTTACCGACGGGAGAGGACGAACCGTAAACTTTAAGAACACGATCATAATCATGACCTCCAACTTACTCAGTGTTGAAAAGGCGAAAGGTTTTTTTAGGTCAGAATTTATCAACCGTCTGAATGCACTTATTGTGTTTAATCCGCTTACAGTTGAAATGATGAAAAAGATTGTGGAAATTCAACTTACTCATGTTAGCGAACGACTCAAAAAACAAGGACTTCATCTTCAATCAACAGAGGCACTAAAAAAATATCTGCAATCGGTTGGGTTTGATGCCACTTACGGTGCACGTCCTCTTGAGCGCCTCATAGACGAGCTTATTATCGACGAAGTAGCACTACAAATCGTTGAAGGTAAAACAAAAGCAGGGGACACTGTTGTTGCTGATGTGAAAAAAAATAAGGGTATTATTTCTCTCAAAAAGTCGAACTGATAGGATAATGATCTAGACATTTTGTAAAAACTAAACTACACTGAAAATTGTGGATGATGCACGTGCTGCGTGTTTAGGTATTGCCTTGTGTGGTGGTATCGGGCACGCGGCATTTCAACGAATGGTACTTGAGTTTGGTTCTATAGAACAAGCTTTTTATGCCTCGCGTAGTCTTCTCGCAAACGCACTAACTGAAAAACAATTTGTACGCTTTACTGAGTTCAGAAAAACATATTCCTTTCAAGAATCGCTTTTCGCGCTACAAAAAAAAGATGTTTGGTTTTTGACTTTGTATGATCGTGATTATCCAACCTCGCTTCGTAATATAAAGGATCCTCCTATCTGTTTGTTTGGAAGAGGTGATATAAAGCGTATTAATTTTTCAGAAGACCGGTGCATTGGTGTTGTGGGTTCAAGAAAACCGACAGAATACGGCAAGGATATAGCGGTCTGGTGTGGTGAATTATATGCCGACAATGGTTTTGTAGTTGTATCCGGCCTGGCGTATGGAATAGATAGCATTACTCAACAAGCTGCTGTAAATCATAATGGGCGTACTATCGCGGTTCTCGGTACCAATATTACAGCCCCATACCCCTCACAAAATGAAGAGCTATATGAAACCATTATTAGGAAAAATGGAATTGTTATTTCTGAATATCCACCCGATGCACCTATAACACGTTCTGCGTTTGTTCTGAGAAATAGAATTATCGTCGGGCTGTCAGAAAGTATTGTGGTTATTGAAGGGGGAGAGCGGTCTGGTTCACTTATTTCAGCAACGTATGCCGCAGAAAACGGTAGAGAAGTTTTTGCTGTTCCCGGTCACATAACCTCCGAACAATCGGTTGGACCACACTTGTTGCTGCGACAAGGCGCACACTTGCTACAACACCCCCTTGATGTTATTGAGGATCAAAAAATGGGAGTAAAGAAAAGAAATGACAACTATGGAGAGGTCAGTGAAGATGAGGCAAAAATAATTACCATACTTCAAGAACAGCCAACATCAGCCGACATGATTGCAAAAAAAATAGGAAGCAATCCACAGATTACATTATCACTTCTGACTACTCTTGAAATTCGGGGTGTGATACAAAAAATAAACGAGGGTAAATATTCTATGTTGTAAGCTTTTCAAGCTTTTCAATGCGTCGTTGGTACTTCTCATTTTTTCGTGGAACTGTATGAACAAAAATATCAATATATTTCTTAGCTGTTTCAAAGTCGGTATAGTCGGACGCAATAGCAAGAATATTAGTCGAATCATTTTCCCGTCCGTGTTGTACCTGATCTGCATTTAATGCAAGGCCACATCTGATGTGGGGGAAACGGTTTACTGCAATACTAACTCCTATTCCTGATCCACAAATAACAATTCCAATATTCTCGTTTGGATTTTGTTGCACAGCTTGCGCCACTTTTTTTGCAAAATCAGGATAATCGTCTTCGGGGTCGTGCTGGTAGTTTCCGAAATCTTCAACCCGTATATCTTGCTCTTGGAGATATTCCACGAGTTTGTTTTTGAGGTCGAATCCTCGGTGGTCTGTAGCTATGAAGACCGGCATATAGAAGTAGTATACCATACTGGCTGCGTGAACAAAAAAAGCGCCCTCCGAATCGGAGGGCGGCTTATATGTCTGACTTGTTCAACGTTACTTAACAAGTCTCTTCAGGCTTTTTCCAGCTGTAAAGCCTGGAGTTTTTGTCGATGGAATCTGAATTTCTGCTCCGGTTTGTGGATTGCGGCCCTTGCGAGCTGCTCTCTTACGGACCATAAATGTTCCAAATCCTGTTACGACGACTTTTTCACCACGCTTCATTGCGTCGGTTACTGTGCCGAAGACTGCGTTTACAGCATCCTTTGCTGCTTTTGCAGTAAGACCTGCTTTTTTTGTTACTTGAGCGATGAGGTCTGCTTTTGTCATAATTGTCGTCACCCCCTTTGAATGAGACGTAATTGATACTTAAGTAGACACAGCTTACTCATTTTATATTGTCCTGTCAATCTACATTAAGAATATCTTATTGTAACAATCTATATCAAATTTGGAGCGTTAGGACAATTAGAAAAGAGTTAAAAAAAACACCCTAGTTTTTTTATATCTAGGGTGTTTATTTTTTTTTACTTTAAAACTCTCGATTTTACGACTATATTTTAGTTTGCGCCTCTGCACGGTACTCGCGGAGCACAGTGATTTTTATCTGTCCTGGGAAAACATCAAATTTTTCCTCAAGCTCTTGTTTAATTTTTGCCGCAAGTACAACAGTTTCTTCATCTGCCATTTCGTCTGGTCGTACAATAACTCGAAGCTCTCTACCCGCTTGTAGAGCATACGCTTCTTTTACGCCTTTTTTAGTTTTTGCGGTATCTTCTATTGTTTTGATTCGTTTAAGATACTCCTCAAAGTCTTCATGACGTGCTCCAGGTCTGCCTCCAGATACAGCATCAGAGATGTACACAATCACTGCCTCGATTGTATTCATAGGGACATCCTCATGGTGTGAGGCAACAGCATCGATAACCTTTTGTGGAAACCGATATTTTTTGAGCAGTTCTACTCCGAGGTCGATATGTGATCCCTCCTTGTCTGTAATAACCTTTCCGATATCGTGAAATAGACATCCAAGTTTTACCACATTCACATCTGCTTTCAGTTCGTGGGCAAGGGCAATGCCAATACGCGTTTCTTCAAGAGTGTGAACTATCATATTTTGGCCGTATGAGAAGCGGTATTTAAATCGACCAAGGAGTTTTATAAGCTCAACAGGTAGGTTAAAGACACCCACCTTGTGTGCCAGTTCTTCTCCAGCCTTATAAATTGTTTTCTCAATTTCCTCACGGGTTTTATTTACAATTTCCTCAATTCGTGGCGGTTGGATGCGGCCATCTTTAATAAGTCTTTCAAGAGCCGTGCGTGCAATCTCACGCCGTATCGCATCAAAAGATGAAAGTTTGATAACACCACTTTCTTCAAGGTCGACATCCACACCAGTGGCAACTTCAAAAGCACGGATATTGCGTCCTTCTTTTCCAATTATTCGTCCTTTATATTCATCGCTGGGAAGGTGGACTACCGAAAGGGTGTATTCTGCGGTTACATCTGTTGCGCCATACCGCATAGCATCCACGAGAAGATTTTTTGCCTTATCATCAACCGAACGTTTTATATCTTCTTCAGCCTGTGTGATACGCTTTGCAATATCCGCTTTTAGTTTTTCCTCCCATCCAGTCAATAAAAGTTGTTTTGCTTGATCTTTTGTCATTTGAGCAACTGCCTCCAGTTTCTGAAGTATTTGATCGCGCTTTTCCTCGACATTTTTCTTCATGTCGGCAAGCGACTGCTTATCCCGTTCAAGCTGTTGTTTTTCTGCAGTAAGCTGATTGCTTTTCTGATCGATCTGCGCTTCCTTAGTGGCAATTCTTTTTTCAACTTCGAGTGACTCTGCGAGGTTTTTTTGTGCCTGCAGTTCTGCCTCCTGTTTGATGCGGATGGCTTCTTCCTTCGCTTTTAAAATTATCTCTTTTGCCTCATGCTGAAGCTTAAGTTCTTGTTCTTGGATTTCTTTGCCGAAGAACAATTTTTTTAGAAATGAACCGAACATAGTCTGTGTATAGCTATTAGTTGAGAGAGAGCGCGTATTACTTATGCGTCATTTGTTGCGATAAACTTCGTTACAGAATGAATCATATGTGTGTTCTATGATAATTGGTTTTCTCTCTTCAACCAATTAATAATAGGTGTATTATATACCCTTCCAGTGTTAGTTTGCAACCTTCGGTGAGGGTGTTATATTCTTTCGACGAGCGAGTTGTAAGCCTGTTTTGCAGTATCATACGAAAAACCACGTCTCTGCATAAACTGCACTGCCTTCTGAAATCTTTTTTTTTCATCAGGCATATGGAGCAGTGACTTCATTTTAGATCGAAGAGCCTTGAGAGCAAGTTCTGGCTCATCCTGCGTATTATTACAAAAATATGCGTCGATATCGCTATCATGAACGCCATACTTTTTAAGACCTATACGGAGTGCTAGGGCCCCTTTTGGTTTAATGGCGTTTTGGGTTCGCACATATTCGCCGATAAATACTCTATCATCAAGTAAGCGGAGAGAAGTTAGATACTCTATTATTTGACTGACTAAGGCTATATCAAAGTGATAGAGTACGACTTTTTTTTCGAGACACCGTTTCATTTCCCATACGGTGCGGGTTCGGTGTTTTACGTATCGATATGCAAACGAAAGTAGTATCTGTTTTGCCTTAGCGTCATTCTTCATATTGGGTCAGTTTAATTGTACATAATGAGTACATTCTTCTAAGGTATATAATTCTGGTATTACTGTTTTTTAATTTTATCCAACTATGTCTTTAAACATAATGAAGGGAAAGGTGGCAGTTATTACCGGTGCTGGTACCGGTCTTGGAAGGTCAATGAGTATAAAACTAGCAAAACAAGGTGTGAGTGTAGTACTTATTTCACGCACTCAATCAGAACTTGATGCAACGAGTGCTGTTATTCGACAAAACGGGGGGAGCGCCGATTATTTTATATGTGATATTTCAGACGATAAACAGGTAGTTGAAACAGCAAATGCCATTCTGACAAAATATAAGGCAATTGACATTCTGATAAACAATGCTGGTGTGTGGACAGATGAAGAACTTGAAAAAAACAATCCTTCATTACGCAAAAAAACTCTTGAGATTAATGTGTTAGGAACTATACAAATCACTCAAGCTTTTCTTCCCCAATTTCAAAAACAAAACACAGGACACATTTTCAACGTAATATCGACATCGGGTGCAAGTGACACACCTGCAGGGAATAATTCCCTGTGGAAAACGTATGGAGCAAGTAAGTGGGCGTTAACGGGATTTACTAAAGCATTGCGTGAATCGTTGGTTGGGTCAAAAATAAAGGTGACAGCATTTCATCCTGGTGGGTTTGACAGTATGCTCTATGAAAAGGCAAAAAGGGCAAATCCACACGATCAACCATGGATGATGAATACAGATGATGTTGCCGAAGTCGCACTTTTTGCACTCACTCGTCCATCGGATGTTCAAATCGAGCGCATTATTGTTACAAAAGTATAATTACTTTTTAAACACTTTTTGTTCTACCGCCTTAATAAGGGTGTGTCGCAGTTTCTCATCTTGTGCCAGTAAGTCTTTTACCTGCTCTTTACCCTGGCCAAGCATTTTGTCTTGAAACTTAATAAACGAACCACTTTTAGTAAGTATTCCACCTTCGATTGCTGTATCGACTATACTTTCCATTTTGTCAATACCCTGACTGTTTATGGTAAACTCAGCAATTTTAAATGGTGGGGCCATTTTATTTTTAACGATTTTTACTTTTACTCGAGTACCAATGACCTCTGGGCCCTTCTTGAGTGTTTCAATCTTGCGAACGTCCATGCGTACCGATGCATAAAACTTTAAAGCCATACCGCCTGGCGTTGTTTCGGGATTTCCAAACATTATTCCGATTTTCATACGGAGCTGATTGGTAAATACGATGGTTGTTTTTGATTTTGAGAGAACACCTGCAAGTTTTCGAAGTGCTTGCGACATGAGGCGCGCCTGAAGTCCCATCTGAGCGTCTCCCATTTCTCCTTCTATTTCTGCTCGTGGTACCAATGCCGCAACAGAGTCGATTACCAAAAGGTCAACCCCACCCGAACGAATGAGCGATTCAGCAATCTCAAGTGCCTGTTCTCCGGTGTCAGGCTGTGCAACAAGCAAATCATCCAGCTTTACTCCCAGAGTTTGCGCCCATGCAGGGTCAATGGCATGCTCTGCATCAATAAATGCCGCAATTCCCCCCGTTTTTTGAGTTTCAGAAATAAGAGAAAGACAGAGCGTTGTTTTACCTGATGACTCGGGTCCGAATATTTCAATAATTCGCCCCTTAGGAATTCCACCAATTCCAAGTGCAAAATCAAGAGGCATAACTCCAGTTTTAATCGCTTCAACCGCCATTGTAGGACCACTTCCAAGGCGCATAATCGACCCCTTGCCAAACTCTCTTTGGATTTGTTCAATGGCTAAGTCAACAGCTTGAATTTTTGGGCTTTTTTTGTCTTCCTGTTTAGGTGTTTGCATAGGTGAATTGTAAAATATATGAATAATGTAAGCTCATTATAGTGAGCAAATAGTAAAATTCAAATCAATCTTCTTTTGGCCTATACTGTAATGCTTCAGCAATATGCGGCCCCTCAATTTCATCTTTAGCATCAAGATCGGCTATTGTTTGAGCTATTTTAATTATTTTAAAGTATGAGCGAGCTGAAAGAGAAAGACGGGAAACTGCTGTTTTGAGAAGATCGGATGCAGTTTTGTGAAGTATGCAATGTGATCGTATGTCAGCAGTACTCATCTCGCCGTTCATATGAAAAGAGTTAAAGCGTTTATACTGTCGTTCTCGTGCGGTGATTACTCGCTGTCGTATAACAGAACTTGGCTCTGACTGGTGGTTTTGTGAAAACTGCAAGAGTCGATCCTGCTGTACTGGTGGCACATCGACATGAATGTCGATTCTATCAAGTATTGGTCCCGAAACCTTTTTTTGATATTTCATAATGGTATTAAGGGAGCACTTACATCGTTTGGTTGGGTGACCCAGATATCCGCACGGACAGGGGTTTGATGCGGCAATAAGGATAAAACGGGCAGGAAACGACATACTCCCGGCGGCACGAGAAATATATACAACGCCATCCTCGATAGGCTGGCGCAGCGCCTCAATGGTAGTTCTGGGAAACTCTGGGAATTCGTCCAAAAAAAGCACCCCTCGGTGAGCTAGTGATATTTCACCGGGTGTTGGATGTGTTCCCCCACCAATTAATCCTATTCTGGAGGTTGTATGGTGCGGGGATCGAAATGGACGGTGAGTAATAAATCCCTTTTCGTTTAGCAATCCCACTACACTATAAATTTTTGAAACCTCCAGCATTTCTTCCTGCATAAGGGGAGGGAGTATTGAGGAAAATGAACGGGAAAGGAGGGTTTTACCCGCACCAGGAACACCTCGCAGGTGCACGTTATGAAAGCCGGTTGCCGCAATTTCAAGCGCACGCTTCGCTGTTTCTTGTCCGCTAATCATTGCAAAGTCAGGCGCAGTGCTACTTTGGGTTATCGCCTGAAGAGGGATGTGGTCTATGGCTTTTTGTGGTTTTACACCATTGAGATGAAGAACGGTGTCCTCAAGCGTAAATAATGGTATCACCTTAATTCCTGGTACAATTGCGGCTTCTGCAGCATTTGCATAAGGTACATATATATAGTCCATCTTTTTTTCACGTGCAAGGAGTGCAAGTGGCAGTATGCCAGCAACTGCACGTAGTTTACCTTCAAGTGAAAGTTCTCCAACAAATATGCTTTTTTTCAATGACTTCTTATCTATCATGCCAGCCGCACTCAAAATACCAAGTGCTATCGGTAAATCAAATTCCGAACCCTCTTTTGGTATGTCCGCTGGAGCTAAATTTATAGTTAAGCGAGAGTCTGGCATCTCAAATCCTGTATTCACTATGGCCGATCGAACACGATCCTTGGCCTCTTCAATTGATTTATTAGGTAGTCCCACAAGATTAATTGAGGGAAATCCTCGACTTGCAATATCTACCTCAATATCAATAACCACACCGCTAAGACCCTTATGGGTGCCCGAAAAAACATGTGAAAGCATACGGTACAACCACCATACGACGAATACAGCAACTGCGCAATGGTTTATAAACAACAATTTTTACTTAAAATGCTTCAGAAGGCTCTATATCTTTGCGTTTGCGGTAGCACATTTTCCAGTGCACTGAAACAGATGATGATATACAATTGAGCGTATGTACTTTTCTGAACTTGCAGAGTATTTTGAACGGGTAGAAAAGACTCCTGCACGGCTTGAAACGACCAGAATCCTTGCAGAACTCTATCAAAAATTAACTCCACAAGAAATCCAGCTAACAACGTACCTTCTGCAAGGGCGAGTTGCACCGTTATATGAAAGTATTGAATTTGGTATGGCGGAAAAGACGGTAATCAAATCAATCGTGTCCGCTTTAAATATTGAACGGTCATACTTTGAAAAAGAAAATAAACGGATTGGAGACGTGGGAACGACCGTTGAAGACTTCAAGAAGCAAATTATTTCATTTGAAGAAAAAGCATTATCTATTACAGAAGTATATACTGAGCTGAAACGACTTGCTTCGGCTAGTGGAGAAGGGTCAAATGATCTAAAGGTGGGTATTCTTGCTGGCCTTATACGTCAACTTGATCCATTATCATGTAGATATTTGGTTCGTATACCGCAAGGCATGCTTCGGCTTGGTTTTTCAGATATGACACTTCTTGATGTGTTTTCTTGGATGGTAGTAGGTACAAAAGAATATCGTGCTGAATTACAGTCAGCATATCAGATGCGACCAGACCTTGGAGCTATCGGCAAACTCATGCGCGAGAAAGGAATAGAGGGGGTTCGCAATGTGGTTCCTGCTCTTTTTACACCAATCATCATGATGCGCGCTGAACGACTTTCATCAGGCGAAGAAATAATTGATCAGATAGGTGAGTGTGCAGTCGAACCAAAGTATGATGGGTTTAGATTGCAAATTCACAGCAATGCCACTACCGGCGAGGTGAGATTATATTCGCGCAATCTCGAAGATGTGACACATATGTACCCCGATATTGCGCTTGGTGTAAAGCAGGAAGTGAAGGGAAGAGAGGTTATTTTAGAAGGAGAAGCAATTGGGTATAACAAAAATGAAGATATTTTTTTACCCTTTCAAGACACTGTGCAACGAAAGCGTAAATATAATATTGAAGAAAAAGCCAAAGAAATACCGTTGCGGCTGTTTGTGTTTGAACTTTTGTATCTTGACGGTAAGTCCTACATTAATGAACCATTTACCAAGCGGAGAAGTAAACTAGAAACTATTGTCTCTCCAAAATTTACAGCAAAAAAAAATAGTGTGATTTTAGCGCCTCACACTCTTTATTCAGACCCTGCCGAAGTAGAAAAGTCGTTTGATACTGCGGTTGAAAGAGGGCTTGAGGGTATTATTGCAAAAAAACTTGATGGACTATATAGACCGGGTGCCCGTGAATGGAACTGGATTAAGTTTAAGCGAAGTTATTCTTCAAAAATTCATGACACAGTTGACTGTGTAGTGTTGGGTTATGATATCGGCAAAGGTAAACGTACCGACTTTGGAATAGGGGCCTTTTTGGTTGGTGTATATGACAGCGCTAAAGACAGATTCGTCACTGTTTCGAAAATTGGAACAGGATTAACTGACAGCGAGTGGCGGGAAATGAAACGGAGATGTGAAGAAGTCAAAACTCAGAAAATGCATTCATCATACTCAGTAGATCAACTCATGCGGGTAGACGTATGGGTTGAACCAACCATTGTTGTTGAGATTAAGGCTGATGAAATTACTAAGTCGCCTGTACATACTGCAGGGTATGCTCTTCGCTTTCCTCGACTTGTGAGATTTCGTGACGACAAGCGTCCAACCGATGCCACTACTTCTTCTGAGATTTCCGCCTTGTATACCAAGCAGGAAGCTTAAACCTTTTTTTTAGTTGGAGTATAGTTTTATCGTGATACATTAGTGTTTTCATAAAGCGGGCAGGATACTCACTAAAAAATGAGTATGGATTACGCTTTATTCTCCTACTTGACGTATCAACAACAAGCTTGTTATCTCTTTTTATTATTCCCCCCACCTCTTGAATGTGGTAGGCAAGGTCAATGTCCTCATGTACTAGCTTGTCATTTAAACACACCTTATTTTTTACCTTTTCCCATATTGCTTTAGTAACTATCATATTGGGGCCAACGAGTGTTTCGCCACCTCTATGTATGGGCCGCATCATATCAAGGTACGCCCGTGCTAGCAAAGTGGTATTCACGGGAGCATCATAATACGAAATGGGACCAGTAAGAGCATCAATTTTGAACTTTGAAAAATTTTGCACAATCCTCCTGGTCCAAGACCTTGGCACATGGGTGTCTGCATCACACCTGGCAATAATATCGCCTGTAGCCTTATTAAATCCTGCATTTCGTGCCGCTATCATACCCTGCCGCTTTTCACGAACAACTGTTACAAAAGGGAAGCGTTTTACCTTTTCAATGGTTTTATCGGTACAGTTATTATCAACGATAATAACCTCATGGGGGGTAACTGCAAGTTTTTGTACACTCTGTAAACATTCCTCAATGTATGCCTCTTCGTTATATACCGGTATCACAAGTGATATTTTCATACTCCAATTGTAACAAATGATATAATTAAGGGCGATATGAAGCCATATTTCAGCATAATTATTCCAACTCTTAATGAAGAAGCATATATTGCTAAGCTGTTAAACTGCCTCAAAAAACAAGTGGTTAAGAACTTTGAAGTTATTCTTGTTGATGGCAACTCACAAGACGCCACCTGCAGAATTGCACGCACGTTTAAACGGTTTTTTCCGCTACGGATTGTCAAACTCCCTAAGGGAAATTTGTCGTTGCAAAAAAATACAGGTGGGTTAAAGGCTCGCGCATCAACCCTCATTTTTTTTGATGCAGATATGCAGGTAAAATCAAACTTTACCAAACTTGCACAGGCTTCAGTTGAAAAGCGAAAGGCATTTGTATTTATCCCCCATGTATACCCCATCGAAAAAAACGAATATCCCGAAGTACACGCAGTGATGAATCTTTTCAATCAGCTTGTCGGCTTGTCGCTCAACACCCATATACCATTTTCAGCTGGACCCCCCCAGATTTGGAATAGAAATATATTTCTCCACATTGACGGCTTTGACAATATATTTGGGGAAGATCATCATATTATTCGCAAGGCACAAGACTGGGGTGTGCGACCGATACAGATTCCTCGGTTAAAGGTCTGGTTTTCTCTCAGAAGACTAAAAAAGCAAGGTAGACTCAAACTTTTTTCGCATTTTATTCGCACACACATTCATCTGTTATTTAACGATACGGTACCAAAAGGGTTTGAGTACAAGATGGGCGGGCAGTTATATCGAGCGAAAAGGGAAGAGATCACTCGGCAATTTTCAATCAGTGACATTCACGCTGTCCTATTACAGGTGAAAACTTTCTTAAAAAATCTACTGAAAGAAGATCGTTGACTTCGTTTCTATTCATATAAAATAGTTATCCACAAAATACATAAGTTTTGTATTAGGTTGTTGTGAAGGTCTGTGTGAACTAATATAAAATATAGGACATCTTATAGTATGAATGTATTTTTCTATAGGGCTTGACAGGGAATTGAAAGTTGTGTACAGTGTAGAAATATGAAAGTAGCGATTTACTATAAAGAAAGAAAAAAATTCTCCGCATCAGCATTGCATAAGGACATGGTTGACTTTGCAAGTTCGCAGTTCAAGGTTCTTTTAAAGAAGAATTTGGGAGTTCCAATCAAGTCATTTCACCTGTAAGACAAAAAAAGAGCATCACTACCGCTCATATGTAGGGGATGACGAGTAGTAATGCCCAGTGAATACGTTAGCACAGTTAATTACCCTTGTCAAGGAGGGTCTTATTTTATTTGATATAGAGCCCCAAACCCGTTAGAAGACTCAAACATTTTTCTTCCTAATTTTTCAAACTTCGCGTCTTGAAGCTCTGTGTATTTTTGACGCTCAAGTGAGGATACTACAACATACTCAACACCATATTTATTAAGCAGTTGTTTTACTTTTGCAGAGTCGGACGATTGATATATTTCCTGGATATCAGGAATACGTGCGCCTACTACGTTAGCGTCCCCTCTCCAGAGCCACTCATGTACCCACCATCCAGCAACCGTCGGTAACCCCGTGTAGGCGCTGATATGATTAAAATCAGTATACGAATCTCCCTGTGCCTCGAGTATGACCGGTTGACCTGTAATATGGTTCTGAATATACTCAACAATCTCGGCAGAGTCAGCATGTTCATTTTTCAACCATGCGATACCGTCAAGCTCGGGTGTACGGCGCATCTGTCCATAATAAGACGGGGCGGCATAAAACAGATACACAGCAACGAAAATAAATGGGATAAACCACAGTAGTTTGCGGAGAGTTGTGAGTTTGTTTTTATGTCGGCTAATGACGAACAAAGCGTAAGCACTGGCAATCCCCATCATAATAAACGCCTGATACCCCATTTTAAACATCGTGTTTGCACGAAAGTGTGCGGGGTATATGTCTTTTACATAAAAAAACTCCGGAATTAATATGAGAAAAATTCCAAACGAAAAGAGGATAAAAATAAAGTCATCAGTTGGATGCTCTTTAAATTTTTCTGTTGCTTTTGCCCAAATAAACAAAAGAAATGAGATAAAAAAGAACCCCCACAACACAAATAACATCCACAGCTCATCTGGCTGACAGTTTCCTTTTTCGAACAAAAATGGACCAAACTTTGCAATTGAGGTGAGAAATGAAGGTGCACAGTTGAGTCCAATCCCCGAGGCAAAAGGTGCAAAAAACACCGAGAAGGGAAGCGAAAAAACAATAAATGAAGTTCCTAAGATAAGAGTCTGAATAATCATGGATGGAGTAATGCCGTATAGCACAACAAAGACTACTCCAGTCAGCAATGCATAAATGGGGCCGTCAAAGGCGTTTGTCATGTAATGTACTGCGGTCATAGCTCCGAGTACCACGCTATAAAGAGATCTTTGTACAAATGTTGTAGGTTTTTTTACAAACAAAATAAATAGAATTGCTAGAGTAAGGAGCACAAAGAGGATATCAAAAACGTGTCCATGTAGATCGGCCACAACATAGGAGTAGGATGGAAATTCATGAATGGTGTAGGGTATAAAGCGTGTTGCATTGGGATACCAGTATTTGGCGGGATTATATCCACTGAGTATTTCCCAAAATGGCACTGGTTTTTCTGCCTCATATCCGGAAGTGAATAGATAAATAGTGTGCAGGTTTCCTCCAAAATTTACAATCCAGGTCCCAATCACACCAAACAGAAGTGATTGGCGCACTTTTGAGGTAAATGAATATACTATGCTTGAAACAAGTGAAAAAGTCGAAACGATCGCCTGGGCAAAAATTGTTGCGAGTACAAGGTTGTACCCCATAGATGAAGGTACTCCAGACAGTTTTATTTGTACTGCGGCAGTAAGATGTCCAAAGTAATAATAGTTTATCGGCAACTTTGCGTACCACATATCTAGTGCGGGAAAGTATTGTGTTCTGAGTATTGATTGGATAAAACCGTAGTCCATAAACTTTTCGAGACCCCGAATTGTTGGTTCCTGACCACGCACAAACGTCCAGAAAAAAAGCATACAGACAAATAGAACCTCTTCTCCAATAATGATCTTGATTGGGAGTTTTTCTTTTGTTTTTTGATCTAAACGTGATCCCAATATAAATGCACACACAAGAAGAAGAGCAAGGGTAAATTCGGAAAACGACATAATCCGAAGAGTACCAAGCACATACACAGCATATGAAAGAAGGAGTATGGCTATGGTTTTTGAAAAGGCATATCCCTGATCAATAAAACTGAGGAAAAACCTTTTTGTGATCCCAAAAAAAACAATACCCAATGCAAGAGTCATGATATACCATCGAGCTGTTACAAATATCCAGTCCATTTGATTATTATATCGTGAATCGCGCAACGCGTAACAATAAATGTTCGACAATATACAGGAGCGCGTTTGCAGTGGTACAATACTCACATGGAAAGCAAATATAATCACAGCCAACACGAGCAGACATTATCTGCCTTTTGGGAAGCAAAAGGTTTTTTTAAAGCAAAACCAAACCCTGGGCAAAAATCATTTAGTATCGTCTTACCTCCACCCAACGCAAATGCCGATCTTCATTTAGGGCATGCAATGATGGTGTATGAGGATATTATGATCCGTTACCACAAAATGAAAGGTGAAAATACTGCTTGGATATATGGTACTGATCACGCGGGTATTGAAACACAATTTGTGTTTGAAAAGCATCTACAAAAAGAAGGTAAAAGCAGATTTGATTATGACCGGTCAACACTGTTTCAGATGATATGGGATTTCGTGATGCAAAATAAAGACCGAATGCAAAATCAACTACAGAAGCTGGGATTTGGTTTAGATTATTCCAATCCAAAGTTTCCCATGGATGAGGGAATTGTAGCTATAGTGTATAGCACATTTAAAAAACTGTACGACGACGGCCTTGTCTATCGAGCAAAAAAATTAGTAAACTACTGCATTTCATGCGGAACATCGTTTTCAGATCTTGAAGTTAATTACGAAGAAAAAGAGGGCACTTTGTGGCATATTCGATACCCCCTCCTTACCGGAAATGGTTCAATAGTTGTTGCGACCACCCGCCCAGAAACAATGCTAGGCGACACGGGGGTTGCCGTTCATCCAAAAGACAAGAGATACAAACATCTTATAGGAACATCTGCAATTATTCCTCTTATTGGTCGAGAGGTGCCAATAGTTGGGGATGACTCGGTTGATCAGAAGTTTGGTACGGGTGCCGTAAAGGTTACTCCAGCACACGATCATACCGACTGGGAAACAGGGCGTCGTCACGGCTTGACTCATATTCAGATTATTGGGTTTGACGGTAAAATGACAAAAGAAGCCGGCAGTTACGCAGGTCTTACTATATCAAAGGCGCGCGAAGCTGTACTTGCTTCACTCAAAGAGAAGGGGCTATTAGTAGACGAAAAAAAGCATCTGCATCGAGTAGGTAAATGCTATCGGTGTAAACGTGTAATTGAGCCTCTACCCAAAGAACAGTGGTTTTTATCAATCAAACCATTAGCAACCCGCGCAATTGAGGCTGTAAAAAAAGAAGAGGTTCAGGTTTATCCGAAACGATTTAAAAAGGAACTCATACGAATTTTGGATACGTTTATAGATTGGAATCTATCGCGTCAAATTGTATGGGGTATCCGTATTCCTGCCTATCGATGTGACAAGCAGGGCAGTGACACATGTAGAGCGGCGTCGGGGTGGTTTATTGCGACTCAAACTCCAAGCGCGTGTTCCAACTGTGGTTCTCCGTCATTCAAACAGGATGACGACACGTTTGATACATGGTTTTCATCAGGACAGTGGCCATTTGTAACTCTTATGACGTCGGGTGAAGATATGTATAAGTCTTTTTATCCTAATTCTGTTATGGAAACAGGCCATGACATTCTCCGCGCATGGGTTGCACGGATGCTTATGTTGGGTCTTCATATTACCAACCAGGTGCCGTTCAAAACTGTATTTCTGCACGGACTTGTGCGAGATAAGCATGGACAAAAGATGAGTAAAAGTAAGGGAAACGTGGTAAATCCGCTGGATATTATTAAAACGTATGGGGCCGATGTGCTTCGGGCAACTCTTATGTTTGAAACTAAAGAAGGAAGTGACGTAGTGCTGACCGATGAAAAAATGATAGGCATGCGCAACTTTGGAAACAAGATATGGAATGTAGGAAGATTTATACATTTACTCAAGAGTCAAAACCCAAAGTCGAAATTCGAAAGTCAAGATCAGCAAACTAAACACAGTGAAAATAAAGTTATAAGCAAAATGATGAAAGAATATGAGGGAGTAAAAAAGAAATACTTCGCACATATGGACAGTTATAAATTTGGCCAAGTTCTCGGGGATCTTCATGCGTTTATCTGGCATAGGGTCGCAGATATATATATAGAGCAGTTGAAAGACGAGTTAAAAAATGGTAATATTGAGGCTCTTTCTGCACTTGAAAAAGTGTACATGGGAAGCATGCAGATGCTTCACCCATTTATGCCGTTTGAGACAGAGGCAATATGGCATGTGTTTAATGGAAAGGAATCGTCTATACTAGATAGTACATTAACGTAATTATTATTTATTAATTTCAACAATGCCAAAACGAACATTTCAACCTAAAAAAGGTAAACGATCTAAAACACACGGGTTTCTTACTCGTATGGCCACACATGATGGGCGCAAAGTTCTTGCGCGAAGACGAGCAAAGGGTCGCAAAAAGTTGTCCGCATAACCTTTATAACTTTATAACTCGATACTGTGCTCGAACCATCATTTTTTAACTCTGTATTCGTTTTCCCGATCTTAAATATACTTGCGGCGTATCATTATGGTTTGTCGCTTATTCAAGTACCTGGTACACTGGGGTTTTCTATTATTTTGCTTACTGTAACAATTCGAGTTCTGTTGCACCCATTTTTCAAACAACAGATGGTGACAGCTAGCAAAATGCAGGAACTCAAGCCTCATTTGGATAAAATTTCAAAAAAACACAAAGGTGATGCAAAAAAGCTTCAAGAAGAACAGATGCGTCTGTATCAAGAAGCAGGGATTAATCCTGCATCGGGGTGTGTATTTATGATCGTGCAGATACCCATCTTTATAGCTTTATACCAAACATTACAGCATTTTTTGGTAGCCGATACATCAAAAATACTCATTGCTGTAAATAAAGCAGTATATCTCCCCATGCTCCATTTTAAGTCGCTTGATCCGGTATTTTTTGGTGTAAACCTTGCCCAGACACCTGAAAAGCTGGGAATGGTATACATGATCGTAGTACCGGGAATTACTGCACTACTCCAGTATTTTCAAACTCAGATGACAATGGCGATGAGTCCTCAACCAACTCAAACACAGCCTGATTCCAAAGATGCTAAAGACAAGAAGGAGCCTGGCATGGGTGAGGAGTTTCAGAAAGCCATGAACACCCAAATGAAATATATTTTTCCTTTTATGATTGGATGGTTTGCTCTTCGCATGCCAATAGGCTTAGCCCTGTATTGGAATATCTTTTCGGTGTTTAGTATAATCCAATACCAGTTGCACAAGCAGGAGTCAAAAAGTTCAAAATCAGACAGTGTAAAGCTTAACGCTAAAAGCTAAGAAAGATTATCAATATTATTATTTTTTTAAATACATATGGATAAAGTAAATGTAGTCCGTACAGAAACAGAAGAGCTTCTTAAAAAATTAGTTACTGTATATACCTTAGACGTAATGGAGGATGAGGGCGCGTTTCAGATTGTCATTAAAACAGAAGAGGCCCCAACTCTTATTGGTAGACATGGAGATACAGTTCGTGCATTTCAAAAGATTCTTGAAGTGGTTCTGTTTCAAAAACTCCAAGAACCGGTTCGTCTCCTTATTAATGTGAATGACTATCGCGAGAAGCAGACAGAACGGCTCAACGATATGGCACGTGAATATGCACAAAAAACACTTGAATCAAAAATGGCTGGGTATATAAGTCACTTATCATCCTATGAGCGTCGCATTATTCACCAATTTATTACATCCGAGTATCCACAACTTGCAAGCTATTCGGTTGGTGAAGGACGTGATCGTCAACTTGTGATAGACTTAAAGGAGAATGCCCCAAGTCAAGAACCACAAGTCTAATCGATACACCTATATACCGTTTTTGCTTTTCCTACCCGTGTTGTTTGCTTTGGATTTGATTGTGTATATGATGACCAGGTCTACATGTTTGCAGTGCGGGGGCTTGGGAGAGTTTATGAAAACATCCTCACTCAGTATGACTATTCTCAGTCAGGTTATTCCGACAATCCGTAAGCTCTAATTATACCATTTTGACCTACTTCATTTTCCCCTTTTTTGGCTTTGATAAAAGTTGTACTGACTTTCATGCTAGAATGAAAGTATGACTCAGGTGAATGAGACCGATCACGGGGGGGATATAAAAGCAAGTGCTGTCGAAAAACAAATAGAACAGCAAGTTGCCCAAATGGATGCAAAACAACTAAAAGAAGAGTTTACAAGCCTTAAAACCAAGGCAGAACAAATAAAAAGTAGTATTACTAATGCATTTTTTAGTCCTGAGTCTCGTGGTCGACTTGTGCACTTTGATGGAAACAAAGAAGATAAAGATTCACCCAAAGGGCAAGCATCAAGCCTGAAAGAGATTATTCAAAAAATGCTTTTTGTAGCAAAAAAAACAGAAGATAAGATTCCCAAACCTGAAGATAAAGATCAACCTACTACCGAAACTTCAGCGAAAATATTAAAGGAGCTTGGGCAAAAAATCCTCCTCGAAGATGTTAACGAGCACAATGCTCCGTATATCTACGAACTCATGGACCAAGTATTAAGTGGAAATGTGAATAGTGCTGAAGCGCTTGCACAAGAATTACGAAAGGCTGAACCACTACGTCATATTTCTCAAAGTGTTTTCAATAAGATTCAAAACGCCACTATTGAATATGCGCGTGAATCTGGCGTTTCGCAGGAAGAGGCAGAAAAGTTGGTGGGCATCGATAGGGAACGTGAAGAGGCAGAACGGCGACTTGAAAAAAC
>CAZAUL010000004.1:0-33529 GCA_964488545.1 uncultured Gammaproteobacteria bacterium
CCACTCCCCAATGACCCTCTATTTTACCAAAAAATGAGGCAAAAAGCAGGCGGTTATGCCATTTTCTTTTTCTCTAAATATGAACGCAGATAGTTTACTTCTTTAGGCTCTTGTAAGATTTTGTACATAAGGAACGCATTCTCACCGCCCCATCCTTTTTTAAGTTCACCAGCAGTTGTAAAACCTCGTTTGTTATAAAACGATACGTTATAATCGTATGTCCAGAGATATACATTATGACCTCCATCTGCCACTACGTCGCTCTCCCACAGTGACAGCAATTTCGAAGCTATGCCTTTTTTTTGATATGCCTTATCAACAGCTAGCCAGTCGCCAAACGCAATACCTGCATTTGGCCTTGAAACCAATAGGTAGCCAACTATAGTTCCTTCACTTAGTGCAAAATATACCTTTTTCTTTTGAGAAGTAAGACTCTCTGTTATCCATTCAGGGCTATAGTCCACTTCCACCAAATACCCCTGCATGTTGGGTGAATACTGTGGAAACAAAACAGGAACACTTTGTTTGAAAAATTCTAAAAATGCTGGAATATCGGACAATACTCCTTCACGATAGGTTATATCACTCATATTTCCAATTGTACCGTATCCAGTTTACAGATTGAGAAGGTGGTCAATCGATGCTTTATCAAAACCAACCACTACTTGGTCGTCAATCCAAAGTTGGGGAACACCCATTTGGCCAGACTTTTGATACATTGCAATAGCCTGTTCTTGGTTTTGGGAGACGTCAATATCTTCAAAGGCGACTTTTTTTTCTGTTAAATATCCCTTCGCCATATAACAGTAGGGACAGGTAGGTGTTGAAAAGACTTTCACTTTCTTCATAGTGTTTTTTTGTAATTAGTAATAAGACGCGAAATAGCTTCCTGTTGTTTCTCAAGAGACTCAATCCATGATGCTAAGTACTCACTCCCTTTTGGAGTAATTGAGTACTCGATGCGTGCAGGACCAACTGCGCTCTTTACCTTTGACTTTTTAATAAATCCGTTTTTTTGCATACGAGCGAGCGCACGATACAAATTACCCACATTAACATCGCACAAACAATCATCTGACATTTTCTTTTTTATGTCATAGCCATAACTTGGTTTTTGCGAAACCAAAAACAATATACAGGGTTCAAAAAAATTTTCTACAACGACGTGTGAGCAATACTTTCTCATAGCTATATGTAAGTTTAATATAGCAACCTTTAAAAGTCAAGTCTAACCAGTTGACATGCACTCCAAAAACGCCTATAAAGAAAGAAGAATGATACGTAAAAAACTCTGTTTTAATCGATCTATGGTCGTATTGGTTGGATACATTGCATTTATCGGTGGCCTTTTGCTTATACTTAACACTCTATACCCACACAAAAATATTGTTCCCAAAGAACTTTCCTGTTCACTTAAGACAAGTTGTACGGCCCGCCAACTTTCTGCTTCATACTGGTTTTCCGCAACTAGTTGTTCATCGGACTGCACACAAGATGCACTTACACGAGGTGACAAAAATCCGGGTAATGTATATGAAAGTTGTTTCGATGGGGAGCAGATACGGTGTATTGCATCTGCGGTCGACCCTATCTACCCACCCTACAATGCAATACTTCAAACCCCTCTCCTGTCAACTGCATCCGTTGATGGATCGCGCCTATCGCCCTGCACCCTTTTTGGCGACATGCTCCCGGATAAAGCAGATTATTCTTATGCTTATTTTGATATGCAACATAAAAGAGTACTTGACTACTCAAACTGTGCCAAGCAAACCAAATTCACTCAGTTTGCCTGTACATCAGTGAATGCTGTTGGACAAACGATAGACGTAAAATGCTATAAGGAACTGCGGTGGAGCGCTCTTTCATCACGCATGTTTGATTTTCAATTTGAAGATGGTATACAGCACCTCGATATGATGACCTGTGCTGATGTGGAAACTGTAGTTGGGTCGGCACTCCCATTTGTGCAATGTGACGAAAATGCAGAGCTTTTTTGCAAAACTTCAGCTGGAGTTAAGTGCTACACTAACCCAACATAACTAACTCCTTCATGCAGTACAATAAAGGTATATGCGCTACCTATTCACCTATCTATTAACCATCCCCGTTTTTTTTGGCATTGACATGATATGGCTTGGAGTTATAGCTCAAAAACTCTATCAACGTGAATTGAAAGCCTTTTTATCATCACAAGTAAATTGGGTTGCAGCTATTATTTTTTATCTTCTGTTTATAGTCGGGGTATTGTATTTTGCTGTTATGCCCGGAGTAGAAAAAAAATCACTCTCGTTAGTACTTATCAATGCGGCACTGTTTGGACTATTTACGTATGCAACATATGACCTAACCAATCTTGCAACACTGAAAAACTGGCCGATTACGATTGTTGTTATCGATATTGTATGGGGTATGGTACTTTCTATGATTACGGCATTGGCGGCATATCTTATTTATCAACGACTGGGCTAAGATGAATATCTTTATTCTTGCGACTCTCGCGATTTTTTTATACATGAGTGGTTGGTTTGTTATATCACTACTGGCACGTCGCAATGATATTGCAGATGTTGCGTGGGGAATAGGATTTATCGTGGTTGTATGGCTGTCATATCTATTTGGTAATCAATCGGTCAACCTATTGATAGCGACAGTTTGTGTTACCTTCTGGGGACTTCGGCTTGCGACACACATTTACACACGAAACGCACGCAAAAAAGAAGACTACCGGTATGCACAGTGGCGACTTGAATGGGGGTCGTGGTTTATCGTTCGATCATATCTTCAGGTGTATCTTTTACAGGGAATGTTTATGTTTTTAGTGATCTCCCCTGTATTATGGTTGGCATCGAACTCATACACCTTTGACTGGAGTTGGTATCATACGTTAGGTATGGTGGTTTGGATTGTAGGATTTATATTTGAGGCGGTTGGTGACTATCAGCTGAGAGTGTTTATGAAAAACCCCGACAATAAGGGGCGTATTATGCGCTACGGCCTCTGGAGTAGAACGCGTCATCCAAACTATTTTGGTGAGGTTACCCTGTGGTGGGGTATATGGATTATTACACTGGGAACTACGTTTAATGTGTGGTCGCTTGTTGGTCCACTTACCATAACCTATCTTATTTTGTTTGTGTCAGGAATACCTATGCTTGAAAAGAAATACGAAGGCAATAAAGAGTTTGAGGACTACAAACGCTCCACCCCAGCCTTTTTTCCCCGGTTGCTATAATGAAGTCATGAATATACCGTATCGGGATTTGATAACAACGCTTCGATCAATAGGAGAAAAATATGTAACACCTGATGAGGCGGACTACTTTGCAGTTGAAGTGGCCGAAGCGTATGTGCGCAAATACCCCCGTAGCAATGTTCTGAAAGACGCCGTAATTGCAGATAGTAAAAGACTCCAAAAATATAAAGATAATGAGATGAATATTATTATGGATCTTCCTTCGCTGTTGCGGGTTGACTGCAATCATCTTCCCATTACACATAAAATTAAATGGATACATGACACCCTTGAAGAAAAGGCAAAAAAATGCGGAGTCGCTTTTTTTGCATTTGATAATTCCGGAGGCATGCACACACTTCACCTTTGGACTCAAGGACTCGCAAAGCGAGGATTATTTGCCTTTGGCGCATACAATGGTGGACCCGCAGGGGTTGTTCCTGCTAATGGCATACGAGGCGCCCTTGGCACCAATCCCATTACGTATGGCTTCCCCACCAATGAGGGATCAACAGTGGTCGATATGGCAACAGCAGAAGCACCTTTTTTTGAAGTATCTGATGCAAAAAAAAATGGAGTTCCACTTCGTCCTAATATTGCGGTAGATAAAAACGGTAATCCAACAACTGATGCAAGCGCAGCGCTCGATAATGAAGGTGTGTCTAACATTCTACCTATTGGCGGATCATATCGTGGATTTGCCATAAATTATCTCATCGAAATAATGACTGGTTCTCTTATTAATGCAAAACTCAGCGACGTACAAGATATGGCATATATAGATGAAGATCATGGCGGGTTTATTCTTGCTATAAATCTTGAATCATTTGGAAGTTTAGAACAGTTTAAAAGTTCAACTTCTCGCTTTAATACATTCCTTCGATCTCAAAAATCAAAGGATGGGTCTCCTATTGTAATTCCAGGAGATAAAAATATGCAGAAAATTACCACTGCAGAACAAACGGTGGAAGTTGATGAGGCAGTCTGGGATCAACTACAAAAACTTGCTTGAAGCAGTCCAATAGCTCTATCCAGATCTTCATAGTGTACAAGGATGTGGTCTGTGGTGTAAGCTCCTTGAACATATACTCCAATGTTGTTTGGCGATAACACCTCAACTATGTGTAGTAGATAACCGGTTGGATTTTCCTGGGTAACGTCACAGGTTATAAGTCCAAGAGGATAATCAACTTTAATGGGTTGTATAGATAGTGCGAGTGATTTCCACGCATTACTAGGTAAAACAAGTGTAACTTCATTATTATCGAAAATAATCTCTGCAAACGGCTCATCTATCAAAAGTAGTGCCTTGCATATATCCGCATAGTACTTCTTGTCATACCGAGCAAAAATATATTCTTTACGATCCGTAATAAAACGTGTTTTAGCCAAAGCATCCCGCACCTTGTCTTTGTTGTAAATACCCATATATGTAGTATATCGTATACAGTTGACTTGGGTTTTAAGAGTCTATCTGATATAATAGAACTGTTAGCTTAGAATGGATCTCGCATAGATGATACCACTTCTGAGGAATATTCAAAATAAATCAAAAGGAGGTGCGCAAGTAAGTAGTGGACAACAAAAAACTTTTCGTCGGTAACCTTCCATGGTCAGTAAACAATGATTCCCTCCGTGATCTTTTTTCACAGGTTGGAGAAGTTGTTGAGGCTATGGTTATTACTGATCGTATGTCAGGTAGATCAAAAGGCTTCGGTTTCGTCACATTCGCAACAGAAGATGCAGCGCAAGCAGCAATTCAACAGATGAATGAAAAAGAAATCGAAGGTCGTAAGATCATTGTTAACGTCGCTCGTCCTAAGGAAGATCGACCACGTAACAATTACCGCGGCTAATCAACCAGTAAACAACAAAACACTATCTGGATAAAGGTTTCCCTAACAGATAGTGTTTTTTTATGGTTACTTTTTCTTTTTTGCCGAGACCACTTCTTTTTTGATATCAAGCTTATCAAGTCCGAGACCCTTTACGCCAAAATAGACCACAAGAGCAATAATGAGAAAGTCTATAAATGAAGTTATAAAGCTTCCCCACATTATTTTGGCGTCTCCGATTGCGATATACATGGCTTTCAGGTCTTCGGTTTTTCCCATGATAATTCCAACTATTGGGTTTATTAGGTCGTTAACAAGCGATGTAACAAGTTTGGTAATTGCACCTCCTAAAATAAAACCAACTGCAAGGCCCACAATGCCACGTTCGCGGATAAAGGTAATAAATCCTTTCATATATTCACCTCCTTTCATTTTCTGAGAGTATATACACGTGTATAATAAGTGTCAATATGACATACGTACTTCTTGGACTGTTATTAGTGGTAATTGCTCTGCAAATCCTGCAACTGCGTAAAAAACAGGACGGTACAGGAGATGCTGAAAAAAAACTAGCTGAAATTGACTTTTCTTTAAAATCCATAAAAGATGAGCTTCCCAAAAATCGTGAAGAGATTTCTGACAATGTGACAAAGAGGATGACTGAAATTGCTGGATTCCAAAAAGACCAGCTTACTATTTTTTCAGACCAGCTCAAACACCTTACTACGGTCAATACTCAGGCTCTCGACAAAATGACACGGACAATCGAGGAACGCCTCAAACATATTCAAGAAGATACTAATGTAAAGCTTGAGAAAATGCGCGAAACAGTAGATGAAAAATTGCACAAAACACTTGAACAGCGCTTAGGAGAATCATTTAAAATAGTAAGCGATCGGCTTGAACAGGTACATAAAGGCCTGGGTGAGATGCAAACACTTGCAACAGGGGTTGGCGACTTAAAAAAAGTCCTTTCAAATGTAAAAACTCGCGGCGTGCTTGGTGAAATTCAGCTTGCAAACATCATAGAAGATATCCTTACACCTGAGCAGTACGAAAAAAATGTAAAAACCAAAAAAGACAGCAATGAACTTGTTGAATTTGCAATAAAATTACCAGGAGGTAGTGATGGGCCAGTGTATATGCCGGTAGACTCAAAGTTTCCTTCCGAAAACTATGTTGCACTTCTTAAAGCTTACGACCTTGGAGATGTTGCTCAAATTGCCTTATTTACCAAAAAGCTGCAGGATGATATTGAGTCATTTGCAAAAGACATACACGATAAATATATCGATGTTCCGTATACAACTGAATTTGCAATTCTCTTCCTCCCCACCGAAGGATTGTATGCAGAAGTGTTAAGAAATACCGATCTTATTCAAAAAATTCAGAATAAATATCATGTAAATGTTACCGGCCCCTCAACGCTTGCATCTTCGCTCAATGGATTCCGTATGGGTTTCAGAACACTCATGATTGAAAAAAGGTCGAGCGAAGTGTGGAAAATATTGGGAGCAGTAAAGACAGAGTTTAAAAACTTTGAAACTGTCCTCAAAAATGCTCAGAAAAAAATTACTGGCGTTCAAACGGATATCGATGCACTTATTGGTACACGCACAAATCAGATTCAGCGAAAACTTCGCGAGGTTGAGGAATTGCCGGAAGGCGAAACACAGCTTATGTTTGGGAATCTTTCCGATTCGCCTCCCGAAACCAATACATCGTGATCCTTCGTAATTTTGCAATGAATAAAGCGCTGTTTTTTAGCGTATGTATTATCAGCAGAACAAGCATAATAATAAGCAAGAGTATTACTGCCTGAGCCCAGAGTGGGATCGCAAATGTTGCCATTTCATATGTTGTTATTAGATTTGCCGGAAGCAAAAGTATTTCATACTCCATTAACAATTCGTACGCTGCACCCACAAAACCATATAAAAGTAGTCCAATTGCAATGTACAGGATAGCTGTTTGCAGTGAATAAAGTGTGGTCTTTTTAGTTTCGTAACGAAACACCGAACGAATAATATTTTGCTCTCGTTGCGTTTGTGTATTCATATATTGAGTTTATGTTTAATAAATAACCTCGCTCGATGGATTAGCGTTCGTACCGTGTTAATTGGTTTACCCATTTTATGTGCGATTTCTTGATATGAATACCCCTCCGAAAACCAAACCAGAGCTTTTTGTTGATCTGACTTAAGTGATCGAATAGCTTGGCGAGCTTCATCAATGCGAGTAGAGTTATCGCCATCATGATTATAACTATCTACAACAAGCGAGTCGTTAAGTGATATCTGTTTGTTTCCTTTTGCCCACTCCTCATAGAGTTCATTTTTTGCAATTTGAAATAAATAGGGTTTTATGGGCCGGGAAAAATCAAGCTTATCTACAGCTTTATAGAGTTTAATAAATGCGCTTTGTACCACATCATCCACAAGCCTCTCGTCATTTGTTTTGCCTGAGATAAAGCGGACAACCTCTGCAGTGTATCTGCGTACAATTACTTCAAATGCATTAATATCGCCTCGTTGTACAGCGACTACTGCCTGTTTATCATCATCATCCATAGTCTCACCATATTATACGGGAGAGCGATGGATTAAGTTTCCAGCCATTTTCTGTTACAATAGACTCATGCAGATTGGAGCAAAGAAAAGCGGTAAAGTACTACTTGTAGGGCGTCCTAATGTGGGTAAATCAACGCTTGTCAACAACCTTATTGGTCAAAAAGTGGCAATTACCTCCCCTAAAGCGCAAACAACTCGATTTCCCATACGAGCACTCCTTGAGGATGAACGTGGAACAATCGTATTTATTGATACACCTGGAATTTTTGCAAAAGCAGAAGATCGAGTTTCAAAAAAGATTAATCAGCAAACCATGGGAGTACTCGATGAGGATGTAGATGCAGTAATATATATGGTTGACCAAAGCAGAAAGCGAGACTTTGAAGAATCAAAGGTTTTAGGCATGGTACGCAAACTTAACAAACCAACATTGCTGGTAATTAATAAGGTTGATAAAGAAGGCACCTCATTTATGGCACAGTACCAATTTATGAAGCACGAATTTCCTTATGTGTTTGAAATTTCAGCGCTTAAAAAACTTCACTTCCCCCCGCTTCTTGATGCATTATTTACACTCATGCCAGACAAGCCAGATGACGAAAAATTACAGACTGCAAATCCATATCCGGTCATTAATATCGACAGTAAAACATTTATAGCTGAGCTTATCCGTGAAAAAGTGTTTCTCATGATGGGAGAAGAAATTCCCTATACTACTACCGCGGTCGTGGATGATATCAAAAATCGCTCGGACCAACTCACCTATGTTAAGGCTCGAATACTAACCACAGAGACGAGGTATAAAAAAATGCTTATTGGCAATGAAGGTCGAAAAATAAAAGAAATCGGAAGTTATGCACGAAAAGAAATTGCTCTCGCAATTGGGAAAAAAGTATATCTTGATCTTACAGTTGAGGTTGACCCACACTGGCAAGAACTGTACTAACTCTTTTCAAACATTCCTGCTTTCCTAACAGCGACATAGACTCATTAAGAGGCGGAGAGATTTTTTTACCGGTAATAACTACTCGGAGCATCTGAAAAAATTCACTGTTTTTAAGTCCTGCGTTTTTTGCAACATCTGCCATCGCGTCCCCTATTGTTTGGGGAGTAAACTCCTCTATTACTGATAACGATGCGTGAACATCGTGGAGTACTTGTGAATATTTTTCGAGAGAAATTTCATATGATGATGGGGCGGTAAATAAAAACTGACATAGTGGCAAATAGTCAGAAAACTTTTTCATCCGTTCCTGAATAAGAGGGATAGATCGTTCAATAATATTTTCATCATAGCCCTTTCCAATCTGTTCAATAATTTTGAATTTTAAATTTTCAATATTCATTTCTCGTATATACACTCCGTTCATCCACTCAAGCTTGATTGGATCAAAAACAGGTGCGGTAGTTTGAACATCTTTAATATCAAAAACTGAAATATACTCCTCAAGCGAAAACTTTTCCTTTCCCTCTGGGTGACTCCACCCCATAAGGCTTAGATAGTTTAAAAGAGCTTCGGGTAAGATCCCTTTTTTAAGATAGTCTGATGCCCAAACAGGGTTTTTACGTTTTGAAAGTTTTGACTTGTCGGGGTTACGTAAAACAGATACATGTCCAAATACCGGCATCTCCCATCCAAAAGCTTTATAAAGTACAATATGTTTAGGTGTAGATGGAAGCCATTCTTCGCCACGAAGTACATGGGTTATCTGCATGAGATGGTCGTCAACAACAACACCCAAATGATAGGTTGGAAACCCATCTGATTTCATCAAAACTTGATCATCTAAGTTTGCTCCGTGCATAACAACATGTCCCCGCATCGCATCGTCAAATGCAATTTCTTCATCTGGCATAAGGAGTCGAACAACATGTTTTACTCCGTTTGTCACTTGCTTTTTTACTTCTTCTTGACTGTGGAGACACTGCCGGTCATATTTGGGAATTTTCTTTTCTGATTGTTGTTTTTTGCGCATCTCATCAAGGCGCTCTGGCGTACATACACAATAATATGCTTTGCCTTTTTCGATAAGTTCATCTGCATACTTTTTATAGATTGCGAGTCGCTCTGATTGGCGGTATGGCGCGTGTGGCCCACCTACAAGTGGTGACTCATCAGCAACAAGCCCGAGTGAATTAAATGTAGTAAGCATCGTTTTCTCGCCTCCAGGAACAATGCGCGACTGGTCGGTATCTTCAATACGGATAATAAACTGTCCTTTGTTTTTCTTTGCCCATGCAAAGTTCATAAGAGCTGTTGCCAGCGATCCTACGTGCACGTCAAGACCGGTTGGTGATGGGGCAATGCGAGTTCGTACCATAGAGTGAATTATATATTATTGCGACTTATCGTCGTTGGCAAACTGTTTTTTTACCGTGTCGTCAAAGTACCATGGTATAAGAAGGTCTTTTATACTACCAACAAATGTTCCTGTCTGTTCTTGAGATGTATCGATTGTTGTTTTTATCCACTGAATATAATGCGCAACGTTTGGACCAATTGTGGGATCTTTTGCCATGCCACATTTATAAGGCGGCATATCTTTTTGACTCCACGTAAGCACTCCCAACTGTACTATTTTACTCCCGTCCCATCCTAAAAACGGCCCTCCAGAGTCACCATAGCAAAAACTTTTACCCCCTGTTGGAAACCCTGCAGCAATCATGGTACTTGTTACTTCTCCATTGGTCCATGAGGGTTTATTTGCACGAGCGGTGCTTACAAGCGGGACAACTGTTTGCACCAAATCGCTATTGTCAGAGTATTGAGTTGTTTCTGTTTGACCCCAACCAACTATTCCCACCGCTCGTCCCTCAATGCCACCTGATATGTCTCTCGAAAGAGTTATTGTTGCAAATGTATTTGGGACTGATTTTTCCAACTTGAGCAACGCAATATCATTCGTATTTTTATGCGGGATATAGAATGGATGCAATACAATGTTTGAAACGGTGTAGACGAACGTTTTTTTGTTATCAATTACATCTGTAAGACTAATAAATCCCAATCCGGCACCAATTTGGTTTGGTTCGACACTGTCCACACAATGAGCAGCAGTAAGCACCCAATGGGGGTGGATTAGTGTCCCTCCACAGTGATGAATTTCAGACAAGTTATGACTATAAACCACCTCACCTCTCCTCTTTGTTTCTTTTAGAAGTAATAATTCCTTATAGTAGATAGCAACTAAAAATGGCCATCGATCTTTCGTAACCACTTTTCCTCCCCAAACTGCGTTGGTTTGTGTCGTTCGTTTTGTGTGCGTAATAACTGTACTCACGCCAAGAACAATACAAGAAACAAAAAAGACAGCAACCATCAGGAATACTGTGTGTTTTCTGATGCAAATTATTGAAGGTAATCTGTTCATTGTGCTACTCAATAAGCGTTCTTTCTTCATCCGACGCAATACCCCGGAATCCCACATGCGACTGCCCTGCAAAAAAGAGTCCCTCACCAACACCAGCAGAGAGGAGAAAATGTTTTTCTCCACCGGTTAAGTAGAACGTGTCTGTAATCTTGTCGACTGCGGCAGTTGACTGTTTTAGAATAATTTGCATTGAGGAGTTGGTAACAATCGCCTTCCCTTCCTCAGTTGCCAAAAAGTCCTCCACATCCTGCGTGATTGTGGTAAGACCAAGATGATATTTACGTGCACGCTTTGCAAAGTTGTGAAGGTATGCGCCTGAGTCCTTTTGTTTAATCAAGTACCATGCCTCATCCACAATAAGCACCCGCTTTTTTCCATCTCCCCGGCGCACACGATTCCATATGTAGTCAAGCACAATATACATTGCAACCGGTCGTAAATTCTCCTCAAGATCACGGATTCCAAATACAGTAAAATGGTTTTGAATGTCAAAGTTTGAGCGCTGATTAAAAATACCCGCGGCCGAACCCATAACAAATTTTTCAAGACGACCGGCAAGTTCTTTTGCCTCTGGTGTCTCCATACCCATAAACACCTTGTATAGATCTTCTAGGAGCGGTGCTGGGTTACGGAATGTCGAAGGATCTTGTGTAATACCTGCATTGCGGTATGTCATCACGAGCGCTCGGTCAAGCAGAGCATCTTGCGCGGGGGTTATGTCACCTACGATCACTTTCATAAGTGAGTGAAGATCGAGTATCTTGTTTGAAAGTTCATCCGGTTCAACCGTTTCAGTGTTGAGTAGGTCAAACGGATTAATTTTGTACTGTGAAGTTGTAGAAAATACCACAAACTCTCCACCCATCGACTCTGAAAGTTTTTTGTATTCATTTTCGGGATCGATAATAATTACATCAATCCCCATCATGAGGAGGCGCAGAGCCTCCATTTTGACAAAAAAGCTCTTTCCGCCTCCCGACTTACCTAAAATAACAGAGTTGGCATTTTCGAGTGTGAACCGATCAAAAATAATAAGACTTCCGTCATGTTGATTCATGCCATATAAAATTCCTTCGTTGCGAGTGAGCGATGCAGTGGAAAAAGGAAATGTCATGGCAAGTGAGGTGGTGTCCATATTGCGCCATACCTGCAGTTTGTCAGAAAACATTGGCATGGTCGATTTAAAACCCTCCTCATGTTCAAGTGTTGCTTGTTTGGAGATGATAAGAATAGAAGACAACGCAGAGTCAACCTCCTTGGTTACATTATCAAGCTCCTCCTTTGTATCGGCGGGAATAGTTATGTAGAGTCCAAACTGAAAAAAGCGTTCAGACCCTTTTGCAAGTTCTGCCTGCAGTGCTAATGCATCATCAAGTGCAACCTGAACAGTTGGATCAACCACTTTTCCTGCTTTAATTTCGGCTTCGATTGTCGCTTCCATCTCTCCTATCTTGCGTTTGAGTTCATCGAGTACTGTTTTAGATTCTGTTGGGTAAATGTACATCGAAACATAAAGCGGGTGATCAAATGTGATAAGCGAATAGAGCCAGTTAGCTGAAACATATCGCGGGTATCCTGTTACAAAAAGCGTTCGATAATATTTCTCGTCTATTTTGAGATGGTTAAAGTCAACCTCAATAAACGAGGGGGCAATCATATCCTTTATAGTTACCGTGCCTTTTGCCACCACCTCCCCTACGTTTTGAACTCCTGGTGGTATGACTGTATTGGTATTAGATGCTCCGCTCATATATATTAGCCATTTGACATAATCACATCGGTATAAGCGTCAATTGGCGCTAACTGTCTCCCCGTTGATGATGGATTGTATAAATTGTAAAACAGCTCGGTAAGTTCTTGTTTTTGAAGTACTGTTGCACGAAGGCCAATTTTTGCGAGCAAACGTAAAAGATGATCGCGTTTTGGGTACAGTGAAGTTTTTGCACGGGCAATAACATACTCTTTTTTAAGCCCGCTTCCTACTCCCGAAATACCCAGTTCAAGAGGAGAAAAAGGAAGAACAAAGTAAAATTTTTTCTCAAGTACTGAGTTTTTTTTAACTACACTTTTTATAAATTCCTTATAACTTCCCAATCGTGTTTTCATAAGTGCATCCTTATTTTCTGCTATTTTGTTTTCGAGATACTCAAGGTACGATGATATGTCCATTTTTTTTGACAAAATAAGAATCTGTATGGGAAAAGATAGCGAATTCAAAAGGCTTGAATAGGCATAAATTATTGAGGTTTGCTCCTCAGCAGACAGTAGCCAAAAGTTAACTGCTCCAACACCGATGACAACCGCCGCTGAAAAATCTTTTAAAAGGAGTACATCATCTTTAATGTCCTCAACTTCAGTAAAGTTCTGTGTTGAGGCTTTAATGGGTGATGTTGGTTTTTGTACGGGCATAGTAATTACAGTAACTCTTTAGAAAAAATCTCTATCGGTTGTGTGTTTGCGTCTTGGATCGCTAATTTCATTGTATCAAAAAAGTAACTGTCTTTTGGATCCTTAACCTCAAAAAAGTAATCTCCAGGTGGTAGTGCATTAAACGTGGCAAAAATACCGTGCTGATTAGTTTTAAGCAGGCGCACTGGCTTACCTGACTGGTCTTTAACATATACCAAAATACCCGGGAGAGGAATGCGTTTATTATTTTTTATCGAACCCACAAAATAAGGCTTATGTTCCGCGCCTACCGGTATTTGAGGGGGTGGCGGAGCCTGAGTAACCGGTTGTGTAGCAACTGGCTTGCTTAGTTGTTGTAAAACATCAATCTGAGCCTGCACTCCTCCCTGAACTCCCTGTACAACAGGCGGAGGCAGTGGTGCCCCTGTTGAAACTGCCTGAAAGGCGTGCTGGATCTGTTGTTTTTTTGGATTAGGAGGTGCTTGAGGCTTCGTTTTTTCAAGATATGCCTTAAGCATCTGCTGTGACTCGACGTGCGCCAAGCTTACATGTGGGTCCGAAACAAAATAAAGATTTTGAAACAGAGCTACTGGGGCATTATTTTTGTGATATGTATACTGCGTTGGCGAATTAAGGCGCTTCCACGCATTTCTTATCCATATATCTAGTGGTCGATCGTTGATGGGTACAAATGCAAGAGCAACTCCTACTGCTGCAGTTGCAATCCCCACAAGCACATTAAGAAATGGAATGGGGAAAATAAAGTACATTATGTATCCAAGTGGCGCAAAGATAACAAGATATAAAAATTGCTTTAAGGTCATAAACCCAATCAATTTGAATTCAAAAGAAGTAATCTGGCGCGGAATAGGATGTTGCTCCATTATTTCAGTATAACGAAGATTCTCGCAAGTCTCAAAGTCAAAAAGTCATGTGTTATCTGTAGGTTACTGGCCTTTCCTTTTGAGTCAAAACCAGGCTCATTTTACGTGACTTTTTATCTACCTTTTCAATGTAGGTCTTTATTCTGTCACCGATTTTAAGTGACTCCTTGCCTGTTAGTTTGCTTATATGAATAAGTCCCTCTATACCTGGAGCAAGACGCACAAAGTATCCATATCGCTCCTGGCGCACCACTTCACCCTCTACTTCTTTGTCCTGTGGGTATGTTTCTTCAATCTTCTCCCATGGGTCAATGGATAGCCGTTTGATGGAAAGATTTAGTTTGAGGTCGTTCACATTCTTTTCAACAACAGCAACATCTATGTCATCTCCAACCTTTGCATATCCTGAAGGATTCATAACCTTTTCCCATGAAATCTCGGAAATATGAACAAGTCCTTCTACACCTGCCACCTCACAGAAAATACCAAACTCTGATACGCCCAGTACTTTTGCTTTGTATGTTTTACCAACCTCAATACGCTCAAACTCTTCATGAAGCTGTTTTTGTGAAATGTTGAGAGCGGCAACCTTTTGCGATACCACGAGTCTATTCTTCTTTTCGTCAACTTCAAGAATTTTTACCTTTATCTTTTGGCCATCCAGCTTTTCTGGAGTATTTAAAAAGTTTTCGGTCAGTTGAATCTTGGGAATAACGCCGCGAATACCCATAAAGTCAACAAATACTCCTCCTTTTCCATATTCGCCACATACTACTTCTATTTCTTCTTCATTATCTTTTTTAGCTTTTAATATCTCCCACTTTCCTTGTTCAAAAAACTTTCGCATTGATACAACTGGATATCCATCCTTTGATTCTTCGGCAATAATGCGGACATGGGCAACCTGACCTTCTTTAAGATAAGGTAGATAGGTTGATATTTCTCGTAACTCCTGGTCGCCAAGAACAGCGTATGCTTTTGCTCCAATGTCAAAAAGTACATTTTTTCTGCTGAGAGTGACGATCGTTGCGTCTATTTCCGATCCTTTTTTGATGCGGGAAAGTGTTGACTTTTGGAGGAGTGCCTCCATGGGGTTAGTGGTTTGGTTTGTTTTCTTCATGTGTTATGAATTGTTCTCCTTGAGATGTAAACTATAGCAGAATATGATCAAAAAAACAACATCAGAGCTGTTCAAGTTCCTTTGTGACGCGCTGATTCAGATCAAGGATTGCATTTAACACTTGTTCCTCCTGACCTTGGGGAAGAAGCTTTGCAAGCTCTTGTATTACCTCTTTATGTTTTGCGTTGCTCAACTTAAGTCGAAAGATAAAGTCCTCGGACGCGGCAACTCCTTGCTCCTCTGACTCAATAAGAAGTGGGGGTATGCGAAGCGCTCGTTCCTCAGCATCGGCAAGTGTTTCAACAGCGGCTCTCGTTTTGCCCTTCCGCGCAAGGATAAGCGCCATATGAGCCCGCTTGTCCGATGAAAGAAGTAAAAAGTCTGCCTTTTTCATTGTGTCCCGTGTAAAAAATTCAATAAATTGGTCGCGAATCTGCTTAAAAAAATAAAGAGGGCTTTCGGGTGTCGTGCCAGGATACGGAAGTTCATAGATAACCGAACCAGTGCTCAGAAGCTCTGTAGGCGAAGCTGAAAATACGTTTACTGCGAGAAAAAGGGCACACAAAACCAAAAAGACATTTTTCATACCCTATTATATATGCTCCCCATCCATGTTGCAAATTACCCCTTAATAAATAGTTCTTGCGTCTCCCTCTAAAACATACTATAGTTATGGGTATGAACTTCAAGAATTTCGTTTCGGGACTCGTGGTTGCCGGCCTACTTTTGTTTGTTGTCCAACCAAGTGTGTATGCAACATCGTTCGACTTAATTCCACCATCCGGACAATTACAGCGAGGTCAAGACATAACCTTTACTATAAATATTGATACTGAAGGACAGTCAATTACATCGATACAGTCTGGTCTTACTTATGATAATGTATTGCTACAGTATGTAAGTGTTGCACCTGGTGCGGCAATGACTGCAGTAACCGCCGACACTACTACATACGGTGCTGGAAAAATACTGTTTACCGGTACGAATGCAACCGGTTTTAATGGAACTGGCGTATTTGCAACCGTTGTGTTTAAAATTATCGCCGACAGTCCGGGATCAACCGAGATCTGTTCGCTATGGCTTCCTGAACCCACTCCCACCCTCCCTCCATCTATATCGGCCACACCAGCGCCTGTATGTGGATCGGTGTGTACAAGTAATGCGCAGTGTCCCGCTGACATGCCGTGCTACATTATTGCCGGACAGACAAGTGGCTACTGTCGACGTGCCGCATGCCCTGAGCGAGGTGACTGTGTGTGCCCTGTGCCTACAGCTCTTCCCCAGACAGGCATTACTGATTCACGAAACACCGCAGTTGGTGCGGCAATAGTATTGTTTAGCGCCGCCGCGGGTATTTTCTATTTTTCTCAAAAAGAAAAATATACAACAGGTCATCACCATCAAAAGGCGCACCCACATAAAAAAGCATAATAAGCCCTATGCACACTGCACCAGACTTTAACTTGCAAGATCAATTTGGAACTTATCATACGTTATCTCAGTACAAGGGCAAGTGGATTCTTGTTTATTTTTATCCCAAAGATGACACACCGGGTTGTACGAAAGAAGCATGTGCATTCCGAGATAACACAGAGCAGTTTATACAGGAGGACATTGTTGTATTTGGAATTTCAAAAGACACAGTTGAATCGCATAAAAAGTTTGCCCAAAAATATCAACTTACCTTTTCGCTACTCAGCGACCCAAGCGGAGAGACAGTTAAAGCTTACGGCGCACAGTCGGCTTTTGGAGTACGTCGCATAAGTTTTCTTATTGGACCTGATCAAACCATAAAAAAACAGTATTTAGCCGTCGACGTAGTAGCTCACGCACAACAAATACTACGCGATAAGCAACTCCTTCAAGAAAAATAGTTCAAATTCAGAATTGAGTCTGTTGCTGTTTGGACTTCATCATAACAAAGGCGCCTACCCCGATAAGCACCAGAACAAGAATGGCGACAACCACCATTATTATTCCCTGCCCCCCAGGTTGTGAGAGTGCCGCTGCTATGCCGCCTGTTGTGCCAGCATTGTTGGTTGGTTGCGTAGTAGATCTACCGCCGGAGTTTACGCCAGCCGCACGTTTTTTTGCCTCATTTACCTCATTCAGGTCAACAACTTCTTTGGTAACAGCAAGCTCTCCCGCCGCATTAAATGAAGACTCCGTTTTAATGGTTTCAAACGAATTTATATCGTTTGCCTTATGAAACTCGCTATTCTGTTTTAAATACTCACGAGTTGAAACGCGAATAAGCTCACCTGTTGTTTTCCGTACCCGAATTTCGTATGGAAGTGTAGGAATGTATTGAGACCCAATAACATAATGACCTTCAATGTCTGTTCTTACTTGATATGCCGGTGTATTACTTCCGGACAAATATATGCCAACAAGCACGTTCGGAAGTGGGTTGCCATTTGTGTCGTATGCTATGCCTTCAAGGTATGAGGGGATGGGATCAATTTTTACCGATGTTGCAGGCGATTGCGCTTCAACATCTTTGACGAAGCTTTTAAAAAATGCGACTACAGTCTGGAGAAAGGATGGAACTTTTCCCACTACAGCAGGTTTTCGCACCTGCACTTCGGCAAATATAAAGGTTTCGTCTATCATCTGGTCAGCAGTAAATGCAAAACGTCGTGTAGTCTCATCAATTTCAGGTTTTTCCGCTCCCTCCTTCATCACTCCGGTAGCAGGGTCGCTATACATCACAACCAGCTCTGCGGGAACAAGAGTTACCTTCCCTGTCACCGAAATTTTTTCACCCGCACGGCCTACATTTACATCTTCAAGCATGGGGATTTTTGATTCTGGAGATGGTGCCCCTACTGTTTTTACCGCAATATCAACACGGGCGGTTTCGCCTGCTTTTTCTTCAATTTTTCCCTCGTTTACCTTCAAATCATACAGGTTGGTGTATCCGTACTGTGCAAAGTTTGGGTTGACCAGTGCCGGGTCTTGAATTTCAAGTTGTTTGCCGTTGTATTTACCCAGTGTCAGTTTATAAAATCCTGGATCAGTGTAAAAGCTGTACGCTCCATTGGCCAAGGTAATATAAGGATTGATAGCAACCTTACCAGTTCCAAAACCCTCTGGCACCGGTTGTCCTGTTTGTGCATTTATAACCGTAACATCAACGCCTTGAATTGGTCCCAGTGTTTCTGCATCAAACACAAACCCTAACGGATCCCAGTGGAGCGCTGCACAGTCTGAGTCTGTTTGCAGTCTATCAAATGTAAAAGTTCCAAACTTTTGTGCAAGATCGTTACCGGTATCCACACCCTGCCCTGTGGGCTCAACTATCTGCATTCCGTACCAATAATGGTCGGCGGCGGGTAATATGTCATCGTGCCAGCCAACAGGAAAATCAGTTTCGTCTTTACGGGGATTGGTACCCTTTAACCCGTCACCTTCCCCTTTGTTAAATTTATAGTTTTGCGACAAAAATTGATAGTTCTGATCTGTGCTGAAAATCTCTGGTTTTTTGTCAAGTTCAGGATCGCCAGTTGTGAGTTTGTTTGCGATCTTTACAAACACATAGATTGGATATCCTGGAATTGGACTTCCCTTGCCAGGCGTGCCTGGAGGGTACACTGACAGCGTAGCATCATGTCCACCTGCTCTGTCAGCCTTTAAACAAAACCACTGCTGACCTCCTTTGTTTTCTGGTGGAGGTGGTTCTTGTGCAAATACCGAGCCGGTTAGTACAAAAATTGTCAAAAAGGTTGCTACAACAGATTTGATGTTCATATAGTTCACTATAGATTACATCTATACATATTGTCAACTGTCGCCCCCTCAGTTAGTATGAATGTATGGGTCGTATTTTACTTCGTATTATTCTTGCTGTGGTTGTGGCTGTAATGGTCATGGGCAATGGTAGTGTATTTGCACAAACACCACCGCCGGCCGCTCAAACTCCCCTTTCGTGCGGTATTGTTCCCAGCTTAGGAAACTGTCCCAAAGATCTTCCGGAAATTTACAACAAAAGTAAATATTACAAAGGGGAAAAATGTGTTCCAACCTACGAGGAGTTTATAAAAAACCCTGTCATTAACCATTTCTGGGCAGTTGACGAAGGTATTACATCACAAGGTAAAGCAAACGAGCGCGCACGGCAGTTTTTGTACTGGGTAATGAGTAAAAGCGCAATTGATCAACACCCAGTAATCCGTCAAATCTGGAACACAACACAGGGTGTCGTACTCTTTCTCTTCATGTTGGTTGCGGCGTTGTTTGGACTTGTCTATATTGTGGGACAACGATCTGACTTTCAGGTAAAAATGCAGATTTGGCCAATTATGTACAAAATTGGAGCAGGTCTTTTGTACATAGTGTTCTCCTACGCCATTATTATGTCGTTCATCCAGATTTCTGAGATCATCATGAAGTTTTTTATCGAGTCGCTTGGAGGAGACAAGCTGTTTAATATTTACTTCACTGGAGCCGAAAGTAAGGAAGATAGTTATGCAACATTTGTGGGATGTCGCGATCTGAACTATAAGGTACAAGAAGCAATAGAAGCCGAAGTTATGCTCATGAAGATAACCAACGTTACGTACTATGTTATGGGTGTAATGATTCTGCTTCGTAAAATTCTGTTGTGGTTTTTGCTTTTTGCTTCTCCATTTTTGGCACTTCTTATGCCGTTTGTATTTATCCGTAATACGGGGTGGATTTGGATTGGTGTATTTTTTCAATGGGTGTTCTATGGTCCCCTCTTTGCGCTGTTTTTGGGCTCGCTTACTAAAATATGGCAAAACGGCATACCCTTTCCATTTGATTTTTCTCGTGTGGCACAGGTATCAGGATATATTTATCCAACTGGGATCAACATTGTATATGGCGGCCCCGCGCAGGTGGGAAGTCAGATAATTAGCGCACTCAATAACGGCAACTACGTGGATACATTTGCAGAGTATGTAATTTCGCTTATTATGTTGTGGGCTGTGATATTTTTCCCGTGGTGGCTTCTTCGTATTTTCCGTGACTACTGTTGTGACGGCATCATGGCAATGAAAAATGTGCTTATGTCAATGTACGACCGCATGGCACCTCCTCCCAAATCTCCTCCTCCTGCTCCTGCCCCTCGACCAACATCAACGGGGACCGCTATGAAGTTACCTCATGAAGTTGAGGTACCTGTAAAGGTTCGCCTTGAAACCATAAATGAAATTCGTCAAACCAAAACTGAAGATATCACAAAATCGCTCAATCTAAAAATGAGCAAGATTACTGACATTGCAAAGTTTGAGACCAACAAACAGACACACGAAACAGTAACAAAAAACATCGATATGCTCACTCAGCCAACTAAGGCAACCACTCCTGCTGAACGGCAGAAGTTTATGAATATCCGCACCGAACTATTTAACAGAACTATTAAGGATGATAAAGTTGCACGACAGGTGTTATCCTCTATATCAAGCTCTCAGATAGAGATGAAAACGCGAAAAGAAGAAATTCTGCGCACCGTACCAAGAGTGGCACCTGCAGTACAAGCAGTTGGGTATAAAGTAAACATTTCTAACGAAAAAGTCTCATCAATTAATACTGCAGTAGTAAAAAACGTAACCGCAAACTCTTCAATTATGCAAAGTGTTGCACAAGCAACGAAAGCCCCGGCTGAACAAATTTCTTCAGTCCTTTCTTCGTATAAAACAAATATTGCAAAAGCACCAAGTCAAATAGTGTCGTCAATAACCACCGAAACAGGTATTGCAACCGACACAATAAAATCTATTATTAAAGCCGTATCGGAAGCAGTAAAGAAAAATAAAGAAGTAGTCAAAAAAATTGCAGAAGAAGAACAGGTAAAGGAAGATGTTGTTCAAAATGTTCTCACAACCCAAACACCTCTTGTTGCAGAACCGGAGAAAAATATTGAGCAGTCGGTAACCATACCTCCAAGCGTGTCAATTGAAGACTATGAAGAAGTGAAAAAAATGTGGACTCAACAGTATGAGAAAGGTGAAGTGCCCACATCTGAAAATATTACTTCACGTGAACAGTGGGTTGAGCAAGACACGGTATTTATCACAAACACCCTTAACAAACTCCTCTCAACCGATGACAAGTTGCGACAGGAAGGTATTGATGATCTTGCATATATTCTGCCCGTATTCCTCATAAATAGCTTAAAGGGTGAGGAGCTTGTTGTATACCTTAAGGCAAAACTTGAAGCCGCAAAGGCAGTAAAGCGTGACATGGATAAGGAGCGCGAAATCACTGAAAAACTCAAGAAAAAAGCAGACCAAGAGGAAGAGGAGCTGGTTGAGGTTAAGAAGGAAAAGAAGGAAGAGGCAAAAACTATGGAGATGTCACAAGAACTTCCTGCTCAAGAAGACAGTAAGCCTACCGAAGGTGAATCAACTCCTTCGGAAACCGGGTCAGGAGCTCCGCAGAACCCTGCGGTGTAACAACCACGGTGTCCTCAAGTCGCATACCCCACCTGCCCTCGTAATATATTCCTGGCTCGATAGTAAATACCTGCCCTATTTGTTTGATGTCTGTTGACTTTGTATGGACCCGAGGTAACTCGTGTACCTCAAGCCCAATCCCATGTCCCGTAGAATGTGGAAATGAAGGATGTCCGCTAACTATCAATTTGTTTCTGCACGCTCTATCTACATCACTCAATTGTTTACATGAGGCAACGGCAGAAACAGCATGTTCCTGCGCATCAACAAGCTGCTGATATGCAGACATAATCTGTGATTTTCCCTTTTTGGCAATTGCCATACGAGTTATATCGGAACAGTAATTGTTAAGTCGTACTCCAAAATCTATAAGGATTAATGATGAATCGTGTATCGTCCCATTTCCCTTTTTTGTATTGTAGTGGGGTATTGCGGCATTTGCATCAACAGCTATTATCGGGTCAAATGCCAACTCAGCTAACAATTCTTCCCGAATAATCTTTTCTAGTTTCCATGCAATTTCTTTCTCCGTATGTCCTACACGCAGACCAGGTATAAGCCGTGCAAGTGCCATGTCCCCTATTCGACATGCTTCTCGTATGTATCCTATCTCTTCATTTGTTTTGACCGAACGATTACCTGCATATAACCGCAGTTCGCCCTTCGTTTGTAGGTTTTGTTTGTTGAGAAATGCAACTTCATGTTCTGTTAGATTATCACTTTCATAGATTATCGTTGCAACCTCATGCTTTTTACACAACTTGTGTACAGTTGCAAATATTCCATCGCCGGGTTCCATGATAATAAGTTCATAACGGGGTGAGTTATAACCTTTATAGCGGGCATCGGTTATGATGTAGTTGACACCATCGATAACTACAAGCACCGCTTCACGTTCAGTAGGGCTAAGAGACTCAAACCCGGATATATAATAAATCGTATGAAACCGGGAAATAAGGGTTGCCGTCTTATTCATTTTGTGAAACTACATACAAACCAAGAAATATAAGAAGTACCGGCCAGAATTTCTTAATAACATACATATCTAACATACCAAGGTTCACCAGTAAGAACAGTCCTCCAATAGCAACGATAAAAAGACCTAAATAATACTGTGAGGATTTACTTTTTTGTTCAGATATATGTGCCGGAGTAGTTGATTTAAACTCCTTGGCAAACTCTTGAACTGTATCTTTAATTTCTTTTACATTTTGTTTAAGGGTCTCCTGTCCATCAACTTGTGTTACGCTCGATGATGGAAGTATGATCCATAAAATGATATACAGGAGCACACCCGAGCCTCCGAAAATGGTGAGAACTACAAAAAGAAATCGTATGACGTTGGGGTCAAGATCAAAATACGATGCTATTCCTGCGGCAACTCCTCCAATCATTTTGTGAGCAAGATCACGGGTTAGTTCTTTTTTCTTTGTACTAGTCATACGCATTATAGTACCACATTGTGTATATAATGCACTATGGGCAAAAAGGGAACATACTCAATCTGGCTCGTCCCATCGAAACGAGATTGCGAGCACCTTTCAGAGCAGGTAATGATGCTAGCAAAAAAATATCGTTCATTTATTTTTACCCCCCACATAACTCTTTATCGAGTAAAAAATATTTCCCTTGATGTGTTTATATCCCGTATTCGACCATGTATTAGTGCCCTAACTGCATTTTCCCTTTCGCTTGACACGCCACAAAGTGGACAAATGGTAAATCGAACTCTGTACTATCCAGTTCAAAAGTCTGCCCAGCTTGATTCGTTATACTCCTCGCTTCACACATCACTAGGTGAGTTCGGTAATTTTCCGTATGACCCTCACATAAGTATTTTGTATAACCGTAGAATGAGTGAGAATGAAAAGAATCGGTCCATTACTGATGTTGTTCCTATTACATCGGTACATATTTCCAAACTTTTTATCATACAGTCACTAGTATCTCTTACCGAAGGGGCGGATGTTCCTCAGTGGAAAGTGATCCATGAACAACTGCTATACTGAGTAGTATGAACCTACCAAAAGAACTTACAACCGTAACCCCTCTGTCAAAAGCAATTGCTCTTATTCTGTTTGTTTCGCTTCCCATTATTGGATTTATATTTGGTATGAACTATCAGGCGGGAGCGTACGATAATCAGATCAAACTTGCGCCTACTGGTGAACCAGTTGCCTGTACTATGGAAGCTAAAATCTGTCCTGACGGTACTGCTGTTGGGCGCACTCCACCCAGTTGTGAATTTGATGCATGTCCTCCTGTAGATAATACTGATGGCAAAACATTCACCGGTATAATTACTGATATTCAGTATGACTGTGTTGTTGATGGGATTTGTGGTATTTCTGTTGGAAAAGCATTTGTGATAGTGGATAGTGGAGAGGGACCTGCTCCTCGTGTGCAGGGATCGTTTCCCCGTGACCTTATTAACTCTGATAAGCGAGATCAATTTATAGGTAAACAGGTTGAGGTTTATGCCGCGATGGATGATGGACGCACGGACATGTACACCTTATTTGGAAGTAAAGAATACTACGTACAATTAGTTGACTCGGATCAGGCGGGCGTCTCCTGCGGTGGTATTCAGGGAAAACTTTGTCCTGAAGGATACTACTGCCGTTATGACGGCACGTATCCAGATGCTGGTGGCACCTGTATTAAGGAGTTTCCAAAATCCAAGTCGCACTATACCTGTCCAGAAACTGATTATGTAGACTGTATGCCCGGCCCTAATCGGGATAAGAGTAGTCAATGTAATGACGACTTTCTTGCTTGGGCACAGAATAATTGTCCTGGCTTTCAGGGTGCCGCATACTAATCACGTTGTTATAATCAATACGTGTTTAACCAAAATCTTGCCATTGTGGATATCGAAACCACAGGTATGAGTGCTCAAAAAAATAGAATAATTGAGATTGCAGTAATACGTGTTGAAAAAAATAAAATAGTGGATAAGTTCAATTCTCTTATTAATCCGGAGGTATCGCTTCCCTATTTTATCTCCTATCTGACTGGTATTACCGAAGATGATCTAGACAGGGCCCCTGTGTTTGGCGATGTGTACAAAAAAGTAAACAAACTTCTGAAAGATGCAACCTTCGTTGCTCATAACGTATGGTTTGACTATTCATTTATTCAGTCGGAAATGGACCGCATTAATAATCCATTTGAATCAAAAAAATGCTGTACAGTGCGGCTATCGCGTCGACTCTATCCCGAACATCGCTCACATAGTTTGCAATCAATAATTAGTCGATATGACTTTGCCACAAAGCGTCGACACCGGGCATATGACGATGCATATATTCTGTGGAAGTTCTTACAAAAAATTAAAAAGGAATTCCCAAAGGAATATATCCAGGAAACATGGGAGAAGTTGAGTGGAGATGCCGGGAATTGAACCCGGATCCGAAGAAACACCGTTACAAAAGTTTAGTGAGGGATAGAATATTTTTTACGCATGTACGAATTGGGAAAATAAGCAAACCTTTTCGTACAGCCGATTAAGGGTTTTCTGATTCCTGCCCAATCGGGAATGACAGTTCACATATTCCGGCTGGTTAACCCCGTATCCTTTGCAAACCGGACACATCAAAGGTACAGGTACTCATTGAAAGAGGTAATTACGCGAATGCGTAAGCTTTCTTGGATGATCCGAAGATCATGCCGTAGGCAAGTTCTTTCAATTCGTCAGCTGCAGAAAATTTCTTAGCAGTTGTTGTTTTTTGCTATTTCTCGATCATCCGAATCGGATGACCGACGCATAAGCTACGCCCTCACCAATTGTAAAAGTGCAGATTCCTCGTCGATACCTATCATCCCCATTAGTAATTGTTAGTACATACTACCTTGAATGTACTTACAGTCTATTATACTATAAGTCAATTATCTTTTCATCCATTCCTTTGCTTCCCTTTTTTGTTGTTTTACTATTTCCTTCTTGCGCTCAATCTTTTTCTTTTCAATATCACGACGCCCCCTCGCAAGTGCTATTTCTAGTTTTATATATCTTCCTTTTGTATAACACGCAACTGGAATAAGTGAAAAACCTTTGGCCGAAGACTTAATCTGCAGTTTGAGAAGTTCTCGCCTGTGAAGTAGTAGTTTACGCCTGCGCTTGGCATCGTGTATTTTTGTGTGAGCATATTCATACTTGGGAATGTCTGCGTTAACTAAATACGCTTCGCCGTCTTCGGTAAGTTTTATATAGGAAGCATCAAGCATAATACGCCCTAACAAAACAGACTTAGTTTCTGGCCCAGTAAGCACCAAACCCGCTTCTACTGACTCTAGTTTTTCGTAGCTTCGCTCAAATGCGCGATTAAATACTTTCATGGGATAATTGTATCAAAGAAGAATAAATAACCTATTAGGCAAACTGTTTGCTTTCCGAAAATAGTTTATTTACCCATGGTGCAAGAAGCGACTCTATGCGTGGGTCATGAAGTTTTGAAATATGAGATTTATGAATAGTAAAAAAACCATATGAAAACTCGTAGTTTGGTTCTGGCATAATGCTTAATTCCACTGCATAAATGTGGTTTACCTCATGTTCATAATAGCCACTCACATCATCAAATGCCTTATATTTACACTTAGTAATACATTTTGGTTTGGATACAACCATACCCTTTGACACATTCCATTCCCGCTCAAGCGCATACATAACTGCGTCCTCCCCTTTTTGTAATATTTCTTTTTCGTATATAGGATGTGAAGAAAATGTAAAGTCAAACACATTGTCAAACACCGGATGTTTTCTGTGCTGAAGGAGTAGTTGATCCTGTACGGTTATCACCGCAGAAAAACCTCTGTGTAAAATGCCTTTTTTATGTGCGTCCCATTTTTCCACCTTGCCGATTACCTTATCGTGTTCATCAACTTCGGCTATAAACTGTTTTTGCTTGTAGTAGTCTTCAGCTTTCATTTCTGTATGTGGAATAACTGAAAAACTGAATCAAATACCGAAGGAGTACGGATTTTTTTCATGCCAACATTTACTTCTTTCACCTCGTTTTCCGTAATAATTTCCCCTCCGTCATACAGGTGGGGGATGTTGTGTTTTGTTTCGGTTGCCATTTCGTATCCGTCTTTAGTTACCTGCAGTTTGTACGTCCCGGGGGATACTAAAAATTGATATTTACCTTTCTTTGTAGTTGATACAGGATTTGCAATCATCCCCCAAGGATCATTCATCTTTTCGAACACGTCTTTATCGTTCTTAACAAATAATGTTACAACTACTCCAGAGATAGGCTCGCCGGTGTCAACATCGTATACCACCCCGCGCGGGTCCCATTGGATAATGACACAGTCTTTATTTGCTTTGTCAAAAATAAATGTAGTAGATGCTTGTTGTAGTGCGCCAAGATTACCCGCATCGTCACCCGCACCGTTTGCATACTGCATCGACATTATCATCCGCCACGCATTAACACGAGTATAGCTTTCCCATTCATATGGACCAAACAATCCTTCTTGCGTTGTTTTAGGGACGCGGGATTCGTCTTTTTGATTAATAGCATTGCCTCCCATATCGGTATATGAAGTAAATGCATATCCGTACTTATCTTGCAGATCTTTTAGGTGTGAGCCACGAGTAAGGAGCTTATTGTCAAGCTCCATATCACCTGTTGTACACTGGTATTGTTTTTGTTCTGCCGACTCAGACACACATTCAAGAACATATGTGGGTGTGTTGGGTAGCTTAAGTTTTGTATCTTTTTTAGTTTCCACCTTTACTCTGTGGGCTTTATTTCCGTTACCGGAACATCCCGAGGCTGGGTCGCTGCATGGCTTTGAGTCTAAACAAATCCAATATTTACCCGCCTCACTAAAACTGTCTGAAGTAACTCCAAGCACCCCATCTTCATCAAAAGCATCTGAGTCGGGAAGAGGAATATTTTTTATTATCGTAGGCTGAATTGGCGTTGGAGTTGCGGGGGGAGCAGTTGGTTTTGGAGGGGGTTCAGACGGCCCGGGGGGTTTTGGTGGTCGCTTACGATCACCACATACATAACATGTTTTACCTCCGCTATTGCCACAGTCACACGCAATTCGTTTTGTTTCGCAATCACAACCTGCTGGACATGACGAACTCATTCCCTCTTCCTCACAGCTGGGAGCAAAACAGAACGGACAACACTCATTGCCTTTTGCATCATAGGTGCATCCTTTACCTTTACAGTCTTTGCCGCAGTCACATCCGTAGCTACATTTTGGTGCACATTTCCCTCCGATGGTTGCAGATGTAGACTCAACATATCCAAGTAACACAAAGAAAAGGGCAAAGGTAATAACCAAAAATTTTTTCATAGATCAACCAAAACTGCTACTAGTAACGCGTTTGTATCAAGTTCATAGCGATATCGCTCAATCAAACTTGGCTTGTCGCTGTAAAAGGCATTATACCCGAATTTATATCCATTTAATTCTTCCGCATCATATGCGTTTGTTATGAGTGGCGTTAACAGTTCGTTTCTTTTTGCAATGTGCACTTGATTGCCTGATATACGGCCAAGTGAGTGTAAGAAATAAATACGAGTCACGCATAAGTCGGTGTCGCCACAGGGATATGAACCGGTAAGTGAGGCAACAGCTTCGGCTTGTCGTAAATAAAATGAATCACCGGTGACTCGAAATAGATCAAGAGCAGCAATGCCTAAATGATAGGGGTTGTTATGCTTAGTAAGTGCGTTGTTGTAAAGACCAATTGCAGTGTATAAAAAAGGTGCTGGATCAACCTCATCTCCTGAATCCTTGAGATAGAGGTAGGTATATGCATACTCCGATGAAATAATGGCATGCATATCGGCCGTTGAGTCTACTCCAAATTCCAAAATAGACTCAAACGGACGCACTGTGGTTACTGCACTTGGGCGTATGGTTGAACCTGACTGTTTAACTAATGTTTCTACTGGATCAACGACAGAGGGGTCGTGCTGAATGCGATACAAAATATTTTTTATGCGTTCTTTTTGTTGGCTGTTTAACTCACCCTCACTCCAGAGTTCATACATATGTTTAAAGTTAGTAAGCACTGGCTGTATTGCTGATATTTTTTTTGTATTTTCGTAAATCTGAATATCGGAGTCAATTATTTTCATATTTTCAGAACTGCGGTCAACTAACTTAAAATACTGATACTGTGCCCATGTAGCAATAAGACCCACATTGTTTCCAATATGATTTGATGTGCATTTATTATCATCGGTACAATATGTCCCCGTTGAGTATCCTCCATCACTTATATACTCTCCATACGCAGTTGGATTTTCAAGGCGCTCTCCATATATACGCTGAGTATTGAGCCACTCGAGCAAGGACTGTGCAACTGCCCGTCCAAACGCAGGAGTAATAACTCCGCGTTTGGCATATGCCCCATCTTCGGTTTTTTTTACCGGAGATGTCATGCCTCTTCTCGTGCCTGTCAGACTGCGACCGATACGGGAAGGGGTTTCGATGACGGAGGTTGTAATTGACTCATTTGTGCGGCGTACCGACAGAACCGCTACTGCAATAATTGCAATGATAAGAACCACAATTGCGCCAGCACTCAATACAATAAATTTCCGGTCCATAGGTTTATTGTATATATTTTTGTACAATAGTGCCATGAATTTCATTGTGGGTGTATTTGGGTTTTTATTATCGACTCAGCTTGGTAAACATTTCTTTCTCCCCTTTTCATATCTTTCTGGCATCCGTATAGATTATCTTGCCCCAACACTGTATGCGATCGATCTGGTTTCGTTTGTTCTTATCGCGTCTCTTTTTGTTCAAAAAACAATACAAATGGAGAAACTGCGAATAGTTATAAAAAAATACTGGTTGAGTATGTGCATTGCGTTTTTTTGTCTTCTTCTTAATCTGTATTTTGCCCCCTCCAAAGAACTCTGGTTATATGCGGTGGTGCGTATCCTTCAATGGATTGGCGTTCTTGCGTTTTTTATTGTACGTGGGTCAGATGCCGGTCTTGTTAAATCGCTCATATGGGGCGTGTTTTTTGGCGCGGTACTTACACTTGTACTAGCCCTTATGCAGCTATCTACCCGGCGAAGTGTAGAAGGAATTTTTTATTGGCTGGGAGAACGGAGGTTGAGTATAGCTACACCTTCTATTGCGAAAGCGGTTGTTTTTGGAAAAGAATTTTTACGGCCATATGGCACATTTTCACACCCAAATTCTATGGGTGGATTTTATCTTCTCCTTTATGTATTTGTACTTACACAAAGAGAGAGAATTGAAAAAGGTGTTCGCATTATTCTTCTTTTTGTTACTTCAGCACTTGTCATAATTTCATTTTCGAGAACTGCGCTTGTGGTCTATGCAGTTATACATCTCATATATTTTTTCCGTACTGCTCCCCGGTGTAAAATCTGTGTAATTGCAAAATACGCATTTGTATCATTCATACTCGTCATTGCTCTATCAGTATCAGGAGATAGACAGTCACTGCAAAAACGCACGGATCTTGCCTATAAGGCAGTATCAATACTACTACAAAACCCGGGAAGCGGATCGAGTTTGGGAGGGTATCTTATTGCTCAACACGCGTATCCCCAGCAGTTTCCAGTTTTTTTTGAACAACCAGTTCATTCAATATATCTGTACGCTCTTGCTCAACTGGGTATACCGCTTTCATTTTTGGTGCTTTCATATATTTGGTTATTCGTTCGCCCATTCATGCGTTTTTTACCATTTACATTACCGCTTGCTGTTGTATTGTTAACTGGAGCAGTTGATCATTACTGGCTTACTCTCCCTCAAAATCTCTTTCAATCTGCAACTATTTTTGGGATACTCATAGCATCACATGAAAAACAGATTTCAGGAAATAGATGATATCCGTGGTATCTCGATGATCGTCATGATCCTCATCCATACAAACGCATATCTGTTATCCGACAAACTTGCATATATCACACGAGAAATAAGTCAGTTTGCAGTAGTGGCTTTCTTGTTTTGTTCAACCTATCTTACTATTCGCCGCCCTTATCCGGCAACTATTCCAGAGTTTGGCTTTTATCTGATTAAACGACTTAAACGACTTCTTATTCCCTACTACATTTTTGTTGTCGCGTATGCAGTATTTATGAGCTTATTTGCAAACAAAACCCTCCCCTATTCATACCTCGTGCAGAATGTTCTACTCACGGGTGGAATAGATTTTAATTGGTTGGTGCTTTTGTTTGTGCAGCTTACCTTTGTTACCCCTCTCCTGCAGTATCTGAATGATAGGCACAAAGGAATTTTTCATGGTTACACAGCAATTGCATTGATGTCATCAATATACTTTCTGACTCACACTCCGCTCCCCTACTTTCGTGTAATAATGTGGTTGCCGTGGTCGCTGGTAATAATCTATACCATGCACTTCGACAAACTATGGAAGTCAACAAAAATAATTATTCTTGTAACCCTATTGTTCGGACTCGTCTATTACGCAACTCAACAGTATGTGTTGATCCCAGCCAAACATTCACTTTCTATGTATGCCAACAAATATCCTCCCAATATATATCACATAGCATATAGCCTGTTTGCTCTGAATATCCTCTACGCTTTATCGCAATGGAAGGTATTTGCCCAGAAGCTAGTTCAACCGGTGATTGATTTTTTTAGCATGTATTCATACACCATTTACTTTATCCATATCCTAATCATTGAGGCGGTAATCCGACTAATGAATGTTAAAACGCTCCACTGGTTTTTATTTTTTGTAGTAATCACTTACCTTACCGCCATTGCACAGCTTACCTACAATGCATTTATGATGCGCCTGCAGAAATATAAGAAGTAACATTTATTATGTTATCTTCTCGTTGATGGTCTTTCTGTTGGAGTGGGAAATATTCTAAAGTCAACCAACAGCTCTCTTCCCTCTGATTTGGTAAGGTCATAGTCCCAAGTGGTAATTGGTCCGGTGTTGTTTTGCATTTCAAGATGGAGCTTATCAAGTTTAATCCTTTTTGCATTGGGAATTTTGCCTGACCCATCTTCGATTGATGCTTTAAACCCGCATTTTCTAAAGGCATCCATGCCCCCTGCTTGTGGGTACTCAAACGTAGAGTAAAAAACTCCATAAACGCATGCTCTCATGTCTGTTTCAGACATCTGACCAACATATACTGGTAAATTAACCTTTGTCCCATCACAGTCAACGGTCATATAGGATGCTGGATTTGCATAATTTGCACCAGCTATATGACCAAGTTTTTCAAACTTAAAATCCGATGTATAAAAATCAACTTTTTCTGAAATTTCATTTATTTTGATTGCAAATAAATGTGAAAGCGGTGCTGGGCTCCCGGCACCTTTATAGGTTGCCTGATAATTTGAAAGGTCTACCTGTAGTGTAGAAGGTAATATGAGTGGCCCATAATACTTATCCTCATTCAGGGAGAATTTGATATATTTTTCAACTCCGTTTTCAATTACATAATATTTTGATGGTGAAGGTGAGGTAGAGGTCTCTATGTCTAAATATAAACTTGGCCAATATAGAAGTGGGTTATTAACCCCTTCTATTTGCTTCATTTTCGTATCAATTGCTTTAAGCGATTGTACTTTACTGTTATTCTCAGCATTACGAGGAAAGTCGTGCGCTGTTTTAAACTCTATTTTTGCATCAAGCTTTTTAGTATCTAAAAAGTCAGATTGTGAAGGGAGGGGTTTACAACTAAGTTCGTCACTAGCATCTTTCAAATTTGTCCAAACAAAATGATTTGGATCAGCACACTGTGAAAAGTACGTATATCCAGGCAACATACCGTTTTGCCCTGATCCAGGCACTGGACATCCCATTTGACCTGCTCCTCCACACTCATTAGTACATATATTTCTTACAGTGTCATAATACTGCGTTTCACAACCATCTACATCAGATTCGCACGAAGGTTGTCCATCACTCCCACAGACAAACTTAGTAACAGAAGACGATGGAATGCAAATTCCAGGATCATATGTTTCATCATGAAACCCCTGCAATGAGTAATAATGCTGGACCACAAGATTTATTTGTTTATCTAAATCAACTAGCATTCCATAATTATTAGTTATATTGAATTGATTTCGTTTATTCACTATGTAATTTTTTAAGTCTTCTGGAGTGCTATTTTGTGAAAGATATAAACATGAGTCGGATGGTGAATTACAACTTCCATTTTCTTTACATATGCGACCGGTTTGTCCGCGTTGATTGTTGCTCATCTTGTCCGCGCACCTCCATTCGTTTGAGGGAGCTGTAAAGTAATGCAACTTATTGTTAACTAGCTTATCGAAAGGAAAATCTTGACTGAACTGGAGAAAATAGTCTAGAGAGTAGTCACAGTATAAGTACTCTTTTGCAGGGTCGCATGGCTTTTTTTCGTTGGTAGTTGTAAAAGTCCGCGCTTGATAATCAGCACCAGGCATACATTTATCACCTTGACCACCAAATTCCACTTTATACGGTGCCGCACGAGAAGAAAGTGTTGTTTTGCGTGAAGTACTAACATGTGATAATACTCCTATTGCAATAGCAATTATGATTAGTGATAAAAACAGATATGATGTTTGTTTTTTTATACATACAATCTTGGAGCTCATAGAATACCTCACTATAATACACGAACAACCTTCATTACAACTATCACCGTTTTTCTGCATTAAACAGTGGACCGACTATCTGAATGTTTGACGG
>CAZAUL010000005.1:0-32225 GCA_964488545.1 uncultured Gammaproteobacteria bacterium
ATATCGCTCCATCCTATATCTTCGACAATTACTTTTGCAGATGATTTATTAATCTTTTCAAGTACTGCATGATCAAAGTTCACCTTTTCTGCATGTGCATATTCTCGTCGAAGAACGCTTTCATACTGTGAAGTTCCGTGCACATCAACAATCTTCTTGATTGTTTTATACAGTTCAGGCGTGAACTGCTCAAAACACTTCCAAATAAAATGAGGTGTTGTGACAAAGTATCCTAAATTCCAGGCGTAAGTTCCTGAACTAAAATAACTCTGTGCGGTTGTATCGTCTGGTCTATATTTAAAACTTTCAAAATCATACAGTGTTACCAGATCCGTTTCATTAACTTTTTTCCCTATCTGAATGTAACCCAGATTTGTACTGGCAAACCGAGGTTTGTGAGCGATAAATATTAGACTGTCGGGTTTTTTTCCGAGATAAAGTCCTGCTGACTGTATGAGTTTTTTAAACAAGTGCACTTCTTTTACGAGGTGGTCACTCCATAATATAACCACAGGTTCATGGGGGTGTTTTTTTTGAAGAATTCCCATTACGAGTGCAATTGCGGGGCCAACATCTCGTTTTTCAGGTTCGAAAAAATAGTTTTCGTGAGGAATTGAAGGAAGTTGTTGATGCATTATATCCGCGTAAGCAACATTTGTAGAGATGTAGATATCCTTGGAATCAAAGTCCGGCTGCAACCGCTCAACAGCAAGTTGAAGGGTTGATTTATCTCCAATGATACGCTCAAACTGCTTGGGTGATTTTTTTCTTGAAAGTGGCCAGAGCCGAGTACCAGTTCCGCCAGCAAAAATAACTGCTTTCATAGCTATCAATGATGTAATTGATAAAGGAACTCGTTGCAAAATCGATCAAACCCAAAGCGTTTTCTTATATCTAACTTCAACGCTTGAGTTGAGTGTTTTAGATTGTAAGATATTTTACTATATGTTTCAAGCTTAGCCGAAAGCGAAGCGACTGTTTGGTTGTCAAAAAAAATTCCGCTTTTGCCATCCTTCACTGTCTCAACTGCTCCGCCCTTCCTAAATGCAATCACTGGGCACCCATGATACTGAGCTTCGATGGATACGTATCCAAAATCCTCATCTTGAGGGAATATAAGGCCTTCGGCATGTGTATATAAATAAGAAAGTTCAACGTCGGTAATAAACTCTAAAAAATGACAGTTAGCTGGTGCTTGTCGTTTGAGCCACTGCATCATTGATCCTGTACCGACAAACACAAATTGAGTAGTCGGCATAGTCTTTGCTACTTGTATCACAAGGTGGGGCATTTTGTATCTCTCCATTCTTCCAACATAGAGAAAATAATTATCAGTATGGGCAAAATGCTTCGGTCGCTTCATGCTGTTAATCTGCTTGTCCCAATAGTCCGAATCAAATGGAGGATAAACAACACTTGATCTGCGTCCGTAATATTCTGCGCATCTTTCCTTTACCGTATCAGAGATAGAGATAATCTTGTCCGGTCGAGTTGATGCTATTAAGTCCCATCTTTTCATATGCTCTACAATAGGTTTGCTGAGTAGTTTGGTCCATCTTGTCACATAGTCTTCTGAGTGGCTCCATAAAAATCGTGTAGGAGTAAGAAGATAACATATATGTGTTGTATCAGGATGAGTAATAACAGACTTTGCAAATGAAGAGGTTATCGAGATTACCGTTTTATATGATCTCAGATCTATAGACTCAAAAGCCAATGGATAAGTAGGAATAAGATATTTTCGTATACCACGTATGTGTGGTGGGAGATTTTGTAGAAATGTGGTTTGCGGGTTAAATTTTTTTGCCCACGGTGCAGTTTTAAAGTCAACAGCGCTCGTATAAAAATGGGCCATAGGAAACAGGGTGATAAGTTGGGTTAGCACTCGTTCGACACCACCCCATTTGTCCATCCAATCATAGATAATTGCCGTTGGTCCGTTATGCATAGGTACGATAAAGTGCTTGGGTAGACTCTGCCATAGTTTTAAAAGACATATCGGTTACCGTTGCCGCAAACTGCGGTATTGATATACCCTCAAACATTTCAAGGGTGCGACGTATTGACTCTACTGAATAGGGATCAAATCCATACATGGACATACCGAGAATCTCCCTGAAAACCGGTATTTCGGATGCTATAACTGGTTTTTTAAAGTATGCCGCTTCAACGATAGGTAGACCAAAACCCTCTGAAAAAGATGGATTTATAACTGCTTCACAGTGTGCATACAATGATGCAATATCGTGAGCAGTAGGCGCACTTACAAATCGAATATGACTACGAGATGGATATTCTGCAAACTTGGTTTGTAGAACATGGTGAAAATAATCTTGAGGACCCGCAAGAACAAGTAGTCTTTGGGTTTTTAGCTGACTAAATGCGGCTAAAAGTGACCATACATTTTTATGAGGGTAGTAGTTACCCACATACAGGTAATATGGTTTTTCAACAATGCGTTTTAGATTTTGTAAACTACTATCAATCAAGCGAAAACTTACCCCCTCGTAGAGTGGGACAACTCGCCTCTTCAAGGATTGATCGCCAAAATAAGAAATAATTTGATCTTTTACTGATTGGGATGGAGTGATTATGCATATACTGCGCTGCACCTGATGAGCCAGCACCCTTCTATATGCTGTTTTTTTCAAAGCAAACAGGAGCGAATTTGCAGTTGAAGCACGGCCTGTAAGGTGAAACAACGGAGTTAAATCGTGCACTGTTGATATAAATGGCCTGTTGTACCAAACAGGGTGACCAAAATAAGTAAAATGCATTAAACTGAGGTTGTCTTTCATGAGCTGAAGCCCAAATCCCACCTGCTCAGCAAGTGTATGCCACCTAAAGGGAGATGAAACAAAATTAATTTTGGGATACATTCTTTTTGCCTCGTCTCTGTCTTGTGGCATTATATACACGCTATACTCCAACCCGTTGTTCTGTATTCTATTCAAATGGTAAAGAAGATTCTGAAGATAAGTCCCAACCCCTGTCTGAAATAAAAGTCGTGCATCGATGCCGATTTTCTTCATACTGAGTTTTTTTTATATGTTATTGCGGCGAATACCAGCTTATTTATCCATGTTGGATACTTCGTCTCGTAGTGCTTTTTATAAAAAATAATCATTGAGTCATAAAAGTGTGTGTTCGTTTTTTTTCGGATTGTACTATCGTTCTTTTTTTTAATTCCGCTCTGATTTTTAAGATGGATGACGGAGTATGTTGGATCATACAGTATTCGGTAGCCCAGACGTTTTATGCGATATGAAAGGTCTATATCCTCACCATACATGAAATAGTCTTCGTCAAATCCTTTGAGAGTATCAAGTATATGTTTGCGTGCAAGAAAAAAGGCCCCTGTAGGAGTGTCTATTTCATGTTCCGTCTCAAGAGGCAAATGGGTTAGATGATATCCTCCAAACCACTTATTGAGTAGTGGCACAGTACGTGTCAATGCTTCAAGACCTGCGTAGTAACAAAATGACCGCCATACAGTTGGGAATCCCCTATGCGATGCAGGATCAATACTCCCGTTCCCAAGATTAACCCTTACAGTCATAACACCTAAACTCGGTGAGCTGTCCATTTTCTTGATTAAAGCATCAAAAAATGGTGCCTCAGGTACATATACATCAGAGTTTAAATAAAGTACATATCTTCCTTGCGCTATGGCTAAGCCCTGATTGTTTGCCTTTCCAAATCCGGGATTATCATTATTTTGAATAAATTGTATATCTTTATGCTCATGGAGCTCTTTCAAAATATCTACGGTCCCATCTTTTGAATTATTGTCAACGACAATTATTTCCGCATTTATTTTCCCTAAAGAGAGTGATTTTTTAAGCTTCTGAAGACAATTGAGCGTGATATCTTTTGTGTTATACGACACAATAATCACAGAAAGGTCTTTCATATGTTGATGATACCACAAGAATCAACGCTTTGGAGACTGCTTAGCGCGTCGTGCCTTTCCACCGGTGCCCACTTTCCGTCTTTGTCGCGCACGAGGATCTCGAGTAAGGAGTGATTCTTTTTTCAATACTGGCCGAACAACTTCGGAATCAGTCTTTTCAACTGCTCTTGCTATGCCATGTACCACAGCTTCTAGTTGGCCTTGAACACCACCTCCATGCACATGAATAGAGATACAAAATCTATCATCAGCTTTTGCAAGTTTAAGAGGTTTTAGGTACTGTACTTTTTGATGAAGTGCCGGGAAAAAAGAGTCAATCTTTTTTCCGTTTACATACATTTCTCCTGCTTTCAACTTAGTATCGCCAACTAAAGCGGTTTTATCTTTGCCTGGAATGTATAAACGTACAACTGCAACAGATGTGCGTCGTCTTCCGACTCCTTCAAAGTAGCTTACATTTTTTGTTTTTTTTGGCATATGTCAACGTAAATAAATAACTTATGCTTTCTTTTGAAATTCTGCTTGATAAGGGTGATTTTCATCAATAAAAACAAACAGCCGTGCTAGTCTACGATCTCGTAGTTTATTTTTTGGCAACATACCGCTAACACCACGGAGTATCATTCTTCCTGGATCTTTAGCAAGCAAATCTCCTGCTTTCTCTTGTCGCAACCCACCTGGATAGCCAGAAAATCTATCATACATTTTTGTCTCTTTTTTATCTCCGGTTAAGACCATTTGTCCTGCATTAATCACCACAACGTAGTCACCACTATCAATATTGAGGACATATGTGGGCTTATTTTTACCTTGTAGCAATGTGGCAATGTGGGGCAACTGTCTTCCAAGCACTTTCCCCTTCATATCAACAAGATGCCATGTGCGAACTATATTTTTTTCAGAAACTGGTTTTGTAATTTTAGTAAGGTTTGCCATGTATAGTATGATCAATAATTATTTGACTTCTTCTCCTTTTTTTTCAGCCTCGACAGATTTAGTAACTTTTTTCTTCTCTGATTGCAGTGGATGTGCCCATGAAAGTTTAGCAATCATCGCACCATCTGATTCGCGTTGGCCAATCAGTGAAACTTTTGTATATCCACCTGCTACTTTTCCAAATGAAGGACCAATTTTTGTAAAGAGAAGTTCACACATTTTTTCATCACCAAAAAAACGAAGTATGTAGTTCTTATTTGCTTCATTTTGCACTTTTGACTTGGTTACGATTTTCTCGACCTGCATTTGGGTTGCCTTTGCACGTTGCTTGGAAGTCTTAATTGTATTTTCGAGAAAAAAACTTCTACACAACTGTCTCAGCAACATTTTATTTGCATCGTATCCAAAACCAAACTTTCTTTTCGCGACTCTGTGCTTCATATTATTTCCACTCAAATCCCAACTTTTTTAACTCATCTTTGATTAGATCGATAGATTTTCGACCAAGACCCTTATATGCAACTAATTTTTCCTCACCCACACGCACTAGGTCAGCAACTGTTTCAATGTTTTCGCGAAGCAATGCATTTACAACTCGTGAAGGCAAATTTAGTTCGTCGATGATAAGATCGTGGAACTTTTTATCGATTTCTTGTGTGCCCGTTACTTCGTTTTCTCCTGTAATTTTTTGAGTTTGAGAGTCGGTTTGTGCAAATACATGGGTAAACTGTGCACTGAGGACTGATGCGGCCTCTTTAAGTGCTTCATCAGGGGAAACACTTCCATCAGTCCATATATGCATTACTAATCTATCTGCATCAGTTTTTCTTCCGACACGGGCTTCTTCGACAGCAAAGTTCACTTTTTTAACTGGGGAAAATGCTGAGTCGAGTACAATAAAACCTGTCTCTTTTTCTGATTGATCATCTGCAAGTACATATCCTCTTCCGTTCTCAACAAGAAGTTCTAGTTCGATTTTACCTTTTACATCTGTAATTTCACCAATGTATAAATCTCCATTTACTACTTCAACATCGCCTTCAAGATCGGATGCGAATACTTTACCAACGCCTTTTTTTGACAACATGACTTTATGAACACCCTCAGTAGCACGCTTGAAACGTACTTGTTTTAGATTAAGGGTGAGTTCAAGCGCTGTTTCTTTAACACCTTTCAGTGCGCTGAACAAATGAGGAACTCCTTCAACCTTGACTGCGGTTGCCGCTGTACCCTCAAGTGCAGATAGCAATGTTCGTCGCAATGCATTTCCCATACTTTCACCGAAGCTCTTTGTAAGAGGTTCAAGAGTGAACACACCGTAGGAAGCGGATGTTTCAACTGTTTTTGTGACGAATTGAGGCGTAAGCATACTGAGAAATAAGAAAAATAATAATTATCTTGAAAAATATTCAATTACTAAACGCAAATCAACTTGATCCTTCAGTGCATCTGCACCTGGAATAGCAAGGAGTTTGCCAACTGCGCCTTGTCTTTCAAGCCACTCAGGAATAATAATGTCCTTTGCTTGGAGCATAGTTTGAACAACCGGCGACTTATCGAGAGCTTTCGCTTTGTAAGAAATCACATCTCCTGCTTTCATTTTGTATGATGGGATAGAAACGACTGAACCATTTACAGTTACATGGCCATGAGTTACAAACTGTCGAGCTGACGCTCGGGTAGGAGCAAATCCAAGTCTAAACACAACATTATCAAGTCTTCGTTCCAGTAATTCTGAAAGAAAAGACGCTGTGTTTCCCTTGATGGACACTGCCTCTGTAAAGTAATTTTTTAGTTGTTTTGATGTTACGCCAAACATAAAGCGAAGTTTTTGTGTCTCTCTAATCTGTCGTCCACGCTCTGAGATTTTTCTCCGACGATTCAGGCCATGCTGTCCTGGAGGAACTGCAATTTTTTTTAGTAGTCGCGCGTGTGACTTTGTGCCTGGGGTTTTCATGCTTAAATCTGCCCCGTTTCTGCGCGCTATTCTATTTTTAGGTCCTGTATATCTCATAGAGTGTTATTGACAACGTAATTCATAATGAACTTATACTCTTCGAACTTTTGGTGGCCGTACTCCGTTATGAGGTACGGGGGTAACATCAATAATAGTGTCAACATCAACTGTAGATGCTTTAATTGCGCGAAGTGCGGCTTCACGACCTGGTCCAATACCCTTAATGAATACTACTGCTTTTCTCATGCCATTGTCGGTGGTTACTTTTTTAAGCACTGCTTCCGTTGTCACTGTTGCGGCATAAGGAGTTGATTTTCTCGTTCCTGAAAATCCGTGCATTCCACTTGAACCTGTAACCAAAACTGCGCCTTTCTCGTCACTTACAGAAACGAGGGTGTTGTTGAATGTAGCGGTAATATAAATTTTACCTGACTCAACTACTCTGTTTTTTGTTTTCTTTTGTACTGCCATAGTTTCTAAAATAATAATGTGTTATTTTGCTGTTTTAGCTTGTTCCATCTTTGCAATATCCTCTTTTTTCAAAGCTCCAACTGTCTTTCTCTTTCCTTTCTTAGTACGCGCATTCGATTTTGTACGCTGTCCGTGTACGGGAAGTCCTCTCATATGGCGAACACCTCTATATGAAACGATTTCACGTAACCGTTTGATATTTTCATTAACCTCTTCACGAAGTTCTCCTTCTACTCGATACTCTTTTTCGATAATTGCAGTAATCTTTTTCATTTCTTCTTCGGTTAAATCTTTCATTCGTTTATGTGCATCAACCTTTGCTTTTTTAAGAACAACCGCGCAGTTTGCCCAACCTATTCCATAAAGTCGAGTAAGACCAAATGCTACTCTGTCTCCGTCTGGTATGATGATGCCGAATAAACGAACCATAAATCAATTAAAGACTAATAATTAATTATCCCTGTCTTTGTTTGTGTTTGGGATTTGAACAAATAACGTACAGTTTGCCATTCCTTTTTACCATTTTGCATTTTGCACATCTTGTTTTTACTGATGATTGTATATTCATGGTTTAACCATTAAATTCTATAAATAATTCTGCCTCGTTCCATATCGTACTTTGTCAATTCAAACCTTACTTTGTCGCCTGGCAAAATCTTAATATAGTTTTTTCTCATTTTGCCTGACAAATAACAGAGTATTACTTTGTCCGTATTTGCCACTTTTATGCGAAACAACGTATTGGGCAAGTTCTCAATCACTTCCCCATCCAAAACGAGCACATCGTCCTGTTCCTTCATAAAGTATATATTTTAACACAAATTTACGTCAAAACCAGCGTATTTTCGTGAGTTATTGCAACAGTATGTTCGAAACAAGCCGAAATGCTCCTGTCAGCTGTAATTATAGACCACTCATTGCCATTTTCATACGCAATTTCAGGACTTTTTCCCATTGAGTAGATTATCTCAAGGGCAAGTGTCATGCCGGGCTTTAACTTCATCGTTTTATCTATTGGTTTATCAAGAAAACCTGGAACAAATGGGTCCTCGTGCAGTTCTTTTCCAATACCATGCCCCGTAAGCTGTCGCATTACTGTATACCCTGCTTTTTCGATAATTGAACCCATTGCTTCTGAAATATGCCCAAGTCTATTGCCAATCCGTGCCTGGGAAATAGCCGCAGTAAGGGCGGTTTTCCCTGTTTCTAAAAACGTATTCAGTTTTGAATCTGTGGTTCCACCCACAACAAGCGAAACAGCATGATCTGTATGGTAGCCCTTCAAATATGCACCCATGTCGATCGTAAGCAAATCACCCTTCTTTAAGACCGCTGATGCAGAAGGCGGTGTATGTACTACCTGCTCATTGACGGGCATACACGTAGTCCATTGATAACCCTCAACCTTTGTAAAAGAGCTTTCAGCGCCATGCGCAACGATATATTTGCGTGCCGCAGTATCTAGTTCAAGCGTTGACACCCCCGGCTTTACCATCGCCACTACATGTCTCATCGCATCACCAAGTATCGCACCGCACTTTTTCATTATGGCAATCTCTTCTGGAGTTTTGTACGTTATCATTGCCTTACGAAAAATAAATCTGGCGATACACATCCTCCAGTTTGTCTGTAAAATCTTCTTTAGAGAAATTGTTCTTTACCAAAAAATCAGAGTATGCAATTGTTGGACCCATATTGGTTCCAATAAGCTCATTGACGTCGCGCTCTTGGCCAAACAATTTTTTGCGATATGTCCGTTTTGCAGCGCGAGCATACCGAACATGTTTGTCAGCATGGATGGCAACTACAAATAGACGCACTCGCTTTAACTCACTATTTAAGTAAAGATATTCCTCCCAAGATCGCATCCCATCAATTACCAAAAATGGATGTTTTTTAAGAGATTGTTCTATGTGCTTCATATTAAGAACTGCAAGTGCTTGTTTGCCATATTTTTCCCTCAAGTCTTCACGAACTTTTTTATGCACTTCCTCTGTGTGTTCAAGCTTATTTTCATCGATGTAGTCGTTAATTATTTTGCCAAATGAAATGATAGGTATTCCTTTTTCTTTAAAATATGCAGCTGCGTCGGTTTTACCTGCACCAGGCAAACCAACAAGTGCAATTATAGTCTTTTTTGGCTTCCATTCTACCATTCGATTTTTTATCACTTGTTTACCTAAAAACTCTAAAATTTCTTTATTTACTTCTTCGATTGGCAGAGTCCCATCAATCTCAATTAGTTTTTTTTCTGAGCGGTAGTGGTCTATAACTGGATCTGTAAACTTGTGGAACATCTCGATTCTCTTCTTAATGGCGGGTAACGTTTCATCCTCACGCTCCTGTTTACGATTAGTCAACCTCCATAGGGCTTCTTTATCTGGTATGTCCAAATATATGACCTTGTCTACATTATTCTTAAATTTTTCAACCTGTTTAAGAGTGCGAGGAAAACCGTCAAGTATATAACCCCGTTTGTATTCGGGTCGTGAAAGATAGCTATTGACAATTTCGATAGTTTTTTCGTCCGGAACGAGAATACCAGAATTGATGGTCTCTTTAATGTACCGACCAAGTGCAGTTTTCTCTTTTGCGATTTCTCGGAAAATGTGACCGGTTGACAGATAGGGAATCTTAAACTGCTTAGAAAGAATGTTTCCTTGCGTTGATTTTCCCGATCCTTGTATGCCAATAAGTACAAACTTCATAGACTTAATCTAATTTTTTTCGTTCTTTGTGTTGAGTTGTTTTTCTGCATTTATTGCAGTACTTCTTCAGTTTAATCGGCTCAGTGGTGTTTACCTTATTCTTTTGAGTCACGTAATTTTGTTTTCCACACACCTCGCAGACTAACCCAAGTAAAGTCCGTGATCCTTTTTTTGCCATATTCTTTTTCTTTTAACTTTATAATTTTATAACTGTGCCTCTTATCGCACAAACTTGTCATAACTTTTCATAACAAGTTGTGCTTCAATAACCTTAAACGTCTCAAGAACAACCGAGACTACGATGAGAATGCTTGTACCTCCAATAACCAAACTTGTCATGCCGGTAATTGCAGATAGTACTGTAGGCATAACTGCGATACACCCAAGGAAAAGGGCTCCAACGCTTGTAATCCTATATAATACCTGCTCAAGATATTGTTTTGTAGCTGTTCCCGGTCGAATACCTGGAATAAAACCACCTTGCTTCTGAATTTCCTCTGAAATTTTCTGTGGATTGAATACGATTATCGTATAAAAGAACGTAAAACCAATGACGAGTAAAAAGTAGAGTACATTGTACACCACGCCTGACGGCTGAAATGCAGTTACTAAAAACCGTGCAATACCAGCTATCACAGGCTGTTCAGAATACTGAAGGAAGTTTCCGATTAATTGAGGGAAAAGCACAAAAGATACTGCAAAAATAATAGGAATAACTCCAGCTTGATTTAACTTGAGTGGAAGATAATTCGTCGCGCCTTGATACACTTTATTACCTTTTATGCGCTTGGCATAGTATACAGGTATCCGTCGTATCGCCTCGTTAATAAATACAACTGCCGCAACCACACCCACCGAAACCACACCAAAAAGCAAGAAGTTAAAAAACATCTCCTGATTAAATGTGGTTAGCGTCTGCCCCATGATAACAGGCAGTCTTCCTACAATACCAGCAAATATGATGAGCGATATGCCGTTTCCTAGTCCAAACTCCGAAATAAGCTCACCAAACCACACGAGAATAAAGGTGCCTGCAACAAGCGTGAATATAAAAGAGAAAAACTCTAATGGTGAGAGCTGTCCGATAATTTGTTGGTTTCTCAAAAGTACAAAAATTCCAATTGCCTGAACTATGGTAAGAGGTACTGTAAGAAAGCGAGTGTACTGGTTCATTTTGAACTTTCCATACTCCCCTTCTTTGGAAAGCTTTTCCAGTTGAGGGAATATAACAGACAGTAACTGCATGATTATCGAAGCATTGATATACGGATTTAAGCCCAAGGCCATTATCGAAAAGTTGACGAGTGTTCCTCCTGAAAAAATGTCTAAGAGTGATAAAAACTGACTCTGCTCAAAAAGCATGCGTAGTTTCTGAAGGTCAATTACCGAAACAGGAAGAAAGGCGAAGATACGAAAAAAGAGAAATAAAGCAAATGTAAAGACGAGCTTTCTTCTCAGTTGTGGGTCTCGAAAAAGAAGTTGAACTTTTTCGGTTATATCTTTCATACGTTCACTGTGCCACCCACTTTCTCAATCATCGCTTTCACAGATTGAGAAACTGGTAAGGCTACAGTCAATTTTTTCTTGAGTTCGCCTTTTGCAATGAGCTTAATAACAGGAGCCTTTGCATCCTGATCAATAAGTCCTGCTTTTTTGAGAGATTCCTCATTTACTATAGTTCCCTCCTCAAGATTATTCAGTTGACCAGAATAAACAACGTACTTATTATATTTACGGCTGTAATTGCGGCCTTTTCCTCTTAATAAAGGAAATTTTTTAACCAATCGATTCTGACCACCTTCAAAGTGAAGAGGGATATTTTCTCGTGCCTTTTGATGACGAGTTGTACCTCTGCCTGATTTGGAACCTCGACCGCTTCCAAGCCCTCGTCCAAGCTTTTTTTTGGTACCAATAACAATTTGGGGTAGTTGTGCTAAAAATGATGACATGTTACTTATTTTGCAACTGGTAATGATCTTTGTTTCAGCTTTGTAAGCGCTTGCATTACAAGTTGAGTATTAACAATTTGATTTCGTGAGCCAATTATCTTACCAGATACATTATATACTCCAGCAAGGTCAAAAATGCTACGAATAACGCTTCCCACCTTCAAACCTGTTCCCTCTGGTGCTGGCTTAAGAAAAACCATACCAGCCTTATATTTCAGCTTAACTTCATGGGGAATGGTTCCTTTATATACAGGAATATGTACCATTCTTTTTTGAGCTTTGGTAAGTCCCTTTTTTATGGCTTGAGGAACTTCTTGACCTTTTCCCATACCAATACCTACGTTACCCTTGCGGTCGCCTACAGCGACAAGTGCAACAAAGGTAATATGGCTACCTCCGGTAATCTTTTTGGTTACTCGTCGGATAAGTAAAATCTGTTCTTCCAACTTTTTTTCTTCAAAATGTTCTGCCATATAACGTACGGGAAAATAAAATTATTAAACCTGTATACCACCATCACGGAGCCCTTCGGCTAACTTCTGAACTCTGCCAAGATATGTGTTTGCTCCACGATCAAAAACAGCTTGAGTAATATTTTTTGCTTTCAGCAATTCTGCAAGTTTTTTTCCGACTGCAAATGCTTGGTCAGATTTTTTTGCTTTTTCCGCTTGTTTTGTGTGTACTGAACACAATGTAACACGGGCGCTATCATCTATTGCTTGTGCATACATGTGCTTTGATGAGCGATAGACACTTATTCTTGGTCGTACAGCGCTACCAACTATATTTGCGCTGACTCTTTTTTTTCTTCGGTACATTCGTCCCGTATGTATTGTTGCCTTCATAGTGTCTTATTGTTATGCAGCCTTCGCTTTCTTTCCAGGCTTAATTCGTAACTTCTCTCCTTCATATTTAATACCTTTCCCTTTGTATGCATCCGGCTTTCGTAACTTCTTTATCTTTTGTGCAATTTCGCCAACCAACTGTTTATTTACGCCACGTACTACTACCTTGGTGTTTCCATCAACCGAAAGTACTATACCGTCAACTTTCTTAAACACAACTGGGTGCGAGTATCCAATTTTAAATACAAGGTCCTGACCCTGGGTTTTTACATTAAAACCTGTTCCAACCACTTCAAGTCTTTTTTCCCAAGGTTTTTCAACACCTACCACCGCATTATCAATCAGTGTTCGGATAGTTCCATGAAGCGATTTACTATTTTTTGTATCATTTCCGCGCGTTACGAGCATCTGTCCATCAACATCTCCCTTACGAACTGTAATGCCGTGTGGGATTGCAATGGTAAGACTTCCCTCTTTACCCTTAACTTCAACCTCTGTATCGCGCACAGTTACCGTCACGCTTGCAGGTATTATTAGTGCTTTCTGTCCAACTTTTGACATATATTTACCAAATCAAAAATAGTAACTCTCCACCCAACTTGCTTTTTCGTGCCTCTTTATGAGTCATAATCCCTTTTGGAGTCGACAAAATGGAATAACCCATACCGCTCATCACTGACTTAAGATCGGTATACGAAACATACTCTCGCTTACCTGGCTTTGAAACAATCTGAACATCAGTAACTGCAGGCATTCCTTTATCATATTTAAGCTGGATTGATATCGTTTTTATTACATCTCCAGCAACTGAATAGTCTTCTATATATCCAATTTCCTTGAGTTTTTTTAGCACAGCTTCTCTGTAAGACGAATGTGGCGAAACAAGGCTATCGTTCTTTGTCATGTAGGCATTCTTTATTCGGATTATTAAATCGATGACTGGGTCATTCATAGTTTGATATCAATTATTAAGTTTTATCCATTGTTCGCTTTGTAATCTTACCGTGCCCCTTAAAGGTTCGGGTTGGAGCAAATTCTCCAAGGCGGTGTCCCACCATACCCTCGGTTACAAGCAATTCAATAAATTTTCTTCCGTTATGGATGCCTATTTTAACTCCAACAAACTCTGGGGCAATCTGTGAATCTCTTGCCCATGTCTTAACAACTGTGCTATTGCCCGCTTTTTTCTGTGCGAGTACTTTTTTCATCAGATTTTCATCAATATAGGGACCTTTTTTTAGTGATCTACTCATATCTTTCTTACCAAGAAATTTTTCTAACTCCAGGAATCTCCCCTTCTAAAGCTCTTTTTCTAAAACAGATTCGACACATTCCAAAGCGACGCATGTACCCACGTGATCTTCCACACACAGCACATCTATTTCTCACACGAATCGCATACTTCTGTTTCTTTTTAAATTTTACTTCATCAGAGGTTTTTGCCATAGATAATTATTTTTTAAATAAAACTCCCAACTTTTCAAAAAAAAGCTTGCCTTTTGCATTGTTACGTGCTGTTGTGACAACGGTCACCTGTAAACCACGCAGCTTATCAATTTTGTCATACTCGATTTCCGGAAAAAGTGTCTGCTCGGTAAATCCGATGTTCAAATTACCATGACCATCAACACAACTTGTTTCAATTCCTCTAAAGTCGCGCAAACGGGGAAGCACGATTGTTATCATTTTATGTAAAAAGCTATACATTCGTTCTCCACGTAATGTGACCTTTACTCCGATAGGCAAACCTTGTCTGATCTTGAATGCTGAAACCGATCGGCGAGCCTTGGTGACTACTGCTTTTTGACCTGCAATCATTCCAAGTTGCTCGGCAATTTTAGCAATGCTACCTTTGTTTGACACTGCCTCACCTGCACCAACATTCAAAACAACCTTTACAACGTTAGGCACCTCAAACTCATTCTTGAGGTTCATCTCTTTCATAACTGCGGGACGCACTTCTGTTTTAATATATTCTTTGAATGACATAAGATGTATCTTAAATAACTGCCTGACACTTTTTACAACTTCGTTTTTTTACCCCTGCCTCAACTTTATATGCTACTCTCGTAACCTTTTTACATGATGGACAGATAAGACCAATATTGGACACCGGAAGCGGTCGAGGAACTTCAACTATTCCGCCCTGTGGCATCTTATCGCTCTTTCTAACATGCTTTTTAAATATGTTCATCCCTAGTATAAGTACTGTGTTGTCTTTAGGATATACTCGCTCAACCACACCTTCTTTCCCTTTATTCTTTCCAACGAGTATTTTTACTTTGTCATTTTTAATAATTTTCATAGGTATAGGATGAGATTAATACATCTCCTCAGCTAAACTTGCAATCTTAGCAAAACCGTTATCTTTTACTTCTTTTGCAATCGGTCCAAAAATACGGGTACCTTTTGGATCTTGATTATCTTTTGCTTGTAATATGACACATGCATTGTCATCGAATCGAATATAACTTCCGTCTGCTCTCCTTTTTTCTTTATGTGTTCGAACAACAACAGCCGATAAGACCTCTCCCTTTTTTACCTGACCGAATGGAATTGCTTCTTTGACTGCAATATTAATTATTTCACCCACATATGCATACTTTCGATTCCCTTTTCCAGGCATGCCAATCATTATCGCTTTTTTTGCACCACTATTGTCTGCAACTGTCAATACTGTTCTAAGCTGTATCATAAGTTATACTTTCTTAATAACGCGAAACCTCTTACCGCCGGACAGCGGACGTGTTTCCTGAATTTCTACTCTATCTCCAACTACAAATCCACCTTCTGCGACATCTACTTTGTATCGTTTGTTTCTAACGATAACTTTTTTATATTTTGGATGTCTAAATTTACGCTCAACTGACACCACGACCGTTTTTGTCATTTTATCCGAAACCACTGTTCCAATCATCGTACGCGCCATAGGTGTGTTGTTATACTTTCTTCTGACGAAGTACCGTCAAAAGAACTGCTAATTGCTTTTTTTTATTTCTAATTTCATTTGTATTTTTCTTCTGTGCAATCCCCATCTCTACCTGTAATTTACTTATTTCAAGACGAATGGTGCTTACTGCCTTTTCAAGTTCTTCTTTTGTTTTTTCATTACTTTCCTTTGTATACTTTTTCATAGATCTTTTGTAATAACTTTTGCTTTTATCGACAGTTTTTTTGAAACAGCATTCAAAACAGCTCGGGCTTCTTCAACTGGCAATCCGTCTACTTCGAAAATGACCTTACCAGGAACAACCGATGCTACAAAATAGGCAACATCACCTTTTCCCGCACCCATCGTTACCTCTGGGGGTTTTTTTGAAAAAGGCTTATCGGGAAAAATGCGAATCCAAAACTTACCCATCTTGCGTGTTGCGCGTGCCAAAATAACACGAGAGGCTTCAATTTCTCTATCCTTGATCCATCCGGTAGACATAACTTTAAGTCCTACCGAGCCGAAAGAAATCTTTTCGCCCTTCATGGCAACTTTTCTCCAGATTCCTCTAAACTGCTTTCGATACTTTTGTCTTTTTGGTGCCAACATAGTATTTTATCTACAAATCCAAACTTTAACTCCAACATATCCTGACTTTGTAAGTGCTGGATAGCGAGCAAAATCTACCACTTCACGGATGGTTGATGTGGGAATAGTTCCCTGAAAATACTTCTCTCTCCGTGAAATTTCTGCTCCGTTAATACGCCCGCCAATCTGAACCTTAACACCTTTTGCTCCTGCCTCCATAACTCTATCCATTGCGTGATGAATGGTAGATCGGTGAGGAAATCCCTTTACCAATTTTTCTGCTATTGTCTGCGAAACATAATAAGCACTTAAATACGGTTTTTTAACTGGTTCGATTTTAATCTCAACCTTAAGTTCTTTGTTTGGTTTTTTATCTAGATCGTTTACAATTTGCTTTTTAACATCTTCAAGGCCTTTGCCTCCACGTCCTATGATCATTCCTGGCTTAACCGCATAAATGATGGCTGAAATCTTCTTGATAGCGCGTTCGATATCAACCTGCGTTACAGAAGCAAACTTAAATTTATCTAAAAGGGCTTTTCGAATTTTAATGTCCGAAATAAGAGAGTCCTTAAATGTCTTTTTGTTGCTAAAAAACCAACGAGAACCCCAATTTTGGGTTATGCCCAATCGAAGTCCCTTTGGATCAACTTTTTGTCCCATCTTTGCGTGTTTTCTTTGCTGTTGTCTTCTGTTTTGGAGAAGATTTTTTTGCAACTTTTAATTCAGTCTTTGCTTTTTCAACCTGTTTTTTTGCTTCCGCAAATACAACCACCGAAACGTGAGAAAATTTCTTCTTATATGGTTTAACCGTTCCACGCCCACCTGGATTGTAACGCTTTAATGCATGTCCTTGATCTACTTTCAAAAGCTTAAATTTTAACAGATGTTCATCGATCTGTAAAGTAGCCTTGGCGTTATCTACGGCTGATTTGATCACTTTATACAAAACCTTAGCAGACTTGCGAGGCGAATAATACAGTTTATCCATTGCCTGCACTGGGGTTAATTTTTTTACTTCTTCAATTAAGAAACGAAGTTTCTTAGGTGTTGAATGTACGTCTTGTGCTGATGCTTTAGCTTCCATAAATTATTTTGAAACAATAAACTTATTACTCCATTTTGCTGGTCGGCGTGTACGTGTTCCCCGTGCTGACTTACCCCATGGTGTTTTTGGATGCATTCCTTCACCGCTTCTACCTTCACCTCCACCATGTGGATGACTTCGTGGATTTTGTGCAGTTCCACGAACTGTGGGACGAATACCCATTAAGCGCTTTGTACCTGCTTTTCCTAGAATTCTATCTTTATGCTCCAAATTACCAAGCATTCCAATACTTGCATATGATTCAGCAAAACATTTTCGCACTACACCTGATGGTAGTTTTACGTGGACAAAGTTTCCCTCTTTAGCGATAACTACTCCTGCAGTTCCTGCACCTCGTATAAGTTTTCCACCCTGTCCAGGAAATAACTCAATATTGTGTACTTCAATTCCAATGGGGATTGATTTAAGTGGAAGAGCATTTCCCGGCTTTATATCTGCTTGCTCTCCAGCCATTACAACGTCACCAAGCTTTACATCTTTAGGTTGGAGTATATATCGTTTTTCATTATCTGCATACTCAATAAGACACAGTGATGTATTTCTATTTGGATCATACTCTATACTTTTCACTGTCCCCTTCACGTCTCGCTTATCGCGTTTAAAATCAACAATACGATAATATCTCTTTTGTCGTCCTCCCTGATGGCGCACTGTAATACGCCCAGCATGATTTCTTCCTGAGTGTTTCTTCAAAATCTCAGTGAGTGATTTTTCTGGGTTTAATGGTTGTGAAATATTCATACTATTGTTGATAACTTACGCCTTCGGAAACAAATCAATACTCCCTTTTGTAACATGTACATATGCAATTTTCTTATCTGATCGTTTTTTCGGAACCATCTTACGTCCAACTCGCTGAACTTTTCCTTTACGCACCTGCATACGCACACTATCACATGTTACATTGTAGGTAGTTGTAACTGCTGACATTACCTGCGTCTTCGTTGCTGACGTAGCAACCACAAATGCATAAACATTTTTCTGTGCAAGTGAAGTTGCTTTTTCAGTTACGAGTGGTTTAATAATAATTTTTTTCATTTTGAGAACATTTTTTGCATTGCATCAAATGCATGCGAAACAAATAAAACCTTTTTTGCATCAAGAATATCGTGAGCATTTAACTGACCCATGTGTGTTGTTCGGACGTTTTCCATGTTGCGTAGTGACTTAATTACTCCGGTTGCCTTTGCGTCCATAAGTACCACAACTACTTTACCTTTTTTTTCTTGCAACACTTTCATAAGAGGAGCAAACTGTTTTGTCTTTGGTTTAAGTTCAGTCACACCGTTTTCTACAGTTGCAACTGCGCCCGCTTTTACTTGTTTTGCTACTGCGCTTAAGAGACTTACCTTTTTTTGTGATTTGGAAAGTTCAAGTCTGTGTTCTTGCGGTTTTGGACCTCCGACTACACCTCCACCCTTAAAGATAGGTGCTTTCTTTGATCCGTGACGCGCACGTCCTGTGCCCTTTTGTTTGTATACTTTTTTTGTTGTTCCGACTACTTCCGATCTCATTTTTGCTGAAGCGTTACCCTCTCTCTGGTTTGCAAGATATACTCGCACATATTGAGCAAGCAGAGTTGTGTTTGGAACATATTCCTGAAGCTCTTTTACAAGCTCCACCGTTCCAAGTATTTTCCCATCCAATGCGTAATTCTTTACTTCAATTTCTGTTTTTTTCGCTGTAGTGGCCATAGTGTAAATTATGAACTTTTTCTGATTTGGACAAATCCACCAATTGGTCCTGGTATAAGTCCTGCAACTGTTATTCCTGCGTCATCCATCGAAATAAGCTTTAATCCTTTTATTGTTTTTGTATCGTTACCCATACGACCTGCCATTCTCTTTCCTTTAAACACTCTACCAGGTGTTGTTGTCATACCAATCGAACCTGGAGCTCTTTGTCTGTCTGATTGTCCATGAGTTTTTGAACCACCTTTAAATCCATGTCTCTTCACCACTCCTTGAAATCCCTTACCTTTGCTTGTACCCGTTACTTCAAGTAAATCTGCTACGGCAAACAACATGCTTGGTTTAATTTCTTGACCAGGTTTTACTACTGTGTCTCCAATTTTTACACTATTATCTTCTCCAACAACAAGGGCTTCTTTTCTAAAACGAAACTCAACTATTTTAGCTGGCTTAGCATCTGGAGCATATTTTTTAAGAAGTCCTTCTGTAGTTTTCGCAATTTTTTTTGCTGTACCAAAACCACAAACTAATGCATTGTATCCGTCCTTTTCTGTCACTTTTGCTCGAATATATACAAAAGGTGCTGTCTGAATATAGGTCGAAGCAACACGAAGTCCCTTTTCATTAAAAGTTTGTGATTGTGATTTTTTTACACCAACAATATATCTGTCCATAGCGTTATATAAACTTATCGGACATCTGACAAAAAAATATGCCCTGCGGACAAGGCATATTTTTCCTATCCGGATTTTTTGAGATTATATACTATTAACCTCAAATTATCAACTATCAAATTACATCTTTACCTCTACCTCTACTCCTGCTGGGAGTTCAAGGTGCATCAGAGAGTCAATGGTCTGATTTGTAGGATTTAAGATATCAATTACTCTTTTGTGAGTCTTCAACCCGAAGTGCTCACGCGCATTCTTATCAATAAACGTCGATTTGTTCACTACAAAAACTTCAGTTTTTGTTGGCAAAGGGATAGGACCCATAATAGAAGCTCCAGTACGTACCGCTGTATCGATAAGCTTTTGACACGTCTCATCGATAATTCGATAGTCATACGAACGGAGTTTAATTCTGATCCTTCCTTTTGGCATAGTGTAAAAGTGCGTTTATCTAATTAACTATCGCGTTATTTAATAATCTTGGTAATTGCTCCTGCTCCAACTGTGTGTCCACCTTCACGAATAGCAAACTTCAGTCCTTCTTCGATTGCCATTGGGTAAATGAGTTTACCGGTAATCTTTATGTTATCACCAGGCATAACCATCTCAACCCCTGCTGGAAGGATTACTTCACCTGTCACATCGGTTGTTTTTATATAAAACTGTGGTCGGTAACCGTTAAAGAATGCTGTGTGGCGTCCACCCTCTTCCTTTTTAAGTACATAAATCTGTGCCTCAAACTCTGTGTGTGGTGTAATTGAACCTGGCTTTGCAAGTACCTGCCCTCTTTGGACATCGTTCTTTTCAACTCCACGAATAAGGATACCAGTGTTGTCACCAGCACGAGCCTCATCAAGTGTCTTGCGGAACATCTCAATACCTGTTGCTACGGTCTTTTTTGTCTCCTTTAGACCAACAATTTCAATCTCCTCATTAAGCTTAAGTATTCCTCTTTCAACACGTCCAGTAACGACAGTACCACGCCCTTGAATTGTAAACACATCTTCAATAGGCATAAGGAATGGTTTATCTACTGGTCGTACTGGCTCAGGAACATACTCATCAACTGCCTTCATAAGCTCTTCAATCTGCTTTATTGCTTCTGGATCATCTGAAAGTGCCTTAAGCGAAGAACCCTTAATGACTGGCACTTTGTCACCCGGAAAGCCATATTTTGTGAGAAGATCACGAACTTCCATCTCAACAAGATCAAGAATTTCCTTGTCTGCAACCATGTCTACTTTGTTGAGATATACAACAATTGCTGGTACATTAACTTGTTTTGCAAGAAGAATGTGCTCTCGTGTCTGAGGCATTGGACCATCTGGAGCCGAAACAACAAGAATTGCTCCATCCATTTGTGCTGCTCCGGTAATCATGTTCTTAATGTAGTCTGCGTGTCCTGGAGCATCGATATGTGCATAGTGACGCTTGTCAGTTTCGTATTCGGAGTGATGAAGATTAATGGTGACTCCACGTGCTTTTTCTTCTGGAGCTTTATCAATTTCGTCATACTTTAAAAATTTTGCCTGTCCTTTTTTCGAAAGAACGTAGTGGATTGCTGAAGTTGTTGTGGTTTTACCATGATCAACGTGTCCAATGGTACCGATGTTCAAATGAGGTTTGTTCCTCTGAAAGACTCCGTCTGCCATAGAAATAGTGTATGAATAAATTAATAAAGAAAAAATATTAACTTCACCTAAAGAAGTTGCAATTTTTTTCTAACGTATCTATGATAATTCGTATGTACAAAAAAGTCAAGGCCATTTTACACACATTTGCCATGTCAGTTGTTCCAAATGCCCCGCAGTATCATAAACTACTCCATTCTCCCATCAAAAAAAGCATTGAGTACTTTTTGATAGTGATATCGCTTGGTATCATTGCGTTTACCCTTGGAGTATATTTCACTATCATACCCATCTCAACAACTTCCCATATTCAAAATAATGTGATAAACGCACTGAGTGTTCTACCTCCCAACTCTCAACTTCGCATTGAAAATGGCATATTAACAACGAATCTCAATAGACCATTTTATATTTGGGGTGTATCAAAAAATAGTGACCCTCTTCTGTTGATTTCCATTAACGAACAAAGAACATCACGCAACTATGTAAACACGGATGCACTGTTTACGCTTGCGAGAGATCATGTCAGTATTCGTGCTAAAGACTTACTATTTGTGCGATCATACGATACGCGAACGTATTTAATCAACTCAGAGTCTATTTCGCATTTTTTAAAAGTAGTCAATATGTATGCTCCACAAATCCAAATAGCTTTTTATATTCTGTACTTTAGTTTATTTCCTCTTTTTTCACTGGCTTGGGTACTTGGTATTGTCGGTCTTACCTCGGTTGGTACGTACACTCTCTTTCATTTTTTAATTCGCCGAGTTCATTTTGCAAGATGTGTCCAAGCTACTACCCATGGATCCATAATTCCTTTTGGTATCTCATTTATCCTTTTCTTATTCTTTCCAAGTAGTATTAGCACCATTCTTGTTACTCCCTTTCTTGTGGGTATGTTTTCGCTCGTTTCAGTATATGAAATGTACTTTGACGAACCCCTTACTCCCGAAAAGAGTGGATAATGTGTGACTGGTATGCGCAATATTCGCAGTCTTTATCATCACATTTTTTATTCCAAAATGAAAGCGTTGAAAGTGCTGTTTTCATATCACCAATCTCCTTCTGAACACGTTCTACATCGTCTTTAGTTATAGTGAATACTTCTTGTTTAATATCGCCCTCAATACTCGACTCAACAAATTCAATAACTCCCTGGTTCATGGCGTATGTTCCATGTTTGTAGGCATCAAGTAACATTTTATAGAAGACAAGCTGACGAAAATAACTTCCATCATTATTTTGAGTCATTCCCATTATTGCGTTACGCGACTTTGACTTGCCGGTTTTAAAGTCGTATACAGTTATTGTCTTATCTTTATTTATCTCAATCATATCTATTTTACCGTTTAAAAAGACACCTTCTATCAGTGCAATATTTGGAATAATAACCTCTGCCTCCCTACGCGTATCCCAACTGGACATACGCTTCTGAAAGTAGCTCTCAATAATAAGCCGTCCTTGTTCCTTGAGTTTTAGAACGTCTTTTTCACTTGCTGAAAACCGATCAATCATTGTATTCATATACTCCAATAAATCGGACAAAGAAGGTCTTGTGCCTTTCTTTATCTGTACTATATACTCGCGTATTACCGCATGAATTGTGGTACCCAAAAGCAGGTGATATCCCAGTGTGTCAGGTATTCTGATCAGATTGCGAAAAACATATCGCCACGGACAGATGATGAAGTTATTGAGCGCACTTACCGACAGGCCATTTTTTGTAAACCGATCCATTATGTACAACTGCATCTCTGCTTTGGTTAACGATGAATGCATGGGTTCTGCAGGAGTTAGTTCTGTAATCAATCGATGTTTTGTAACTTCATCGGTTTCAGAGTGTGAAGTGGTTTGTACATGCGATGTGGGTAACTCATGTATAAACTGCGATGGCGGAGAAATCTTTCCATTTTTATCTTGACTGGCATATGAAAGGTAAATATATTTCTTTGCACGCGTAAGCGCAACATAAAATAGTCGCCTCTCCTCCTCCAAATCATCACTCGGCATGGAGGGGACGTGTGTGCGCGAAAGATATTGCCATGGTATATGTAAAAGCGCAGAACGACTCCTGCCACCGCCCCAATATCCCTCTGTAAGACTGGGAATAAATACACAGACATATTCAAGTCCCTTTGCTTTATGCACTGTTGAAATTGTAACCTTGTCGGGCGCAACCGCTATCGCTGTTGATCGAGGTTGAATATTATGGAGGATTAACAAATCAATATGATTGATATAGTCGTCTAAGCAAGCAGAGTGGTTCTTTTTTTGAAGTGCCTTTATATCTTCGTAAACTACTCCAAGTTTGTGTAATATGACAAGTGAGTTTTGTTGGTTTAATATTCGTGTAAATAATCCAGATTCATGCAATACTTTGAGAAAAAAAATATCGATAGGCGTGTTGACTGACTCCTTTTTCCAGTTTGCAATTTTTTTTCCAACATCAATAATAGATGAACTGATACTACTATCTCCGTTTTGTATTATCGTCCATAGTGATTCTTTTTTTTTCGATGACAAATTCTGTGCATTAAAAAAATCAATGGGATTTACCGCAAAAATATCCATCAGGAACACCCGCGCAAATGGAATATCGTCTCCAGCCATATGTATGCTTCGAAGAAGAGTGAGTAATTTTTGTATATAAAAGTCATCAAAAAGTGATTCAGGAGTTGATAATTGATATGGTATACCTACCTTATCAAACAGACGAGCAAGTGTATATATATCATCATTCTTCTTGTATAAAACTGCAATATCGTTATAACGCATACCCTCTTCGTGCAGTTTAATTATTGCTTCAGCAATGGCCATCTGCTCCTGATTTACATCAGGAAATTGGGTAATATTGATTTTTTTGCCATCGTTATTTTTGCGCGCTTGTAGTAGGGTATCAGACGAAATACTTTTAGGGTTGTGCCTTATAAACGTATGGGCAGTATCAAGTATGGTTTGCGTTGAACGGTAATTCTCCTGAAGATGGATAAGTGTAGCTTTCGGATATAGTTTCTGGAAATATAAAAAGTTTTCCAGTGATGCTCCCTGAAACCGGAAAATTGACTGTTTTTCATCCCCTACAACAAACAGATTAGGATGATTGTCAAGTCCACAGACTAGTTCTATAATGGCGTTTTGTGCATCGTTTGTATCCTGGTGTTCGTCAACGAGAATATAGTGAAAGGTTTCTCGCGTAGTTGCAAGAAAATCTTCGTTTGACCTCAGTGCCCTCAGAACTTCAAGTATCATATCCTCGTAGTCATATAGTTTTCGACGGAGTAGTTCTTCTTGGTAACGAGCATATACTTTTCCAAACTCTTCGGACTGTTCAATATGCCTGAGTTCTTCTCGTGCTTCACCCTTCATTTTTCCGTTATACTTCCCTTTTGTGTGGATAAGGTCATCTCTTTTTTCAAAATCACTCTTCCATCTGTTTACTCCAGTACTAAAGGTGGATGGAGTTATACCTTCCTTTTTCAACGCACTTATAGCCGATAGCGCAGGGTGGTAATAGTAACTTGGGCTTCCCTGCGGACGTAAAAATTGATACATGTCCGACTCAATAATATCACGAACTATTTCTATCCTGTCTAAATCACTAACTGGCTCGTAGGAAAGCAGATGATGAAATATCCGATTGTTTTTTTGAATTAACTCGTTACAAAAGGCATGAAAAGTGTGAATATTGACTTTATATGCATCGCTCCCAATAAGTTCAAACAGTCTCTCTTTCATCTCTGCTGCGGCATTTTCAGTAAATGTGAGAGCTAATATGTTGTTCGCATTTGCATGGGTGTTAAGCAATATATATGCTATTCGAAGCGTTATTATTTGCGTTTTGCCTGTTCCCGGTCCAGCGATCACCATAACAGGACCTTCAGTCATCTCAACGGCCTGACGCTGTTCATTATTGAGCCTTGAAAAGGAGGTTGTAAATGATTTGGGTACGTTCACTGCCTAATTATACCGGAGGTGTAGGGTATAATTACACCATGTCAAACAACAGTGACTCGCATCCGCTTGTGGGACGCGTCTTGGATATGGTTGTTCCTATTCTATCGTGGTTTATTATCACACTACCCTTGTGGCTGTCCCCGTTTCATCCTGCACTTGTTGCGTATTTTATTATCGCATTTGATCTGTACTTTCTGTATAACTGTCTACAAACAGTGTACTATTCAACTCTTTCCTACAACTTACTGTCATCGGCTGAAACCATACCATTTAAAACTCTGCTCACAAAAAACCCCGCAACAGATGATATTGTGCATTTTGTAGTTATTCCCAACTATAAGGAGCCCCTTCATAAGCTCGAAAAAACAATTGAACGCATTGTGCAAAACAACTACAACCCTCAATCAATTGTGTTAGTGCTCGCTTTTGAAAAACGAGAGGAAGAAGCCCAACACAAAGCCAAAGTTCTCCGGTCCAACTATAGCTCACATTTTAAAACTGTACTTGAGTCATATCATATTCTTCAGCCACACGAAGAAGCTGGAAAAGCAAGTAATCAGACGGCGGCGGCAAAAATTATTTCTGCGTATGTTAAAGCGGAGAATATTTCTCCAAAAAATACAATACTCACCATCTGCGATGCAGATAGTGTGTTACCACAGAATTATTTCGATTATCTCACCTACACCTACCTTGAGGATGAGGGGAGAATATATCATTTTTATTGGGCACCTGTACTGCTCTATAACAATTTTTGGCAGTTACCAATGTTTATTCGGATTCAGGCAACACTCTCATCTATTTTGCGTCTTGCATTTCTATCACAAAAAGATAATCTTATTCAAATTTCAACGTATTCGGTAAGCCTTTGGCTCATCGAGGAAATAAACTATTGGGATGTAGACATTATTCCGGAGGATTGGCACGTCTTTCTACAGGCATATTTTAAATATGGAGACAAAGTAAAAACAGTACCTCTTTATACCCTTATTGGCAGTGATGCTGTATATGCAGGCTCTATGATGAAAACGTTCTTGACGCGCTATGAGCAGGAAAAACGGTGGGCATGGGGTGTCAGCGATATCGGATATGCGCTTAAACGGTCACTTGGTACTCCTCATATACCGGTTATGTCAAAGATAAAAAAAATCTCCTTTCTCATTAAAAATCACCTATTATGGCCCGTATCTTTTTTTGTGCTCACCGTAAGTGCATCTATCCCTCCCCTAATTAACCCAAACTTTAAATCAACGGTACTTGGATTTCTTTTGCCACAAATGTCAGGCCTCATTCTTACGGTTTCTTCATCTATGATTATCATATATGTTATTCTGGACATCCAACTCAGAAAAAAGATGAATATTGCAACGAATATTAGCTCTATTCCTATGATGATTATTCAATGGTACTTTCTTCCAATTATTTCATTCCTTTTATCGTCGCTTCCTGCGCTGGAGTCACATACACGAATAATTTTGAAAAAAAATATCACCTATAAAGTTACCGAAAAGATGTAATGAATATAGTTCAGTATCTGTTTTCAGCAACACCACTCTCGTTTATGACTGCCAGCTTGTGGCGCGATGAGGCATTTTCATATTTAATGGCGCGTCTTCCCTTGTTTGAACTGCTCTCAAAAACTGCTCAAGATTCAAATCCCCCGCTGTATTACCTTACCCTGAAAGTTTGGATGTTCATTTGGGGTACCTCTGAAGTGTCAATGCGTACGTTATCTCTCATATTCTTTTGGGGCACAGTATATTGTGTATATCTCATTTTTCGAAACGTTTTTTTGCTATCTGAACGTAGATCAATTGCACTTTTACTGCTCTTTCTTTTAAATCCGATACTTCACTATTTTGCATTTGAAGTGCGCATGTATACCATGCTTAGCTTTTGGACTGCTCTTTTTGTCTATACCGTGTTTACTCATAAGAAAAAAGCGTCTTCTTTAATTTTGGCTTGTGGCATCCTTACCCATTATTTTTTTATATTTGTACCTTTTGTCTATGTTATTTTTCTGTGGTTTTCAAAAGATCGAATAAGAATCCGCACAATCTTTTTATCATGGAAAAAAGTAATTTATGTTCTCCTTGTTTGGATGCTTTTTGTTGCTGCATCCAGACCTCCGGTTGGACAGTCATTTTGGATAGCTGTCCCAACCATCAAGCACTTTCTCTATTTGCCGGCAATTGTTTTCACTGGATACGACAGCGCATCATATATAACTTACCCTTGGCTTCCTCATATGGCAGTGATACTCTGGATAATGGTTATTTCAATTTTGTGGTACAAAAAATCCCATATCTCCAGCCAACTGGTCTATATGGTATTCCTGGCACTTGGTGTGCCCCTCATTGTTTTGTGTGTGTCGCTATTCAAACCAGTCTATTCTCCCCGGTATCTTATATTTTCCTCAATGGCGTTATTGGTATTTTTGTCTATTGGTATTTCGCTTTTCCAAAAAAAGATACAAATAGCGATGTATATTCTTCTTATAGTTATGAGCATTTCGTACGCACAACTACAAATAAAAGAGCGAACGAAAGCTCCTCTTCGTGTGACATATACTCGTATCATGGATAAAATAACTGCAGGTGATGAGATATATGTTGTGCATGAATATGACTATCACCCTGCCGTATATTACTTCGACAAAAAGGCAGAAGTTAAAATATTTAAGCGCAACTACGACGCGCTCCCTTGGTATGTGGGGAAGGTACTTATACCAAAAGAGTCGGTCACAGAAGATCTGCCCGTTTTTCCAAAAAGAGCTTTTGTCATACTCCCAAACGGCTCATACTCTATTCAGAGTCGAAAATAGTCAAATGACGTAAGCTACGGTAATGGAAACTGTCTAGCCACGCGTTTTACATCGACATGGATCTTGCGTAATTCACTATTTTTATTCAAAAATGCATCAAACTGCTTTAATACAGCTATTCTCTCTTCTTTTGTATCGGGGAGTCTAAATTCTGATATACACTCAACCACTTTTGTAAAAGTATCCGCGATAAACTTCATTTCCTTTTGCTTCATTCCTCTTGAGGTTGCGGCAGGGGTTCCCAATCGAACTCCTGATGGATAAAATGGAGATGATTTTTCACCAGGTACTGTATTTTTGTTCAGGGTAAGCCCAACAGCATCGAGTGCCTTTTGAACAAATATTCCACTACCCTTGCCTAATGTAGAAGTAAGATCGACAAGGATAAGATGGTTTTCTGATGTTCCCCCAACAAGTGTAAAACCGTTCCGCGATAGTTCACCTGCAAGTGTCTTCGCATTGACAACAATTTGTTTCGCATATCGTTTAAAGGTTGCAGTTGAAGCCTCTCTAAGAGCGACAGCAATAGCGGCAGTCTGATTATCATGAGGTCCACCTTGTAGTCCAGGAAATACTGCTTTGTTTACTTTATCTGGCAGGTCAGGATCAAAATCTATACCTTTTTTTGTAACCAGTATCATTGCTCCCCGCGGACCTCTGAGTGTCTTATGTGTAGTGGTGGTTACAATGTGCACATGTGGAACCGGTGTTGGGTGAACCCCACCCACAACAAGACCCGCAATGTGTGCTATATCTGCCGCTAATACCGCACCTACTTCACGAGCTATATCTGCAAATGCGGCATAGTTAAACTTTAAGGGATGTGCAGTTGCTCCAACCCATATTAATTTAGGTTTATGTTGACGGGCAAGACTTCGAATCTCATCAAAATCAAACAATCCTTTAATTGTGGGATTGACACCATACTGCACTGTCTTGTAAAAGATTCCTGTGGCTGAAACTGAATGGCCATGAGTAAGATGTCCCCCCGCAGTAAGCGCCTGACCCATAACAACATCACCCGGTTTGCAAACAGCAAGATAGACTGCAAGGTTCGCGGGCGATCCAGAGTACGGCTGCACATTTGCAAACGGTACTTGGAATAGTTTTTTTGCTCTTTCTTGGGCAAGACGTTCAACTGAATCAACATACTCATTACCACCATAATACCGTTTGCCTGGATAGCCTTCAGAATACTTGTTTACAAATTCTGAAGATAAATATGAACGAACTGCGAGGGATGCAAAATTTTCTGATGGAATGAGTTCAATGCCCTCTGTCTGTCGCTTTTTTTCAAGCTCTACAAGTTTGGAAACATGTGTGTCAATCATAGTGAAACGGCTGAATTATCAAAGTTGTAATATATAGGTTACTGCTAATTACGCTAAATCATGTCATGGCCAGATAATAATATATTTTAGATACAACTGCAATGGCTCACTACCAACAAGGGTAGTTAGGGTATAATAGTGACATGATTGGACTTCTTATTGGAGCAAATTGTATTGCCGCTATTGGTATTGCGCTACGGTGGAGTGCGCTTCCTCCGCAGATACCTTTATTTTATTCACTTCCAACCGGCGAAGACCAACTGGTGGAGTGGTGGATGATATTTATACTCCCCCTCCTTATGAATATTTTGGTTATATGTAATATGTTCATTGCCTCAAAAATATCGTTGCAAAATATATTTGATCAAAGTGTACTGCGTTATACAAACTATGCAGTAATTTTTATTCTGTTGTATGTGTTTTTACGAATTATTTTTCTTGTGACCTAACGTATGATGTACGCACTTGCATTTGGAATTGCCTTTTGTATCAGCTATCTCTTTACCGTACCTACAATATTTGGAGCGAAAAAATTAGGAATAGTAACAGATGTAAAAACACGTTTTCACCCTGCCCATACCCATACAGGTGCTATTCCTCGTGCAGGAGGAGTGCCCATTTTTATTGCATTTTTAATCACCTCGCTTTTGTTTATTGAAATTAACAAACTGTATCTCGGCATCATGATTGCCAGTTTTTGCACTCTCGTTGTTGGTGTTCTTGATGACTACTATGATCTCTCTCCGTATCTCCGATTTGGCCTCAATATTCTTATATCGGCGCTTGTAATTGGCTTTGGACTAGGGATTCCGTACATATCAAACCCTTTTGGTGGCGTAATTCGACTAGATGAATGGCAAATTAGTTTCTATGCACTAGGTGAAATGCGGTCGATACTCATACTTGCTGATATTTTGGCGCTGATTTGGCTAACGTGGGTTACTAATATGATTAACTGGAGTAAGGGTATTGACGGTCAAATGCCTGGATTCGTATCTATTGCGGCATTTTTTCTTGGCATAGTATCCCAGCGATTTATTGGTCATGATGTATCCACATCACAGGTACTGTTTTTTGCGTTTATCGTATCAGGTGCGTTTCTTGGCTTCCTGCCTTTTAATGCATTTCCGCAAAAAATTATGCCGGGATACGGCGGAGGGTCCCTTGCTGGATTTTGGCTTGGAATTTTATCTATTTTATCGTTTGGAAAAATAGGCACATTTGCCCTTGTTCTTGCGGTTCCCATGACCGACGCCTTATACACTATGGTGCGCAGAATCCGTAGAGGTGTTTCCCCGTTTAAAGCAGACCGCGGACACCTGCATCACAGACTTATGGAGTTGGGATGGGGAAAACGAAGGATTGCGGCTTTCTATTGGGTTGTTACTGCGCTTCTCGGTTTTGTGAGTCTTATTATGACGGGCATTGAAAAACTCATTATGGTTGTCACTGTTGCAGTATTTCTTGGAATTTTTCTAATCATTATCGACTCACAAAAAAAGAATGCATCATAACTACTATATCCATACGTTCGGTTGTCAACAAAATGCTGCCGATTCTGAACGAATTGCATCATACTGCGAGTCTGCCGGTATGAAACGAGTAGAGAGTGCAGAGCTCGCCAACTACGTTGTAATTAATACATGTATGATTCGTGAGTCTGCAGAGAATCGGGTGTATGGACTTGTTAATAATCTTAAGGCGATTAAAGAAAGAAAAATACAAAAAGGTGAACCTTATACTATTGTAATAACAGGTTGTATGGTGGGCATGGCAGTACGAGATAAAACCGGAAAGTTATCAGAACTTTTCAAGAAAAGAATGCCGGCCGCAGATCAATTTCTACCCATTGACGAAATTGGATTTGAGTTAAAACCTCTGCGCACAACTCAAAAAACTGCTCTTATACCAATAACACACGGGTGTAATAATTTTTGCTCATTTTGCGTTGTACCTTTTACACGTGGCCGTGAAGTAAGTCGGCCCTATGAGAACATTATTGCAGAGGCTCAAAAGGCAAAAGACGGCGGATATACTGAAGTGTTATTGCTTGGACAAAATGTTAATTCATATGGAAGTGATTTGGTTTTATCAAAAAACAATCCTAAAGAATTTCAAAAGTGGCTAGAAGAAAAAAATATACAACCTGTGTATGTAAAGCATTTGGGAAAAAGTCGCATTCCTACTTTGTTTCCTCACCTTCTTGCAGACATAAGTAAACTAGGATTTGCAAAGGTTGACTTTATTTCGAGTAATCCGTGGGATTTTTCAGATGAATTGATTGCTACAATACGGGACAATCCATCAATTACACGCACACTTCATCTAGCAGTCCAGTCAGGCGACGATGCTGTACTCAAACGCATGAATAGGTGGTACACAGCCAAGGAGTATATTAATCTTCATACAAAAATAACTAGTATGATTCCTGGAGTAAAAATAACAACAGATTTTATCGTTGGATTTTGTGGTGAAACCGATGAAGAGTTTGAAAATACGGTGCGCCTGTGTAAAACTGTCACTTTTGAACGTGCGTTTATATCTATTTATTCAAATAGACGAGGAACACATGCATTTAAGTATCTAAAGGATGATATTCCGCATGAAGTGAAAGAAAAACGATGGAGAAAGCTGGATAGACTGGTAAATAGCAGGTATTATAATTCTGTATAATGACACTATGAAACTGTTTATAACGGGCGGTGCGGGTTTTATT
>CAZAUL010000006.1:0-31799 GCA_964488545.1 uncultured Gammaproteobacteria bacterium
GGGGTTGCGCTCGTTGTCCCACTTAAGGGCACTCCTCACGGAACGAGCTGACGACAGCCATGCAGCACCTGTGAAAGCCTTCTTGCGAATTTCCTGCATTTCTGCAGAATAGAACTCTTCCATGTCAAACCCTGGTGAGGTTCTTCGGTTCGTTTCGAATTGAACCACATGTTCCACTGGTTGTGTGCCTCCCCGCCAATTCCTTTGAGTTTTAACCTTGCGGCAGTACTCCCCAGGCGGTTTGCTTAACGGGTTACCTTTCCCACACCTAATCCTCCGAATCGGAGGAAAAAATGCAGGTAGCAAACATTCGTTTAGGGCTAGGACTACGCAGGTCTCTAATCTGCTTCGCTCCCCTAGCTTTCGTGTCTCAGTGTCAATTTCCTCCCAGTAGTCTGCCTTCGCCATTGGTGTTCCCCAGAGTATCAACGCATTTCACTACTCCTCTCTGAGTTCCGATTACCCTTGAAGAAATTCTAGTAATGCAGTTGTATCCCCAACTCGACGTTGAGCGTCGAGCTTTCAAAGATACCTTACAAAACCACCTACACGACCCTTTACGCCCAGTAAAACCGGATAATGCTTGAAGCCCACGTATTACCGACGCTTCTGGCACGCAGTTAGCGGCTCCTTCCTCGCAGAGTACCGTCAAACGTCCGAATCGGACGTCTTCTTCCTCTGCAACAGTAGTTTACGATCCATAGGACCTTATTCCTACACGCGGTGTCGCGCGGTCAGGCTTTCGCCCATTGCCGACTATTCCTGATTGCTGCCTCCCGTAGGAGTGGGGGCCGTGTCTCAGTCCCCCTCTGGCTGATCATCCTCCCAGATCAGCTACCCGTCATTGGCTTGGTAGGCTATTACTCTACCAACTACCTGATAGGATACAGGCTCATCCCTTAGCGACCGGTAAAGGCCTTTACCCTCCGAATCGGAGGGACAATGGAAAATTACCCCCGATTTCTCGGGGCTATGTTCCACTAAGGGGCAGATTCCTATATATTACTCAGCCGTCCGCCGCTCCCATCTTCACCTTGCGGCAAAAATGGGTCGCTCGACTTGCATATCTCAGGCACACCGCTAGCATTCATCCTGAGCCAGGATCAAACTCTTAAAAAAATAAGAGGTCCACGGTCTACGACCGGGATCCTAACCCGTTTTCTGTACTATAAAACTCATACAACGACTTGTCAAAGAACAAAAAAACAAAAGAAGCAAATTCTATTCTACTTGGCCTCGGCTGTATTGTCAAGGGCTTTTGAGCGATATTGATGCAAGTCTTTGCGGATGGTTTATTAATTTCAAAAGACCATACACTGTAGCCTCGTCTGCGTGGTCAGGAATATTAACATCAATGTGTACCTCATCTTTAATATATGCGTCAAGACCGGGTATTAATGCACTCTTACCGGTAAGAATTATGCCTTCTTGATATACGTCATTCACAACCTCAGGTGCAGACTGCTCAAGTATTTCACGTGCGGTGTCTATAATGGTAGTAAATACTGGAGTTAACGCTTCTCTCAGTTCGCTTGACTTAATTTTTACCGATTTAGGGAGTCCGTTTTCAAGCGATTTGCCTCGTACGACTTCCGCAGTGTCTTTTGCAGTGTCAAAAGTAAGGGCAGATATTTTTAATTTCTCGCAGGTTGCTTCTCCAAGTACAATGCCGTGCTTAAGATGAACATAATTTTGAATGATTTTATCCATAGTATCTCCACCTTGTTTTAAGGTGCGATTACTTACAATTCCTCCTCCGCTGATAATACTCACCTCAACTGTCCCTGCGCCAATATCGATAATACAATGCGGTTGATGATGAAACACAGGTAGACCCGCCCCCATGGCTGTTGCTAGGGGTTTTTTTACCAATTCTACGGCTCCGCACCCTGCCTTTAACAGTGCCTCCTCCACAGCCTTTTGTTCAATTTCAGTTGCGATCGGTGGTATAGTACTTACACCTACCAAAGGAGGTTTAATAAACGATTTATTGAGGTAGGGATAGACGGATTTTTCAAGAAAATAACGCAACAAAACAACTTCACTATCAAAATCAGAAATAATAGAATTTACCATTGGCTTATGGATAGTAAGAAAATCAGGTGTCTTTCCGATTATGGTTTTTGCCTCAGTTCCAAAGAATATATACTCCCTAGGCTGTGTTCGTTCTGCAACATAGGATGGTTCACGAAGCACAACTCCCCTGTTTTGGAGGGCAATTTTTGTGGTGTGAGTGCCTAAATCAAATCCAATTAATAGCGGCGATAGAAATGGTATCTTCTCTATAAATTTTTGTATAAAATGTACCATATGCGACAACAGACAATTCGGACAATTATTACCTATCTCTATTATACCTTGTTTTTAGTTACACCTTTTATAGTATTGCCAATCACTTCTGAGCTTTTCGAGTTTAATAAGATAATTTTTATTTATGCAGTTGCTGGTCTTATTTTTTCTTTATGGATAGTTGATTCGCTTAATCGAAAATCGTTAGTTTGGCATAGAACTCCATTTGATATACCCATCTTACTATTTTATGTATCACAGCTTTTCAGTTTTATATTTTCAATCGATCAACACACTTCTTTTTTTGGATACTATGGCAGATTTAATGGTGGACTGCTTTCCCTGAGTGTCTATTTATTTCTTTATTATGGTTTTGCAATGTATGTTGCTACACAAAAAAACGCAGTTCGCACTATTTTAGGCATTGTGTCAGTCGCTCTTATTTTTGTTTTCTTGTGGGGTGTGCCAGGCCTAGTAAATCGCGATCTTTCTTGTTTGCTGTTTGTTGGAACCTTTGACAACTCTTGTTGGACAGCACAGTTTCGTCCAGCGGAACGAATGTTTTCAACACTTGGACAGCCTAACTGGCTTGGCGCATATGCCGCTGTAAGTTTTTTTACTGGCGGATACTTGTTATTAACTACTAAAAAAAGAGCCATTGCAGTTTTAGCTGCAGTTACAATTCTGAGTGCCTTTTGTGCAATACTATTTTCACGCTCACGTTCAGCCCTTCTTTCACTTGTACCTGGCACAGTGTTTTTTAGCTTTGCCATTTTTGCACTTAGAAAACAGCTTACCGTAATTGATGGCTTCAAAAGAAAAGTTATTCTTGGACTGTTAGTTGTACTTGTTCTAGCCTTATTTGGAATAAAGACGGGAATTTCAACCGTCGATAACGTCCTCACATTTAAATTTAATAATAATCAGCAACAAGATGCTGACAACGAGGTACAAAAAAAACTACCTGCTGAAACAGAGACAAGCGCAATTCAAGTGGGAGGTGTTACTGAGTCGCTAGATATACGAAAAATAGTATGGAAAGGTGCTTGGGAGCTGGGGCTGGACTATCCGCTTTTCGGTACTGGTCTTGAAACCTTCGGTTATGCGTATTACCACGTCCGTCCAAAAGAACACAATCTTACATCGGAATGGGACTACCTATACAACAAAGCTCACAATGAATTTCTGCATATTTTTGCAACTTCGGGTTGGACAGGTATTGTTATGTATATCGTTCTTATGGTATGGATAGTGATTGCAGTAGTGCGTCAGCTTTTGTTTAATCGTACTAGTCATATAACAGATACGTTTCTCTCTCTATATCTGCTTTCGGTATTTGGTTCAATTGCGATCACCAATTTTTTTGGCTTTTCAACAACAACCATAAACATATTCTGGTATCTATTTCCTGCACTTATTCCACTGCAAAATACAACCCAACAAACTCATGAAGTGCATAAACCAGGAGATTTTAAAAATGTTGCTGTAGGTGGTTTTATTGCCATAATTATTCTTAACTACCTCGTAGCATATTGGTATGCAGACTATCTCTATGCTCAGTCAGATGCTTTAGCAAAGAACGGCGCTGTTGAAAGTAGTATTGTCGTACTTGATAAGGCAAGGTCTCTTCGTCATGAACATGTGTATGACGATAAGTTATCATACTTACTTGCGCAGGTAGCATTCTCACAGGTGAGTGCCTCACGTAAAGAAACTGTTCCACAACTTATTGCTCAGTCAGACCAGTTAAATATGCAGTCTATTCGTGCATCAAAATATAATGTGCTTTATTGGAAAACGCGCGTAAAGAATCAGTACCTTTTTTATCAGGCAACTCTCGACAAAAAACATCTATTTACCGGCCTTTCTGCTTTAGAGGAGTCTGCAAAATTAGCTCCAACCGATCCAAAGATACCGTATTTTGCAAGCACGTATTACACACTCTTGTTTGATGATGAGCAAGACCCCAATCAAAAAAAGATATATATGACTCAGTCTCTTGCTTCGGTTGAAGAAGCAATAACACTAAAGAACAACTATATTGATGCTTATACTCTCAAAATTCAACTACTTAAAAAGTACCAGCAAAAGGAGCGACTAAAAGAAACACTTGAGTTTTATCTTGGGAATATAGCACCAGGCGACCTATCTGCCCAGGAAGAGCTCAAATCATTATAGCTCTATTTATGGATGAGGAGTTAACTGAGGAGCATTTGTACTAGATACGTAGTATCGGCAAAGCTGTCCGGTAGCACATTCAACATCCGAAGTAAATCCAGTAAGACTTACATTTATACCCACATCCTTATCGTTTTCAATATAAGAATAGAGGTAGTAGTATGACGGGGATGCGGTTGCTTCAGGCACGTATACATATTCATATGTTTCGTTTGGATCCACAGGTGTTCTCTGCATATATACACGCTCGCTAGTTGAGCATGCAACCGTGGTGCAAAGTTTTCCGCCAAAAAAAGTGGTAAAGGAAGGATATGCCTGCATGTCTGAATAGTAGATCTCAAGTGCTTTTTGAATTTGGGCAAGATCATTTTTGCGTTGCGCATCTCTTCCCCTTTTAAGAGAGCTGTTAAAGTTAGTCAGGAGTATACCCGTTATAATGGCAAGAAGCACCATAACAAGTATTATTTCAATAAGAGTAAAAGCTTTTCGTTTACGCACCATAGTTCAAGTATAGTACATTTTATTTAGGCAAACAGCTCTTCTCAAATGAATGTAGAGCTTTTTTTATTGCGTCAGACATTTCTTCAGTTGTGTATAAGCTAAGTTCAGCATAATATGTCTTAGCCTTTTGGCACAGTTTTGCATGTGTTGCAATATTAAGAAGGGTTGCCTTTTCCTCTTTATTTGATCTTCCTAAGTTATGGGCGCGTTCGAGAAGAGTAAATGAATATGCATACTCTTTAGCGATAAAGTATAGTTTTGAGTTTTCTTTTAGTGCTTCTCGGTATAGATCTTGCACAACTTGAACATGAAGAAAGTTTTTTTGGTTTTCCGACAGTACAGGAACAACATATTCGGACTCCCACAATCTTTTATTAGACTTAAGTAGATTAGGTATGTCTGCCGTTGCTTTTGCCTCAGTTGAGTAATACTTCCAAAGCAATCCTGTAGGCATCCAGTATCCAGTGGGGAGTGGATGTTCCATATAAATTCCTTTATTCTCGTTCAGAGCAAGCAGTTGTTCAAGATCCTTTGCACTTAGGGAATCTTTTTTTTGAATGCCAACAAGTCTTCCGTCTTTCTTTATCTTATCTAGTTCGTGTTTTTTATTCAGGTGATTTATCGGTAAAAACAACACATCGGGTCTTTTTTTCAATCCAAACATATAATACTGGACTGGAAAATTCGTATTATCTGTTCCCGCATAGACAATACCACCCTTCGGCACAGTGGTAAGGATATCTTTTGCTACCTGATCAAATATTTTCAGACTGCGTATCTGAAGTATGGTTTTACTGTTCACAAAGCCAACTACCGCAACATAGACTATTAAAAAAACTATAAATACTATTTGTAATCGTTTGTATAACTGTGAAAGGCTGTGAATTGCAATCGCACATAAAAGTGTAAGGATGTAATAAAGACTTATAAGAAAGCGTTCGTACATGGCAGTAGTAAATGGAACCGTAAGAACAAAGTTCGTGTATGTCAAAAATACAATATGGGTAATTATGGAAATAATGATAAATGCTGATAGTTGTAAAAGTTTTTTCATTTTGCGAAGTGAAAAGCCTCCAACTATAAGAAGGATAACGCCTGGTATTTTAAAGTCTTGCAGGATAAATAAAAATGCAGCGATAAAATCGTAGGCGTGTGAAAAAAATGATGATTGCGAGTTGCTATACGCATTAAATGTGCCGTACGCCGTTCTCAAAAAAAGCCGGATAAATCCATCAATAGTTTTAGCATTTTCCCAGTCAAGCGGAGGGTTAAAGTAACTTGCAATAGGTGCATACAGATAAGCTGCGCATCCTATAAGCAAAAAAGATACAAGCTTTACTCTGGCGATAATTGGCAGTTTAAGTGCCTTTTGATATGTTATAAAAATCCAGGCAGGTATGAACAAGACAAACGTATGATGGTGTGCGACAGAGAGACCAATTAATAACGACGCGTAATATACATATTTACAATTGTTTGTTGCTCTAAACTGAAAAAGATAGTAAGTAGTTGCCGAAACAAGCGCAGTGTTAAGTGTAAATACTTCGGGGACTAAGCTATAATGCCACACCGGAAATAAAACAAGATATAGAACGCTTGAACAAAATGAAACAATTCTAGAAACAGTGTGTAACCGTAGAATTTGATAGATAAAGTAAGCAGTTACTATCGCTCCTACGTTTGAAATGAGTGCGACACGCCATGGCACGGTATACAATGGAATTTTGCTAATTATATTTGCAAGTAGCGAGTAGAAAGGGTATCCAGGCGGGTGAGGTATGCTCCAGGTTATTGCAGTAAGTGCAAACTCTGCACTATCCCCCCCAAACACATAGTGTGATTGTAATGCTGTATTAAATAGAAATAAAAGTAAATACAGCACTATAATCATCCAACGATTATAACAAAAAAACCCCCCCAAAAAAATGGGGGGGTGAAGTTACAAATTGAACCTATTATTGGACACACCAATAACATGTTTGAGTTCCAGCGGTACCTGTACCCATACCGGAAGCATCACATCCTGTTAGTTCAGTCATTACTCCTTGTGTTCCTGCTACGGTGCCAAACTTGGTGTTTGGGTCAACTCTAAATGACTTAGCAGATGGCTGGAAACATACATATGCTTTTTGTGTTCCTGCATCATTAACTGCAGTTACATATATTTGGTTAAGTTGATCTTTTGCAAGCGTAAAAAAGTCTGCCTTTAACTCTCCGGCATCGATAACTTCCTGGATGGCATCGTACATTGGGTTGCCTGGTTCTGTTCCAATTGTTCCAAAGTTAATAGTTCCTGAAAAAGGAAAGGAGCCCGCCTTAACAGACGCATACCGTGTTAGTGAAGAACCGATTTCTGTTACTGTATTGCGAACACCTGTATCTGTTCCCTTCTTAATCTGCTCAAGTGGGTCAAGAGCGGCTAGAAGTGCAACTGCAAGTGCACCAAGCAGTGCTATAACTATTAAAAGTTCAATAAGGGTAAAACCTTTCTTCGTTGTATTCATATTCTTTCATATTACGCCGAACGCAAGATATTTGTCAAGAGGAGTTAGGCTTATCTAAAGGACGTGGTAAGGTTGTAGATTGGTGTTATTACCGAGATGACTAAAAATCCCACACCTACACCTAAAACAACAAGAATAATCGGTTCGATAAGAGTTGTCATTGTTTTTACTGCCATTTCTGACTCAATTTCAAAATAGTGAGATATACGCGACATAGTATCATCAAGGTTGCCTGTTCGCTCACCGATGGTAGCCATTTGTACCAATATGGGAGGAAATAGCATTTCGTTTTCGAATGCGCGCCCGAGACTTACACCTTTTTCTACTTGTGACAATATACTTTTAAATGCATTTCGGTACATCAGATTGCCTGAAGTGTCGATAATTATAGAGAGCGTATCAAGTATAGAAACTCCTGAACCGATAAGAATTGACAAAGTGCGAGTTGCATCTACAAGAGATGAGATAGAGATTACATGACCGATTATTGGTATGCGTAACAAAAAAGCATCCAGCATCAACTTTCCAACGGGGGTTTTAAAGTAACGTGAGGCCATGGTGAACCCAAAGAAAAGTGCTCCTATAACAAGGGGCCAAAAAAGAGATAGAAATGATGATATTGCCATAAGTATCTGCGTTGATACAGGCAGTTCAATATTAAAATCCTTATACAGACCAAGCAGACGAGGCATTACAAAGGTCATCATGACAAACATTATTCCTAGCATGCCGACCAAAATAATGACAGGATAGGTAAGAGCGCTTTTTACACGAGACTGAAACTCTCTCTGTTTTTCAAGATTGTCAGCAAGACGCAAAAGAATGTCACTCAATTTACCAGAGGCCTCTCCGGATCTAATTAATGCAATGTATAAGTTTGAGAAATACTGAGGGTATTTACGAAGTGCGGCAGAAAAAGTAACTCCTGCCATAATATCCTTTTGAATACTACGTAAAACTGCAAGCATTGCCGGCTTAGTAATTTGCTTTTCTAAAATTGCAAAACTATCAACAAGAGTAAGTCCGGCATTTAACATGATTGCAAGCTGACGCGTAAAGTCAACGATGTCTACAAAACTTATCTTATCAAAAAGAGAGGTGAGCTGTGGAAAAAGCTGTTCTTCCTTTCTAATCTCGATGGGCGTATACTCGTTTTTTCTTAAAAATGCTACAACGTCATTTTCTGAATAGGCTTCTATTGACTTGGATACAATTTTGTCATTTTTAAGTGCGCGATAAGTAAACCTCATATTACTGAATTAGCTTGTGAATGATATTTTTTCGAATGGCGTATTGGTGAGCGGTATCTCTTGAAATATGTCCTAAAGTGTAGAGTTTGAGGAGATATTTTTCAAATAAAATCATACCCTCGGATTCGCTAGTTTCAATTACATTGTCTATTTGGAATGATTTTCCTTCACGGATGAGTGAACTGACTGATGGTCTATTGAGAAGAATTTCAACTGCTGGTATTCTTCCAGTACCGGTGATAGTTGGCAGTAGGCGTTGAGAAACAATTGCGATGAGCGAACTTGCAAGAGAGTTGCGGACTTGGTTCTGCTGATGCGATGGAAATACATCCACGATACGATTTATTGCCTCAACCGCCGAACCAGTGTGTAATGTTGAAAATACTAAATGCCCTGTTTCTGCCACAGTCAACACCGATTGTATAGTGTCATAATCGCGCATCTCGCCAACCAAAAGAACATCTGGGTCTTCCCGAAGCACCGATCTGAGTGAGGCCGACCAAGACAGTGTGTCTTGCAATAATTCTCTCTGCGAAATAATAGATCGAGCGGCAGGATACAAGAACTCTATTGGGTCTTCAATGGTAATGATATGGTGAGAGTCCTGCACATTGAGTTCATTGATTATCGATGCGAGAGATGTGGATTTGCCCTCGCCAGTTGGGCCAGTAAACAGAATAAGACCCTGTCGATATTTTGTAAAGTCGTAGAACAGTTCCGGAAGATTAAGTTCACGTATTGTACGAATAATGGTGGGAACAATTCTAAACGATCCCGCACAGAGACCACGAGTCATATAAAGGTTGATGCGGAAGCGTGTTTTGTTGTATGAGTAACCAAAATCAATTTCTTTATTTTCATCAAAAAACCTTTTTTGATGTTCATTAAGTAGTGTTTTGGGTAGCATTGCAGAGTCAGTGTCGGTTATCACGCCTTCATCTCTTAGATATAAGAGTTGATTGTTGATACGGAGTGCAGGAAAATAGCCAGGCACCAAATGTATATCTGAAGCTTCTTTTTCAACTGCTTTTTCAAAAATTGTTTGAATGTTCATACGTTGGTCTTAGACTTCAGCTACCCGAAGAACTTCTTCAATGGTTGTAACTCCTTCAAGAACTTTTAAGTAGCCATCTTGCTTCATAATTATTAAGTTGTCTTTCTTTGCTTGCACTTCAATTTCTTTTGCTGAGGCTTGCTGTAAAATCATTTTGTTTATTGCTGGTGTAATCTTAAGTACTTCAAATATAGCCACTCGCCCTAAGTAGCCTGTAAAATTACACTCAGAGCACCCTTTTCCTCGTGCTACTTTGAGTCCTCCCGGTTGATCGAACTTCTTGGGAAAAACATCTCCGAGAACCCCTTTAATATTTTCCTGCACTTCTGTTGGAGGACTATACCATTCTTTGCATGAATCACAAATTTTACGCACTATACGTTGTGCAACCGAAGCATTTAACACAGACGATATAAGAAATGGCTCCCCTCCTAAATCAATGAGACGAGGTATGGCTGTAGCTGCGTCATTTGTATGGAGAGTAGAAAACACTAAATGTCCTGTTAGAGCGGCCTGAATTGCCAACTGAGTTGTTTCCGCATCACGGATTTCTCCCACGAGAATAATGTTGGGATCTTGTCGAAGAAACGAACGAAGCCCAGCCGCAAATGTGAGACCCGCTTGAGGGTTAACCTGCACCTGGTTAATACCGACAATTTGGTACTCAACCGGATCTTCAAGAGTTACGATATTTACCGTTGGCTTATTTAACTTCGATAAAATCGAATAAAGTGTCGTTGTTTTACCTGAGCCCGTAGGACCGGTAACCAATATAATTCCATACGGCTTGGATACGGCCTCTTCAAGATCGTGGTGCTGTGAACCCCTCAGTCCAAGCTCAGCAAGTGAAGGAAGACCGCCAGTTTTTTTAAGAAGACGCATAACTATTTTTTCGCCATGCACGGTTGGGAGTGTTGAAACACGCAAATCAACTTCTTGTTCAGCAACATGAAAACTAAAACGGCCGTCTTGAGGGATACGACGCTCATCTATCTTCATATCTGAAAGAATTTTTATACGAGAGACCAATGAGTCATGGATTGTACGAGGTAGTGTAAGCTTTTCCTGAAGTATTCCATCTATTCTGTATCGCACACGTGTCTTGTCCTCATCAGGTTCAATATGAATATCGGAAGCTCTCCCCTTTACAGCAAACTCCAAAATAGTATCAACGATCTTTGCGATAGGTGCTTCTTTAACTGTGGTTGACTCAACCTGTGTTTGAGTTTCTGCTTTTGCTGTACCCCGAACTTCAAGAAGCGCCTCTTTAACTTCGGGACTGAGACCTTTTGTATATACTGCATTAATAGCCTTTTCAATATCCTCAGCATATCCAAGAGAAAATAGTATTCGTTTGCCTGTTTTACGCTCTAAAAAATCGAGAAGTGAAATATTGAGTGGATCAGGACTTGCAACAGAAAGTGTTTCCGTCTTGGAGTTATAAGCGTACGGAATGATAGAGTATCGTCGCGCAACAGATTCAGAAATCAGTGCTAACGCCTGAGGGTCAGTTGCTGTGATAGATATATCGACAAAAGGGACATGAAGAAAATCGGCCTGAACTTTAAGCACATCCTCCTTTTTTACATTGCTCTTTTTGAGAAGAAACTCGTAGATTGGGCTTCCCTGGTGAAGCGAATCTATTTCAAGTTGTTCGGATTCTGCCAAAGTAATCGTGTTGTTTTCAACAAGTTTTGCTAAAAAAGCTTTTGGTGTAATATACATACCTATTTTAACTATAAAGTGAATTTTGTTAGAATGCAATAACTGTGATAGCGCATATTTTTCTTACCGGCACCAACATTAATACAAATATCACTGATGTTGTTGATGTGTATACAAAAATATCTCCCCTCTCAAACAGCACAGTGATGCATATAACACCGCTTGAAGGTAAAACAGAACTACTTGTTGAGCAAATCCGCGATCTTCGCAAAGAATTGCGGTATATGTTTACACAGCCTGTAGTGGTAGTACTTTCCAGTGTCGACAACTCAAGTGCTGAAGTTCAAAATATGCTTCTTAAGCTACTTGAAGAGCATCAGGAGAATATTCACCTTATACTTTTGGTTGCCTCACTGCATTTACTTGTTCCTCCTATAGTATCACGCTGTAGAATACTAACTTTCGGCAAAAATAACAAATCACTAACACAATGGAGTGCTGAAATTGACACCACAAAGCTTACAAAAGAATCAGTGGAAGAGTTTTTACTCTATCATGCAACACAGTCAACTAGAGTTGCAGACCTTGCTTTTTTTCTTCGTCAGCGACAGTTGCTTCTTGCAAACAACGTTGCTCCACAGTCTATATATGATAGTGTGTTGATTTTCCTTCAAAAACGAAGTAGCATAAATACGTGAGAACAAATTCGTCGGCTTTTACCCTTATAGAAATACTTGTTGTAATTGCAATACTTGCTGGGTTGGTAGCAATATTATTACCCAACTTAATGGAGACACGTATTCGTGCACGTGATACAAGACGTAAGTCTGATCTAAAAAATATTCAAAAGGCGCTTGAACTTTACAAGCAAAGTCAAACTCCTAATGCGTATCCAGATCAGTTTCCTGCGGTGTGTACAGCGCTTACTGACACAAACGGTGTGCTTTTTATGCAGAAAATGCCATCCGATCCTTCAACTCAGTGTCTTCATAACTATTACTACCAAAGGGGTCTGTCTGACGCTCAAACCTATGTAATGTATGCATGTTTAGAGAACGCTCAAGATCCAGAAGTTAATACTGAAAGCCCCTCTTGTCCGGCTGATTTTACAACAAAAACCGGGCAGGTATGCACCACAAATAGATGTTATAAATTAACCGAACCATAAAATATGAAAAAATCCTTTACCCTCCTTGAGATGCTTATTGTGCTTGGAATTATTGCCGTAATCCTTGCAGCACTTACAATTTCTTTTTCTACTACGCAAAAAAAGACACGCGACGCACGCCGTAAATCTGATCTTAAATCTATGCAAAACGCACTCGAACAATACTATTCAACGTGTGGTTATGTATACCCTACCAGTCTTGAGGCGCCGATGGACTGTTCAATGCGTCCGGAAGGGTTTATAACCCAGGTCCCCGTAGATCCAAAAACTGCAACACCTTATATTTACTCACCAACTGGCACTGGTGGGGGCTTTAGTCTTTGCACTGATAGTTTAGAATCTGAAGCTCCGACCGGTTATTGTATTGTAAACCAACAATAGTATGCAAAAACGTGATGCATTTTCACTGGTTGAGATTTTGGTGGTTGTCACCATCATCTCTTTGTTAGCAGGCATTGCTGCATCATCCTATACCCAATTTATAAGACAGTCGCGCGATGCAAAAAGAAAAACAGATATTGAACAGGTACGAGCCGCAATTGAGATGTATAGAAACTTTAATAACGTTTACCCAACAGCTGCAGCAGCCCCTGGAATGGATTTTGGATCGGGTGCTGTTGCGGACGCCACAGCCACCTATTTGAGCAAACTCCCCAATGATCCTCGATCGGCAAATTCTTACTTTTATGAATATATCTCAAGCCAAGACTATCGGCTGTGCGCATATCTTGAATCGTCAGGCTCTCCCTATGCAGGAACATCGTGTGGTGGAGGTATGCAGTGTACATATTGTATGGGACCATATGGTGAAAAATAGTTTTACCTTGATCGAAATGATGGTGGTTGTTACCGTAATTCTCCTGATTTCTGGAGGATCGCTTGCGTGGTATGGCAATATGACCCGTATGCAAAATTTAGGAAAGGAAGTAGAACATATAAAGTCTCTTTTACAGACTGCACAATCTAATGCAATGACCTCAAACACTGTGTTGTGTACCGATCCGTCAACTGCATATTCATATGGTCACACAATTACCTTTCAAGGTGATACAGTCCGCTTAGATCCCGACTGTAGTACATCACCTACACCTATCGTATATAGGCCTTCTAATCAGCTTTTAATTGCTACTCCTTCAATTGCAATACGATTTAATGAGTCCGGACACCCCATGCAGGCGGAGTGTTTACCGATGGGTTACGTTGGCGCTACTAACTGTAGTTATATTGCGATAAGCGAAGTAGGGCTTATTACGAGTGGTGAGTGCACACAGTGCAGTCCCAATTATGTATGTCCATGCAACTAAAAAGTGGATTTTCTTTAATTGAGGTTATTATTTTTACATCAATCCTCTCTATTATTTTTGTTGCCGCTGCATCGATAATGACCTACACAATGAAACAGAATTCGGTGCAGATTGACAAACTCTACTCAACTCACTACAACGACGAACTCAACGAATGGCTGAAAGGTGAGCGCGAAGCTAGTTGGTCTGAGCTTTCTGCCTATGCGTTAGCAGACTATCCTAACCCAACCATCTACTGCTTTTCTGATGAAAATCCTACATGGCAAGCAAGTGCAAATGCACCCGGCGATTGCCCTTTTACTTTAAATGAAAAGTTCAGACGATACGCCGTGCTTCGTGTTGCAAACACCAATCCTACTACGCGAATTGAAATTACAATTACTACTGAATGGATGGATGGTACGTCACTACGCAGTTCCAATTTTCATTCAGTCTATTCACTATGAGACGCTCATCATTTACCCTTATTGAAATGATTGTTGTTATTGGAGTAATTGCTCTTCTTGTGCCAACAATTTTTGCAATGACATTTGCAATGGTCCGTCAACAGCTATTGCTGTACGGTTATTCCGAAATTAAGCGTCAAGGAGCCTTAGTCCAGCAGTCACTTCGTAACACCATTGCCAACCGAGCAACCGCGGTAACCGACGCAAGTTATGCTAATTTAGATATTTGTCCGCCACTTACTACGCCTTCACCCACACCCGCGTCACGTATATATTTATTGGATTCCAACAATGATGGATTTAGTTTTTTTCAAGAACTTGGAGAGCCGTATAGATTTGCGTCCTACTCAGCAACGACTGGCAAAACTTACTACCTTACCAACTCTATGATAAGCATATCTGATGTTTCCTTTACTTGCTATCGCACTCATGAGGCGAGCGCCCCGTTTGTATATGCCTCATATACGTCTTCGAAAACTGTTCTTGATCGTACTATATCACTACCTTTCAAGGTAAGAGTGCAGCTGGGGAGCGGGTTCTCGTATTGACTTTTATCCTTTTTTTCCCCATACTGAAACTATGGCAGATACTGCAATCGGTATTGATGTTGGAGAAAAATATACAAGAATTTCAGACAGTTCATTAAAGGGTGGTAAGATTGAGCTGAACGCCCTTTCTGAAGAGCTTACTGTGTCCAATTTTTACTCTGATGACACCGAAAAAACTATTGAGCTCCAAGCAGAGTTAATGGCCAAAATTACTCGTGATCTGAAGCTCAGTAAAAGAAACGCCCGAGTAATCGTGCCGGATGCAACTTCGTTTCATCAAGTTATGGAATTTTCAAAACTGAATCAAAAGGAACTTTTATCGGCAGTTCGATATCAAGCTGACCAGTTCATTCCTCTTCCTATAGAGGATGTGCTATTTGACATTGAAATCATTCGTGAAAACCCAGTAACTCGAAAGAATACGGTTCTCGTTGTGGCGTCCCCTAAAAAGATTGTTGATAGGGTTGAAAAAGCTGTTGAGCTTGCTGGACTTGTTCCAGAAACACTCGAAACAGAACTAAGTGCAATTTCCCGGTTTTTTTCAGATATTTATGTATATCCCGATCAAAACCCTAGCTCCTATCTTGTGGTAAATTTCGGATTTTCAACAACTAGCCTGTACTTATTTGCCATGCCGGGTGGAATAATTACCGAGCTTCGCACAGTAAAAACAGGGTATGATCTTTTTATTAAGGAACTTAAATTTAATTTGGAGTTTCAAGATACAAAGGCGATTGAGGTGCTGAGTACTATTGGATTTGATCCGAGTGCCACGTATGATTTAGCAACCTACGCCGGACCCCTTATACGCGACATACTCAACGAAATGTCGAAGTTTGTGATTCTTGCTCAGGATAAACATGCTTTGCCCGTAAAAAAAATACTTCTTTGCAACCATGACAGCAAACTCCATTCATTTGATAAAAAAATAACCGAACTGTTGCAGATTCCAACAGAGTCACTTCTCCTTCGTGATCTATTGATAAACAACCCCATTTCACAAACATTTGCAACTTCAATGTCATCACACATAGCCTCTATTGCCGCAAATTTTAGATAAATGTAACGCATGAAAAGAAGAATTAACCTATTTCAGAAAAAAGAACGAACTGATCCACTCACCCGCTATGCTGGCAAAATACGTGGCTCTATAACATATATTGGCATTGCAATTTTTATTATATTCAACCTGGTTATTTTTTTGTTAATTGGAGTACGACGAAAGTACGATGAGTTGATAACCAAAAAGTCGCAGTATCTTCAATTCCTTTTGGTAGAAAAAGAGGTTGAGGCAAATATGCGTTACTTTAAAAGCAAGCAGACACAGTTGAATACATTTCTTGCAGATGACGCACACTTTCTCCCCTATTATCAAATTTTAAAGGAAGCCCTTGATGCAACAAGTATTAACACCTCCCTTGATGTTATTGAGATTGACAAAAACAGAAATACACGGTTCGTCGTAAAGTTTGTAAACTACGATGAAATGCTTCTTTTTTTGCGAAAAATGGAGTCAGGCGATTTTTTGAGTAACTTTTCAAGTTTATCGCTTCAAAGCTTTAGTTTAAACAAACAGGTAAGTAGACAAGGCAGTTTCCAGTTGGAGTTACGCGGACAGTTTAAGGAATTAAAAAAAGTATAGTATGCATCTAACGCTATTTCGCTTAAAGATGATTTTTAGGGAGCATTGGAATGTATTTTTGTCGCTTGTTATCTGCATAATGCTTTCACTTGTAACCCTAGCAATATATGCGCAGTTTAATTCCCAAAAAAAAGAAGTAGACCTTTTGGAGGCAGAGGTGGCAATGCTTAAAAATAGATACGATACACTTAAATTCAATAAGTCACTTACTGAAGCTCAGATTAAAGACTACAACAAGCTTCTTGCAACACTTATTCCCGAAACTGAGGACTACTTTTCTATTATTTACGCACTCGATGAGATCAGTCGTAAATCAGGGTTTATTATTACCGACTACAGTATAGATGTGACTGCATCTTCTAAAGAAAAGCTAACGCTATCAGTGGAAGGAAAGGGAGATGCAAACTCATTTCTTGAGTTTCTTAATGTATATCAGTTTAGTGGTGGCCGTCTAGCAACAAGCGATAAAATTCAGTACGGAGGCACTGGTACAACCGCAACGCGCATTAATCTTAATTTTTACAGCAAGCGCTTTGCATTTAACGAGACAGTACAGGTGCCACAACTTTCACAGGAGGAGTTGGATAAGCTTGCTGACATTAAAGCAAAAGTAGAAACATACAGCGGAGGCAATACGTTTGTAGATACTGAGTACACTGTCAAAAAAGATCCATTCTCGGAGTAGAAGTATTTTTTATGCCTTTTTGATTACTGCGCTTATTTTTTTCATTAGCTTCTGCATGCCTTCTGATAGAACTGCGCCTTTTTTAAGCCACGCATTTAGCTTTTCACTATCAATTACAAAAGGAGTTTCAGCATGTGGATTGTACGTACCTACTTTTTCGATATAAGAGCCATCTCTTTTTTTTCTCTTATCTAATGCAACGATACGATACGTTGCATAACCTCTTTTTCCAAATCTCATCAATCTAATTGTTACTGGCATATATAGAACGTCCTCAAACAAATTGTAAGAATATTATTATACCTTTACTTTCGAATAATTTCCAATGCATTTTTTGCTGCATTCTCTTCAGCCTCTTTTTTTGACATTCCGCTTCCTTTACCGAGTAGTTTTCCTCCAAAAGACACAGATACCTCAAACGTCTTTTTATGTTCAGGACCTGTTTCACTGTCAAGGGTATATTGCGGAAGTGTCTTGTAGGTAGCCTGGATGAGCTCTTGGAGTCTACTTTTTGGGGATAAATAAAGTTTATTCTCAACAATATGTGCAAGACGTCCGTCAAATATGTGTTTTACAATAAACGAAAACGCTTTCTCAAATCCCTGATCAAGAAAAAGTGCTGCAATGTATGATTCAAGACAGTCTGCAAGAATATTTTTATTTTCCCGGCCGTTATTAAGCTCCTCACCTTTGGAAAGCATAATTGAGTCTCCAAAATGAAGCCCTTTTGCAACCTCAGCAAGGGTTTCTGTTCTGACTACAGAAGCTTTAATATCAGTGTATGTTCCCTCATCAAGTAGAGGATAGTATTTGTACAGGTAAATAGAAGTTGCAAGAGAAAGTACACTATCGCCTAAAAACTCTAGTTTTTCGTTTGAAGTGATTTCTGAGTTGTCTTTATGCTCGTTAAGATAGGACCTATGGATAAAGGCATGGTAAAGAAGCGACTTATCCTTAAACTCAATTCCGGTTACTTCCTCAATAATTTTCATGCTGACTTAACTAACTTACCTAATACACCATTGATAAATAGATGTGACTTTTCTCCTCCAAGTTCTTTTGCGAGTTCTATAGCTTCATTAATAATAACCTTTTTCGGTTCAACAGGATGTATTTCAAGCTCGTACATCGCCAGTCGCAGTATTGCAAGGTCTATTTTTGAAATACGATCAATGGGAAACTTTGGTGCGTATGCAGTTATTTTTGCATCAATGATAGAAAGATTGCGAACTACGCCCTCGAACAACTCACTCTGATGAGGAGGCTTAAACTCAGTGTGGTGAAATGAATACGCAAATATAGTCTCCACAGCCTGTATTCTTCGCTGATGGCGTACATCCATAATGGAATTATTTATTACAATACTTGCAGATGAGATGCGCTCTCTTTTTTTTACCACAGTTCTTACATACGATAAGGCCCGGCAGTCCTGCAGACTTTGCTGTAATGCGCTTACCTTTTCGTTGAGTAGAATGTTTTCTTTTCGGTAAAGGTGTCATATGTACTTATTATAACAGATAAGTTTTCATTTTGTTTGAGTTAGTCCTTAGCCACAAGGTCCTTTTGAAAATTAATTGCTGAATGAATAAATTCAGGATAGTCCGACTCTTTCCAGTTTGTAAGTAGATAGTCTGCAGCCTTCTGGGTCTCCTCAATCATCTGCATATCAGACAAGTTGGTAAATTGTACATCAAGATATCCATGCTGTTCAAACCCGTATAGTGATCCTGGACCACGTTTTTTTAAGTCAAACTCGGCGAGTTCAATTCCCCTTGTATGCCGTGCAAAATATGTAAGTCTATCAGACTCAATACTTGAGTCGGTTGGGAAGAGCAAACAGTACGACTGTCTATCTCCTCGTCCAACTCGTCCACGTAGTTGATGAAGTTGGGCAAGACCAAAGCGCTCTGCACCTTCTATACACATTATGCTTGCATTGGGAATGTCTATTCCTACCTCTACAACAGATGTTGTTACAAGTACTGATGTCTTACCAGAAGCAAATCGTGCAATTACACCACTTTTTTCCTGTGATTTCATTTTTCCGTGCAGAAGTGCAACTGTTTGTTTTGGAAATACTTTTGCTTTAAGTCGTTCATACTCCTCCGTGGCAGACTTGACTGATTGAAGTGTGTCAGCAGAAGACCCCTCAATGAGTGGACACACAACAAATAGCTGAGTTGAATGTTCATTTATTTGCTTATTCATCCATGCATATGCGTTTTCACGTTTAAAATCGGGCACTATAATAGTCTTAATTTCTTTTCTGCCTTTTGGCATGGTTTGGATTACGCTCATGTCTAAATCACCAAATAAGGTTAAGGCAACTGTACGCGGAATAGGTGTAGCTGTCATGGTGAGAAGATGTGGTCGATGACCTTTTTGCGATAATAATGCTCTTTGTTTTACACCAAACCTATGCTGTTCATCAATAATTACTAATCCTGTCTCGGTATCACCGGCAATCTGAGTAAGTAAGGCATGTGTTCCTATTACTATATGAGCATTCAACGAGTCATTAAGTTTATGAGTACCGGTAATAAGCGCTGTACGAATACCGAGTGGTTGAAGCAAACGAGAAAAAGTACCGAATTGTTGCTCAGCAAGAATCTGGGTTGGGGCCATATAAAGTGTTTTCTGCCCAGAAAGATGCATGAAGTATGCTGCAACAAGTGCTACAATTGTTTTGCCGGAGCCAACATCACCTTGTAAAAATCTATTCATTCGTTTACCACTCGATAAATCTTTTCTTATATCGGAAATGGCCTTTGACTGATCATCGGTAAGAGAAAACGGAAGTGAGTTAATAAAAGTTTCTACTGATTTGGAATGTTTACTTGAAAAAAGTATTGGTACTTTATCTGCGTTTTTACTCCAATGATCTCGAAGCATTCGAGTAGCAATCTGAATCTTAAGAAGCTCGTCAAAACCGAGTCTTCTTGTTGCGCGTGCTATTTCATCTGAGCTTTGAGGACTGTGGAGAAATCGTATAGCCAAATGAAGTGGTGTTAACGCGTACTTTTCGAGTATTGTATCGGGTAGATATTCCTTTATATCATGTGCTGTTTCAAGCACGATTGCTATTTTTTCACGAATAAGCCGTGTCGACATTCCTCGTAGTTCGGGATAAATGGGTAAAAGTCTTCCAGTATGAATTGCCGGCTTACCTACCTCATAGGTTGCAGGAATAAACATAATTTTTGTGCCAAAACGTTTAACATCACCAGAACAGGACAGAACAGTTCCCACCCGCACGGTTTTGAGTAAAAAACGTTGATTAAAAAACTGCACAAGAATTGCTCCAAACTGATCGCGGATATTAATTTGTTGGATGGTTATGCGAGATTTTGTATATAGTTGCTTTGCAACCTCTACAACACCGGTACAAGTGCCCCGCATCCCATCTTGGATATCTCGTGACGAAATTGGTGTGCGGTAATCTTCGTACCGATTAGGTTTTAGAAGGAGTAGATCTCTCATAGTGTATAAACCCGCCGCATGCATTTTTTTTATCGTTACACTACTAGTTCGTGGAAGTCTTGAGACGGGGTCTGAGAGCAACATGAGCACATTATCTCAAAAGAAATGGCGCAAGAGAAGTGAGAATAAGCATCACAGTTGCGACTATGATAAATGCCTTTGCTAATACCTCTCGATTTAATTTGAACTTCTTTTTTTTGTTAGTAGACATGGTTTTGAGTATACCATATCGATGGTGGTATAATGACCCTATGATTAGTCGTAGAAGACTTCGTGAGATTCGAGAACGAATGAGGAAGAAGACCTGGAAGCAGTATGCACTTTATGCGGGTATTGGTGCTGGCGCTCTACTTTTTATATCTGTAATAATTACATTTGTCTGGTTAACAAAAGATTTGCCTTCTCCTGGCAAACTTTCACAATCATCCGAAAATGCAACGGTATTTTACGATCGAGACGGAAAAATATTATTTGAAATGTACAAAGATAAAAATAGACTACCTGTAGCCTTTGATTCGATTCCAGATAACCTGAAGCATGCAACCATTGCTATTGAAGACAAAAATTTTTATAAACATAGCGGTTTTTCAAACATTGGCATGCTCAGGTCAGTATTTCTCCTTGTCATCAATCGTCGAATATCTGGTGGAGGTTCAACTATTACCCAGCAACTTATCAAAAACACGTTACTTGACTCTCAACAAACAGCAATACGCAAAATTAAGGAGATTATTCTCGCCATTGCAGTCGAACGTAAATATTCAAAAGATCAAATCCTCGAAATGTATTTGAACGACTCACCCTACGGGGGTAGTTTTTACGGTGTTGGATCTGCGTCAAAAGGTTACTTTAATAAAGAACCCTCAAAGCTATCACTCGTAGAGTCCGCATTTATAGCCGGCCTTCCACAGAGCCCCAGCCGATACTCACCTTTTATCGGTGAAAAAAATGCCTGGCAAACCCGCACAAAAGATGTACTGAGACGCATGCGTGAAGACGGATATATTACACCTGCGCAAGAAAAGGATGCGTTAGCCAGGCTTCCAAAACTTACATTTTCAAAATCAAGAATGTCCATTAATGCGCCGCACTTTGTCTTTTATGTTAAAGAGTTTGTAGAAAAAGAGTTTGGTACAAAAATTCTTGATCAGGGACTTAAAATAAAAACAACACTATCTCTTGAAGCCCAGCAAAAAGCAGAAAAAATTGTGAAGGACGAAATAGAGTCACTTAAGGATTTTAAAGTAGGCAACGGATCGGTGGTTGTACTTGACTCTCAAACAGATGAAGTGCTTGCTATGGTTGGATCATATGACTACAATGACGAGGAATATGGCAACTATAATGCCGCTACTTCCCTCAGACAACCAGGGAGCGCAGTAAAGCCTATTACCTACGCACTCGCCCTTGAAAAAGGCTACACACCTGCAACAATGCTTATGGATGTTAAAACAGTTTTTCCAGTAAAAAACCAGCCTGATTACATACCAGTTAACTATGATGGAAAATTTAAAGGACCTGTGCAGCTACGATTTGCACTTGCTAACTCACTAAATATTCCTGCAGTTAAGCTTGTCTCAATTGTTGGCATACCAGACTTCTTAAAGCGAGCAGATCTTATGGGTATGCACTCACTTGCACCTACAGAAGAAAATCTGAAAAGATTTGGACTTTCTATAACGCTCGGAGGCGGAGAAGTGTCACTTCTGGATCTAACAAATTCGTTTGCAGTCTTTGCCAGGGGGGGTGTCCGTAAGGAACCCATTTCGGTAACAGAGATCAAAGACTACAATAATAGAACACTTTATAAGTCCAGACCTAGCAAAGAAACACGCGTATTTTCACCTGAAATTTCATTTCTTATTTCACACATTCTTTCAGACAACACTGCACGTTCAGATGCATTTGGGACAAATTCATACCTCCATATTCCTGGCAAAACAGTTGCCGTTAAAACAGGTACCACCAATGACAAACGTGACAACTGGGCTGTTGGATACACCAATGGCATAACGGTTGGTGTATGGGTGGGCAACAATGACAATACTGCTATGGACCCACGTGTAGCTTCAGGTGCTACCGGAGCATCACCAATTTGGCACAACCTTATGGTCGAACTTCTTAAAAAGTATAAAGATGGAATTATAGAAAAACCTGAAAAAGTCAAAGCTCTTACAGTAGATTCGTTATTTGGAGGATTACCTAAAGATGGAATACCTACACGCTCAGAATATTTTATTGAAGGCACCGAACCGAAGGATACCTCATCCTTTTATAAACGTGTTCGTGTATCTAAGTCAAACGGTAAACTTGCCAACGATATAGAAATTAAAACAGGAAATTTTGAAGAAAAGGACTGCTATGTTGTCGCTGAAAGCGACCCAGTATCTTTTGATGGTAAGAACAGATGGCAGGAAGGTATTGATTCGTGGAGGGGCGAACAGGGTGACGATAAGTGGAAATGTCCAACAGAGGTTTCGGATAATAGATCAGAAGACATAGTTGTATCGATACGAAATATTTCTGACCGCTCAACCATATCAGACAAAACATTCACAGTACGTATTCGTACGACGTCATTACACCCCTTAAAAAATATAAAAATATTTTTAAACAACAGCGAAGTGAAAAACTATAATGAGAATAAGCAGGATTTTGAAGAAACACTTTCAGTGGCAAAAGATGGAGCATATGAACTTAAGGTTAGAGCGACCAATGAAAAGGACAAGACAGGTGAAAGTGCAATAAAATTTGGTGTCAATAAACCCTGGGACTACTCAGAACCAACGCCAGAGCCAACCCCAACCACTGCAACTACTCCCACACCAGTGATTACTTTGTGACCCATCTCATTTCACTGTGACACTTTTAGCTAAATTACGTGGTTTATCTGGATCCGCGCCTCGACCAATACTTAAATAGTAACCAAGTAGTTGGCCAACCAATACGTTATAAAATACTGTGTAGGAAGCATCTGTTTGCGGCGTTTCTATCCAGTAATCAAACGCTTCATTGTGTATCGGTCCAACCCCAATAATAAACGCACCTCTACTTTTTAGCTCTATTGCAGAAGATATAACCTCTTTCAAAATTGGCGTATCAGAAGTAAGAACTATGCAGGGTGTATTTTTTTGTATAAGCGCAATTACTCCATGTTTAAGTTCGCCAGAGGAAAAAGCTTCGGCATGAATATAACTTGTTTCTTTTAGCTTTAGCGCAAACTCATGTGCTGCGGGGTACATTTCATGTTTACCAATAACATACACATGTTCGTCATTAAGCATTTTTTTTGATAAATCCAATACTGACTCTGATAGTTTGTTTGAATGAATCCATGTTGTAAGTTGCGATTTAAAATCTTTCAGATTTGCATCCGGAATATCTCTGCTAAGAGCAAGCATGGTTGCAAGCTGCGCGGTGAATGCTTTGGTTGAGACTACTGCAATTTCAGGACCAACATTCATCGGAAGCACAAAGTCAGATAGACGCTCAAGAGTTGAACCTTTTGAGTTGACTAATGCCACAATAGTGACGCCTCTTTTTTTTGCGGTTTTTACAGCAAGCAGTGTGTCGGCGGTCTCTCCGCTTTGTGAAATTGCAAAAAGAATGGATTTCTTGTCAAGAAATGCACAAAATGGTTCAAATTCGTATGCTCCAAAGGTGCGTGTTTCAATACCACTTGCTGCAAAATAGTAGGAGGAAAGAAGTCCACAAAAGTAAGCGCTTCCACAACCAACCATTGCAACCTTATTGGTACTTTTTAGTTTTTCAAGCAGAGGTACCATATTCTTTTTAGGTTGACTGAGAGCAAATGGTATTGTTTGAGATTGTTCAAGAATTTCTTTGATAAGAAAATGGGGATGTCCATCCTTTTCAATCTCTTGAGCCTTCCAGTCTAATACCTGTGGCACTACCTCCTTTTTTTGTTCAGATACAATATCATATACTTCTACTGTAGTTTGATGTAATAATGCAGCCTCCCCATCGTGCATAAAATGAACTTTGTTTGTGTGGGTTAGAAGTGCTGTTGCATCTGATGCTAAATATATACTTGAATTAGCATAACCAATTACAAGGGGCGATCCATCTCGACAGGCGACGATTGAAGCTGACTTTGCATCAAGTACAGTAATCGCATTTGAACCAATAAGCCTTTTAAAAGATGTAATCACCGCCTGAAGCAAATCTTTGTTCTTTCTTTCCTCTTCAATAAGATGCGCAATAACTTCGGTATCGGTCTCAGAACTAAATGTGTGACCATTTTTCACAAGTTCTGTTTTTAGTTCTTGGTAGTTCTCTACAATGCCATTATGAATTACAGATATTGCATTGGTACAGTCAAGATGTGGGTGTGCATTTGCATCGGTTACACCTCCATGTGTTGCCCAGCGCGTATGACCTATTGCTAGACTTCCAGACGGAAGTGTAGTTTTAGCTGAACCAATTTTTCCAATATGTTTCTCAATCTGAACAGTATTATTGTTTTTTAAACCAATACCCCACGAATCATACCCTCTATATTCAAGTTTCTTTAATCCATCTAACACAGTTTGAGCAGCCTGATTTTTTGGATCAGACGTCACAGCAAATATTCCACACATAGAATAAAAAAATGCAAACTATATATAAATAGGAATGAAGCATTAATGCCTCATCATAATCATGAAGAGTGATGTGCAGATGAAAATGGTTTTGTGTGTTTCTTGCGAAACATTTTTCCATTTCAAAGGTGGCACCAACACCTATGCGTGAGGTTCCGCAGATACTCACATGTGTACCGTTGACATGTGGTCCGATTGTTGTATTGCTACAACCCTCACATCCTCGTATCCCACTTTAGTTCTCAGAAGTGGGCCTTGCGCTCTTAATGTAAATGAAATTTATAATAATCACTCTTTCTTTTATTGTAATACAGATTTTATTTTTTCTATCTCTTTTTTTACTTCTTCAATAGAAATGTTCCGCTTGGTGTCGGTAAACTGAAGCCGTAATGTGATCGAATTCCTATACTGATCTTTGACTGAACAGTGAGCAAGTATTGGTGATACTTGTGATATTTTCTTTGCCATCTGGGAATAAGGTTGATTTTTTTGAACCGTAATATCTTGGGTGATAACTGCATACTGACTATATGGCTTGTATACTGGCATCTGTCGTGCAGAAAGCATAATAGGTTCAAATTCAAGCTCCGCTACATACACAGGAGCAGTTAGGTCAAGATTTGCCGTATAGAGATTTTTAACTTGTCCATACACTCCAATTTTGTCTCCTCCCGACATTATGTTTCCAGCTACTGTTGATAACAAATAAGCGCTTTGTTGGGACGGTATTAGCTCATAAGGAATGTTGAGTTCTTGCATAAGACCACACATTGCCAACTTTAGATCATCAAGCGATACAGTTGATACTAGTGATAATATAAAACGTTCTTTGGGTAGATTTTCTTTTGTAGGAACATATACTTTTGCGAGTTCAAACATGCGTATATCCTTATGAAATCCAATATTCTGCACAACATTACGTACCAGTGAAGGAATAAGCGACTGCCGAAGATATTTTATTTCTTCCGAAATGCTGTTGGTGATAAAAAGAAAGTTGTCTTTATTGTCTCCGAACTTTGTAAGTAATTCAAGTGATACTCCTGAGTAGTTCATTACTTCATGGTAACCACTATGCTTCAAAAATAATTTTGCTATATATTGATAAGTAAAAAGTGCTTCTGTGTTGTGGGGTTGAGCTACATACTGTGGTGGCTGAAGTTTAGTAGGTATAGCAAAGTATCCATACACGCGTGCCACCTCTTCAACTATGTCTTCCGGTATGGTTACATCGGTAATGCGATGGGTTGGAACTAGTATAGTAAGCTCCTTGTTGTTTGTTACTTGTACCTCGAATGAAAGATTTTGCAAAATGGAAACAATTGTATTTACAGGTATCTCAATACCAATTCTTCTGCTTATAAATGATGGAGAAGTAGTAATGACAACTTGTTTTGGTTTGGAGGGATATATATCAATTAATTCACTTATGCGTTTTGCGCCTGCAATTTTTTCATAGAGCGCAATACCTCGTTGAAGTGCTGTCATTGCAAGTTCTGAATCCGGATTCTTTTCGTTGATTGTGGAGGCCATAGTGCGTATGCCATACCGCATAGAAGTACGCCGTATGCTTACTGGATCATTTGACTCGATGAAAAACAATATACGCTTTGTGTCTGAAGTCACGACGCTATTTGCTGTGCCCATAATACCGGGAAGATCGATGACACGACCTGTACCGTCATCAATGATGATATCAGAGTCATCAAGACAATATTCTTTTTCGTCTAGTGTAACGATTTTTTCACCTTTATGTGCCTTGCGGATTATAAGCGTGTGGGACGTTATACGATCATAGTCAAAGACATGGGTTGGGTGTCCAACTTCGAGCATGACATAATTTGTAATGTCTACAAGATTGTTGAGTGACCGTATACCACAAGCTGATAATCTATCGATGATATATTGAGGCGACTTTTGAATACCTTGGGGAATTTCAAGAACAACACCGAGCACTCTACGACAAACGCCATCATTGTCTTGTATAGTAATTGGTACTATTTGTCCCGGAGGCTTGATATCGTCAACAAGTTGAAGCTTTTTTAAAATGGCTTTTTTTTTAAACATCGGCAGTATTGCCATTGCTTCACGTGCAATACCATATACGGATGCTGTATCGATGCGGTTAGTAGTGATTTCAATGTCATACACTGTTTCGCCTCCTATTTGTTCAATGCGTTCGATTGATGGTCCACATAACGACAGATACTTTTGAATTTCTTTCGGATCAGCATCAGTATCAAGATGGTCAAGTAGCCAACTATGTGTAATTTTGATATTCATAGTTAAAATAAACTTAAAAACCGAAGATCGCCACTGTAATAACTGCGTATGTCATCAATAGCGTACTTCATCATATTGACTCTCTCTATGCCAAATCCAAATGCCCAACCAGAGTAGACCTGTGGGTCGATTTTGCCAGCTTTTAATACATTTGGATGTACCATGCCAGTCCCCCCAAGTTCAAGCCAGCCAGACTTGCATATATTGCATTTTTTATCACCTAACAGTGCTGTACCCTTGCACATTGTGCAGGTAATATCAACTTCAAAGGATGGTTCGGTAAATTGAAAATGATGCGGTCGCAGTCTCACCTCTGTATTTTCACCAAAATATGCTTTCACAAAAAAATCAAGAGTTCCTTTTAAATGTGCGATGGTTATGTCTTTGTCAACACACAGTCCTTCGAACTGATGAAACATTGGTGTATGTGTGGCATCCCAGTTGGGTCGATAACACTTACCTACATTTATCATTCGTATTGGTGGAACACTGGCAAGTCGTTCCATTTCTCGTACCTGTCCGTTAGATGTATGGGGCGTGAGCACCATTTTACCCATTGTCTTATGCGGTGCGCCGCTCAGGAATGTTGTTTCAAAATCATCTCGCGCGGCGTGTGTTACCGGCATATTTAAGACCTCGAAAGCATAATGTTCCCAGTCCACTTCGGGATATGACATACGGATAAACCCTATCTTATTAAAGATTGCTGTAATTTCGTTTACTGCAATGGTGATGGGGTGAAGTGACCCTGAAGACTTTTCAGGTGGAGGTAGAGTTACGTCAATCTGTGTATTTTGTCCGGACTCAATTAAAATTTGATTTTTTCTTATTTTTACTGACTCTCCAATAAAACGCTTAAGTGTATTTATTGACAAACCAGCTTCCTTTTTGTTTTCAAAAGGTAGTTGTTTCATTCTGGCCAGAAGCTCGTTGACTACACCATTTCTCCCTAGATAATGAACTTCTAGATCTTCCAGTGAACTGATGGAGTCAACAAGTGCAAGTTTACCTTCAAAATCCTTTTGTATATGCGTAATATCCATAGCCAATACAGTATTGTATAGCAAAATGGTCAAATGTGAAAGGAGATTTACTGAATTTTTTTCACTATCTGTTCGAATGTCTTTGGGTAGTCAATCGCAATCTGAGAAAGTACTTTGCGATCAAGCCCGACATTCTTAGCCTTAAGCATGGTGGCAAGAGTTTTATATGTTGCACCAAGAGTTCGCATGGCGGCGTTAAGGCGTACAATCCACAATGTTTTAAAATTTCGTTTTTTTAATTTCCGTCCCATATAGGCATACTCACCGGCATGAAGAACTGCTTCTTCTGCCTTCTTAAACTGCTTGTGGCGCGTCATCCAGTATCCTTTAGCCAGTTTCAGTGTCTTCTTGTGTTTTCTGCGTGTATGGACGCCTCCTTTTACTCGTACCATATGGTTATTTAAGACCCATCATTTTTTTAACTTTTGAAGCAAATCGACCAGTGAGTGTTTTAACAGTCTTTAATCGTCTAAGATTTCGCTTTCCTTTTGCAGTGCGTAGATGCCTAAAATTCTGCGATCTATGCAGAACCTTTCCGTTTTTTGTTACTTTAAATCGCTTTGCAGCAGATTTTCGTGTTTTTGTTTTAACTTTCATATATTTCTTAATTAATGCTAAGTATGTATTATATACTAAACAAGTTCTGCCAGCAAGTGCGTTTTTTTAAAACGACTACTTTTTCTTAGCTATAACCGCACGCACAACCCTTCCTTCTAGCTTAGGAGGCTTGGCAACATTTACGTCTCCAAGTTTTGCAATGCACGAGTTGATAAGGTCAAAAGCCATCTGACCCTTACCCATTTCGCGTCCTCGTAGACCAAGGTTAAATCTAATCTGGTTGCCATCCTTTAAAAATTCGGTAGCCCGCTTAAGCAGTCGTTCTAGATCTGCAGGTCCGATAAAGAGTGATAACTTTAAATCTTTTACCACTCCTTTTTTAATTCCTTTGCGCGCTTCCTTTTGCTTTTTTTCTTCCTGGTATAAAAATTTCTTAAAATCGATAATCTTTGCAACTGGTGGTGTAGCATGCTCAGCAATAAGCACCAAATCAATTCCCTGTTCTTGTGCTTTCGCGAGAGCATCTTGTTTGCTTAAGATTCCCACCTGTTCTCCCTTGTCGTTAATAACACGAAGTTCTGTGGCTTCAATTCGCCAGTTGGTTATATAGAACTTCTTATGAGTTGGTTTGTGGTGGTATCTGTTAGACGTGCTTCTCAATATCGTTTTGAATCATTGTAATAAATTCTTCAACAGTCATTGCACCGTGTTCTTTGCCGTCTCGTGAACGAACAGAGACAGTGAGATTTTGATGCGATGCTTCCTTGTCTCCCATTATACCCATATAGGGTACTTTTTTCAAGGTCGCCGCACGTATCTTTTTCCCTAGTGTCATTGCATGTATATTTACCTCTGATCGTATTCCAGCCTTGCGCAGTTGCAAAGCTACTTTATGAGCGGCATCTCCATGTGAATCATTTACCGGAAGTAGCTCAACCTGAACCGGCGACAACCAAACAGGAAGCTTTCCAGCATAGTGTTCCAGTAAAAAAGCCAAGAACCGTTCATGGACAGATAATGGTGCCCTGTGAATAACAAATACGTCAGTATTTTGTTTACCTGACTCGTCGATATAGGACAAGTTAAATCTCTTTTTTGCTGCAAAGTCAAGCTGAATCGTTGACATAGTTTCTTCACGACCTACCGCAGATTTGAACTGTACATCTACTTTAGGACCATAAAATGCAGCTTCGTTTTCTGCTTCTTTAAAGGGAACTTTCATTTCAATAAGAACTTCTCGAAGTACCTGTTCTGCAAAGTTCCAATTTTCCGGTTCATCAATATACTTTTCTTTGTTTTTTGGATCCCACTTTGATAGTCTAAACCAGTAATCTTTTAGTCCAAAAATTTCAAAATATTTCATGGTAAGACGTAAAACTCCAGCAAACTCTTCTTTTATTTGGCTTTTGGTACAGTACATATGTGCATCGTTCATAGCCATAGCTCGTACCCGCAAAAGACCTGAAAGCGTACCGGAAAGTTCATTTCGATAGCATGTACCATATTCTGCAAGTCGCAGTGGCAACTCACGATAACTGCGTATACCGTGTAAAAAAATTCTATGATGATGCGGACAATTCATAGCCTTCAGATAGTAAGTACCATCATCCATCACCATCGGTGGATACATACTGTCTTTGTAGTACGGAAGATGGCCGGATGTAAGAAATAATTCCTCTCTAGCTATGTGTGGAGTAACTACTCTTTGATAGCCTGACTCCTCCTCCATTTTACGAGCCAAATTTTCGATAATATCACGGACAATTGTTCCCTTTGGCAACCACATTACTAATCCTTTTCCCACAACTTCATCAATAAAAAAAAGATCAAGTTCCTTGCCTAGTTTGCGATGATCTCGTTTTTTTGCTTCTTCCAGCATGGTTAAGTATGCGTCAAGCTCTTCCTTGGTAAAAAAACACGTTCCATAAATGCGCGTCAGCATTTTATTTTTTTCACTTCCTCTCCAGTAGGCTCCAGCAACAGAAAGTAGTTTAAAATGCTTTATTTCCTTGTCTGGGTGCTCACAGTGACCACCCTTGCATAGATCACTAAATTCTCCGGATACATAGAAACTTACTTTTTTTGTTCCTCCCTCTGTAAATTCTTCAATTAATTCATGTTTAAATTCATTGCCAGGATACTGCTTCTTTGCATCGTCAGCGTTATACTCCTTACGCTCAAATGACTTCCACGACTTAACAAGCCTTTTCATCTCCTGCTCGATTCTGGGAAAGTCTTCCTCTGATACTTTAGTATCGCCAAAGTCAAAGTCATAATAAAATCCGGAATCAATTGCAGGTCCAATCGTCCTCTTTGCGTGTGGCCAAATATTCATAATCGCGGCAGCAAGGAGGTGCGCGCATGAATGACGCAGTTCTCCGAGTTTATTGTTTTCCATATGTGTCTATAATAACTGAAATAGTAAAAAATCGATAGTCAAAAAAAATCCCCCGTTTGGGCGGGGGTGCTTTGACCAATCAACCACCCACCCTATCGAGGGTATGTAGTGGTAGTTGAAACAAAAAACGATTGATTCATAGTTAATGCTGTGGACTCGACAGGACTTGAACCTGTGACCTTTTCAATGTCAATGAAACGCTCTA